>NZ_JABWMG010000007.1:0-164672 GCF_013366455.1 Salinivibrio sp. EAGSL | reverse complement strand
GCTTTAAAAACAGGATTACATTGCATCGCAGACATCATCGCCATATACAACACGGTACGAACTTGAGTACGTCCACCTTGGATCACCCGTTTGCATTTATATCGCCCACTTTCTTTTGTCACGAGAGCAACACCCATGAGTAATGCCGCTTGTTTGTTTTTCTCGTTCCCACGCAGGAGCGTGGGAACGAGTTATATTGGCGCGCTCGATTTTGTTCAAGATTTTAACAAATCGCTGAGTGTTATCAGTTACTTGAATAAGGTGCCGGTGTTACCATCCATGTCGCATTATGCAGACAGCGCACAACAAGCGATAGCCGATTTCTTTGAGGTCGCGCCAGCGCGCCTTGTTAATCGGGATAAGCCCTACTCTGGCCTGGTCAAAGGACTGACTATTTTCGAGATTGATGACGATAGCGCAGTGAAGGCACAAAGCGACTTTGTTTTGTTGGCCGACCACTTACTCGACAAATTGGAGGTAAGCCATGCACAACGATGAAAAGCGCATTGCCTCGGCATTATCTAGTTCGCCTTTGTCCGCAAGTCAATTCAGTGATGTGCCGCGTCAGGTCGCTAGCCGCAAGCAATTTATGCTCTATGACAATGACGATGAAATCATTGAGCGTTTGCGCGTACTTGTTGCGCCGTCTGCCAGCCGTTCGTAAGTGATTCGAGTCGCTTTGTCAGCGCTTAATGATCTGCCGGATAGCGCGATCATAGAAAAGTTAAACCGCATTAAGGAGTGACTGTGAAAGGAAAAGTGATAGTGGCAGCATTAGCCTGCCTATTTTTAGCTGGGTGTGCAGGGTCCAAGAGTAGAGCCTATAAGAGCCCCGACACTGAAATGCCACCGTTGAAAAACGTCATGATAAACATGAATGGGTTTAGCTTTGATTTCGAAGAGGCATTTATTGATAGCTTTTGCGATGATGACTCGATTCGGCAGTGCGTCCTTAAAAATCAACTTTTCCCACCAACCAGGCGCTACCAGTCTGAAGAGGTGGTGGGTGTTCTCGCGAGAGAAAATATCGATTCCGTGATAAGAGTGGGCGCAACAAGGGCTAGCTACAAAGAAAGAGATGCTGGCTCACTCGCCTTTTTATCAGGATCAAGTACTGCGAACACCTTCAACGCTAGCGCTACGTCAGTCTCAATGACGGCCTTTTCTCGTGTCGAGCGTTATTATGTTGACGTGTGGAATGTAGACGCCAGTGAAATTGCAATGAGAATTGATGCCTCAACTAAGGGTCAAGGCATGGTCAACGTTACTGACTCCGCATTTGCGAACGCGCTTGCATCAGAGATAAAAAGGCAAATCGATAATCGCTAGATCTACCACCCTACCTGGTCATTCAGGTAGCGCAAGCTCTTCTTCACATTCACGCCGTTTTGGCTTTCTTGGCTTTCTTGGCTGTTGCGGCGTCGTGTTTTGATGGAGCGGCGCAAGGTGTAGCTATCAATGGCAATGCGCGGGTTCGCTTTATTTTCTCGTTCCCACGCTCCCGCGTGGGAATGCCTATCTAGCTCTAGCTATCATTCCAACACAATCAGCACCACGGCCAGTGTAACATTAAGCTGCCTAGAGTATTGAACCGGCTTGTTCGCTAAAGATATTGACGCTGTCCGTTATCGTTAGAACATAAATCTGGTGCAGTTTGGTGATCTTGTGGCGAATCCTGCCTATGATTCAAAATCTATATACATTCCCACGCAGGAGCGTGGGAACGAGTTATCAAAGTTGTACCCATGAGAGGCCGCACCAACCCCAACCACTGAACCAAACCGAACCACGTTCGTACTGGGTATCGTTATTTTTAACCGAATCAATATCTAACGGGGTGAGCGTGAATCAAATCAATCCAGCCAAGTTACGTAATAGCAAGTGGACGGCGGTAAAACCCATCCATCGCGAGAAGCACTTTTTGGTCTCTGACGTTGAGTATGATGAAGACGGTGTGGTGGTGTTATGCGTGCTCGAGTCAGTGCTATCGAAAAAAGAATATTCGATTGACTGGCGAGAGCTCAAAAATGATGAGAAGTGGCGTCAAGGATGGAGATAAGGTCGCCCATGAACCGAGCGCAATGTCAGGATTTGGAACTGGCGGTAAGCAGCCTCGACCGTATTCGTGTAAATGGCCTTGATGACGTTGTTGGGGGAGTTGAAGCCGGTGGATAACATGGCCGTTAAAGAACTGGATATCGTAAATATCAGCCATGTAAATCACATTCACCATCGGGCGTTTTGTGTTTTTTGTTAGAAAAGATCCACCTTCATGGTAATTGAGTTACCTGCTGCTACGCTTAAAGCAAATAGCAGTGTAGAGGACTTTGCCATGACAATCAGCCGTAAGATTAAAGCCATGGCGCTTGCCCTTTTGTTGGGGTCATTTCTTACCATTTATCTGGTTATGGAGTGGGTAGCGAAGCCCGTGTTGCAAGAACAGGTTGTGGCTGGCGCTCGACAGACCGTCACCAATATTGAAGGACGTATTGCAACAGTACTGAATGAAGGGGCGGTTTTGACCGACACACTCGCGGCGCTATCGGAAACATTGCCGTTAGATCGCGCACAGTTTATTGAACGCCTCGAGCCTGTGGTCGATCATTACGGTAACGTCGCGATTGCGGGCGGTGGTGTTTGGCCTGAACCCGATAAGCTCACGCCGGGAAAAACGCGTGATTCTTTATTTTGGGCGCGTAATGAGCAAGGCTCGCTTGATCTATTAGATGATTACAATGATCCTGCTGGCAGTGGTTACCATAACGAAAGCTGGTATCAAGCCGGGCGTGGCCTACCAGCTGGGCAATGCGCCTGGTCTGCTGCCTATGAAGATGCTATTTCTGGCACTCCAATGGTCACCTGTACCGTGGCAATTCGTCGAGATGGACAGTTTTGGGGTGTTGCGACAGTCGATTTGATGCTCTCCGGCCTGTCAGACTTATTGATTAGCCAAAACGAGACAACTGGAGGCTATGCGTTTGTGCTCGATCAAACCGATCGCATTCTGTCGTTTCCAGGTGTGCGTTCTTCAAGCCTTAGTATGCAAAGCCTGAGCGACGCAAGTAGACAATATCCGCTTCTATCCCCGCTTGTATCAGCACTAGATGTCGGCGAGCCGGTTTATCTGCCTGAAGGGGTGGTTGGCGAGAGCCGCTCGCTCCTCGTACAAGTTCCTTTGTCGGAACAGGGCTGGACAGTGGGCATGTTATTGCCTGAACCAAAAGCTTTAGCCGCATTAAATCGAGTAAGCTCGGGCTTATATATAATATTGTTACCGTTGGTGACTGTCTTTGCGCTAGTCGTGGTCCTACTCGGCCAGAGGCTAGTTCGCAGTATTAAAGAAACGACTCAGCAAGTTGACAGCCTATCTAAAGGCGACAAAGGGAGTAAGCTTGAGATTGTTCGCGCTGATGAAATGGGTGAGTTACGGCGTTCAGTCAACGAATATGGCTCTCATCTTGAAAAAATCCTCGAAGATGTCGCGAAAGAAGCCGTTGGCGTCAAAACCAGCGCAAACAGCTTACAGGCGCTGAGCCAAGATTTGAGTGATCAAGCGTCTGCGCAAATGAATGAAAATATTACATTGGCGGCATCGATCAACCAAATGTCAGCGAGTGCCACTGATGTGTCCAGCAATACCGCGACTGCCGCAGACACTGCCGAGGATGCGTCGAAATTGGTTGCAAAAGGACAGCTAGCCGTGGATGAGAATAGTGATGCTATTGCAAAACTTGCCACCACACTGAAAGAAGCCTCCTCTGTAATTGATAAACTGGCCTCCGACTCACAACAAGTTGGCACAGTGCTTGAGGTCATCAAAAAGATCTCAGAGCAAACCAATCTACTGGCATTGAATGCGGCAATCGAAGCAGCGAGAGCAGGAGAGCAAGGACGCGGGTTTGCAGTCGTTGCCGATGAAGTGCGCTCATTAGCCGCCAAAACGCAGGAATCGGCAGCCGAAATTGATGGCATTATTCAGCAGCTCCATTCGGCGGCTAGCCAAGGTGTGGAGGTGATTGAATCAAGTTATCAGTTGTCTCAATCTTCGGTTGAGCGAGCGGGTGTGGTACGTGAGCACTTTGAAGAAATTGTCACAGCGTTTGATAATATCAAAGAGCGCACGGTAAGCATTGCTGCGGCATCTGGGCAGCAAGCGCACGTAACAGAAGAGATCAGCCAACTCGCGGATCGAATCAGAATGTTATCTGAGAAGAATGCTGAAGGTGCGTCTGAACTTAAAGTAATGAGTGCTGATTCGCTAGAACGGTCTGAGCGTCTGACAAAAATCAGTCAATAACAGCAGCCATCCCCAATACATGCCCGCTGACTAAGGGCTGATAAGTCGACGCGCGAAATAATACTTATCAGTCCGATAAAATCATTTACTACGGGACTGGCGTGAGCTCAAAAATGATGAGAAGTGGCGTCAAGGATGGAAGTAACACGTACGGTGTGAGCGTCTAAAATAGGCGGGGTTATCGAGCAGAGTGTGGTAAAGTCCGCGCCCTGTCTCCACGCATCTTTGTGATGTTGGCTGCCGCTAAATAAAGGTCTCGTTCATGCCGTTTTCTACTCTCTCATTGTGTTCTGAATTGCTTCACGCGCTGCCCAACACGTTTAAACAACCAACGGCCATTCAAGCGTTGGCGATCCCAGAGCTGTTAGCGGGTAACGATGTCTTGGCATTGGCAAATACCGGCAACGGAAAAACGCTTGCGTACGGTTTGCCTTTGCTGGAAGCGTTAAACGCAAACCCTCAGCATCAAGCGCTGATTTTAGTGCCAACGCGTGAGCTGGCGATGCAGGTCAGTGACGCGATCAACCAAGTGGGTAGCGCCTTAGATCTCAGTGCCATTTGCTTGTGTGGCGGTGTTGATAAAGCGGCGCAACAACAAGCACTGGCGGACAATCCCAACATTCTTGTGGCGACGACAGGGCGCTTGGTAGATTTAGCCAACAACGGCTTGGACTTGAGCACGGTACATTATCTTATTTTGGATGAAGCGGATCGTTTGCTCGATATGGGGTTTTGGCCGGATGTGCAAAATATTGTGATGCAAACTGCACGTAAACGCCAAACCGCGATGTTTTCAGCGACGTTTTCCGATGCGCTCAAGCAAAAAGCCAACCAGCTAATGATTGCGCCAAAACAGCTCGCCGCGCATCAAGAAAACAGCACCCACCAAGAGGTCACAGAAACACTTTACTTGGTCAACAAAGGCAGCAAAGCGAAAGCCTTGATTGAATGCATCAAGCAGCATGCTTGGCCGCAGGTGTTGGTGTTTGTGGGAGCGAAAGAAAATGCCGATGGCTTGGCGAAAAAGCTCAACAAAGCGGGCATCTCGGCCAGTGCACTGCATGGCAATAAAGTTCAAACCGAGCGAGAGCAAGCCCTGGCGCAATTCAAATCTGGCCAAATCAACGTGTTGATCGCCACCGATCTATTAGCGCGTGGCATTCACATTGAACACTTACCGGTGGTGATTAATGTTGAATTGCCCATGCACGCCGAGACCTATATTCACCGCGTGGGGCGCACTGCTCGTGCTGGTGAACAAGGTGTGGCTATGTCTTTGGTGTGTCATGGTGAAATGGACGCACTGAACGCCATTCGTCAACTCACGCAAAGAGCATTGCCGGTGCAAGAGCTGGACGGTTTTCCGGTGACAGACAAACCATCGATAGGGGAAAGCAAACGCGCTCCTCGCGACAAGAAAGCCAACCGACGCACGAATGCGAAAAAGAGCATTAAGCAGTTTCAAACAAAGCCGAAACGCTCAGCGCCGGGGGCAAAGTAAGGCGTGTCAGGGTTGTTATTTGAGGTGGAAGATTTGCTCTGTTTCTAGCGATGTCATCGCGCGTACCTGACGCCAAATGTAATAGAAAATACCGAACATCATCAACATGCTAGGGATAGCAATCATCGGATAACTGTATAGCGTCATCTTACCCAGCTCTTCATTAAAGGAGGGCGTGCCCGCAGGGCTGGTCACGATCCAAGTCGCCAGGAAGTAATTCATCGCTGATGAAAACGCAAAGGTGCTGGCGAATAGATAGTTAGACCGCATCAGACAACGTTCAAAGGCTGAGGATTGACCATTCTCTTTTAAACGCTGATTAATCAACGAGAGGTTGAGCACGGTGTCATTCAATATTAACTTTTGCATCAGTGGGTAGCGGGTAAAGGTTGAGCCCAGTACGGTTAAACCGATGAGGCCCGGGATCAGCGCCTCTTTCAAGGCTAACCAACGCGTATCTAGCTCCAACAAGCCAATCCCGCCTGTCAGTAACACGCTGATAAAGCCAAGTGCAGCGATAAAATTGAATTTCTGGTTGCGGACCAGATCCATCCCGCCGTATATGAGAGGAAACGCCAAAGCGACGACCAATGCCATGGCTGTGCCTAGGTATTCATCCCCGCTCAACTTCATCAAGATGATCGAGGGGATAAAAACGTTGAACAGGATTTCAAACAGGGGACTCGGCTTCTTCGCCGTCGTGTTACTCATAGTATTTTACTGACTCTACGCGACATGAGCTGCCATTGTACTGTGCCACGCAGTGTTCATCTAGTCGCGATTGATGTAAAGCGCAAAAGCGCACCGTTGTGTAACTATGTGTGAAATAGATACGAAGATTAGATTGGTATATTTAAATATTCGGATAGGTAAGAAAATATAATCGCTAAAATTAAGCTCCAAAACCCTAAAAAGTTTAACCACATAAAGGATTTGAACTTCCAGGAATGGGACGTTTGGCGATATCGAATAAGCGGATAGGAAACGCAGTAAAGAGTAAAGCGGTTCACGATCTTATAAGATAATTGATAATCAAGCCTGCTGTGAAGTTGTTTTACATCTTTAGCAAGTTGTTGGTCTATAAATTCAATGCGTTTGATGTCATTAAGCGCCAAGATTGCGAGTATAAAGACGGCTGGTACAGCCCACAAAAAGGCGTATCCTCCAAAAATAAGTATTGAGCCCATTATTAAAAGATCCAAAAAATCAGGTGCATGCATGTAATTACTCCATAATGTACTCGTAGACTTGGTAGAGCTTATCGCCAGCGAACTCACCAGCTTGGCCACCATAGTGGCCGCCAGTAAAGCCGCCTACTATAAAAGCTGCTGGCGCGGCGACTGCAATTACTGGTGCCGAAGCGATCCCCACGGCTCCCAATAGTAATACTGTTCCGGCTGCAGCAAGTTGACCACCAACTGTGCCTGCGGGGATTGAACTTATAAATCCTACAGTTTTACGTGTAGTCGTTCTCCCACATTCACCATAACTATCAACATTACAGGCTTCATAAATGCTATCTGCGACACTTGCACCACCTAGCATTAATCCAACGTAACCACCAGCGCGTGATGCATCTACCCCAATAGAGATATTCGCGATGCGCTTTCCGAGATTACTAACATAGCCTTTGCTAATAATTTCGTCAGCGTGATGAATGACGGATTTAGTTGAAAGCTTTAGGTTACGCCTAACTTGGGTATATAAGGGGAGTTTTACGCTGCGCTTGGACAAACGCGCGAATGAGTCATCAAGCTTTTTGAACAAGCTTGCGCGTTGAGCAAAAAACGTGGCACTGGGTTTACCGTTCTTGGCCAAATCGTCGACATAGAGCTCATTGAGCTCTGACAAGATGCCTTGAATGTTCTCGAGATGTTTTTGAACAAATCCGGCGGCAATACCCACTCCGATAGAGGCATAATCATAATACTTACCGGACTCGCTTTCATCGATGGTACACAAGGCGTCGTCAGCAAAATAGTCAAGTAGCTCCAAATGACGATTAACCAATGAAAGAGAATCATCGCTCAGTTTTCCCAGCTCTAGGCTACCTATTGCCGCCTCTTCTTGGAGCGTGCTTAGAGCCTCTTTCTCTTTGGTATTCCTTGGCTCTGCGGTTGGAATAACAACGATTTCTCCTTCTCTAACAGGCTCGTTGAGGTGAGTGTTCGCTTTCTTTATAAGTTGTTGTTTTTCCTTAGATGTGTCGTCGGTAAATAGCGCTTTCCATAGCGCACTTTGAGATTGAGTTTTGGGCGACTGCATCCAAGCTAAGTCAAACATTGCTGCCTGTATCTTCTCCCAGCCTTTTTCGGTTTCCTCAATTCGATTTTTACGTTGACGTGCTACTTTTTGCTGTGTGGTTTCTTGAATCGGTGTTGGTTCCGGCACTGTGCTGACACTTGGTATCGATCCACCGCCTGCAAAGTTCTTTGCTTCTGCACGTTTGATTGCTTCCTTGCTTTCCTGCATCAATCTATGGTTAACACAGGATGCACAGTTACATGTTTCTGGACTTTTGAAAAATGGACAACGATAAGACTGTTTAGATGTGAAGTAATTCATTGAGTTTTTCTCTGAGCCAACTGAGCGTTATCACAAACGAGCGACATAACAGATGTATTGCGTGCGCGCTAACCCCCATAAAGGTTATTGTGCCTGTTTTTTAGTGCCTAATGCTAGCAAAGTTCGATACAAATGCTCGGCCTAATTTGAACCGGATGGGAAGGTAGATCAATTTATTGGAGTAGTATCGAATAAATTGTTTTACTTATTGGACTGACTTTCGTTTCGGTAGGAGCTATATCAAGCTCGGTGTGTTAAACGTTTGCGAAACCTCATCTATTTCCTACCACGTCGCATAAACCAGCATGCTGGTGTAACCCACATAGCAGGCGAGCAGTAATACCCCTTCCGCGCGGTTAATTTCGCGTGTCTTGCCAAAGCGAACAGAGACCAAAATCAGCAATACGGTCACAGCCAGCATCACCATCCAATCTCGCCAGAAGACTTCTCTACCAATCTCGTTGATGGGCTCGATAAGGCCGGCGATACCAATCACGGCCAGCGCATTGAACATGTTCGAGCCGACCACATTGCCCACGGCGATATCGTGTTCGCCTTTGCGGGCGGCGATGATAGACGCTGCCAATTCAGGGAGGGAAGTGCCGAGGGCGACGATGGTTAGGCCAACAATCAAATCACTCACGCCAAGTTGTTGCGCGATTTCAACCGCGCCCCATACCAAAATCCGCGAGCTAATAATCAGCAGCACTAGGCCAATCACCAGCCATGTCAACGCCTGTTTTCGAGAAAGTGGTTGATTGGTTAGCTCGGCATTCACCTCCTGCGCGAGCGGATCGTCGTTGGTTTGCATAGCATGCTTGATGGACCACCCAACCAGCAGTAAAAATCCACCGATTAAGATCAAGGCTTCGGTAAAGCTAATGGCATAATTCCATAGCATGGCGCCAACCGCCAAAGTGACGACGAGAAGAATCGGTAATTCTTTACGGACAATGGTGGAATGCACCGCAATCGGGGCGATCAGCGTGGTGACCCCGAGTATTAAGGTAATATTGACGATGTTAGAGCCTATCGCATTGCCCAGCGCTAACGCCGGGTTGCCATCCATCGCGGCCATCGCCGAAACCACCATTTCTGGCGCGGATGTGCCAAACCCGACCACCAACATGCCGATTAATAAAGGAGGCACGTTGGCGTACTGAGCACTCGCAGCCGCGCCGTCGACAAATCTGTCGGCACTCCATACCAACAACGCAAATCCAGCGATAATCGCAAGTGTTGCTAGCAGCATAGGTTCCCCTTCATTAATACGAGAAAATGAATATCGGTAGATAGTGACGTCGTGATAGTAGCCTATTGAGAGGAAGCTTCAACAGAAATTTAGGCTGATCGTAAAGTAAACGTATTATGACTTAAGCGCATAGACATCATGATAAAGTTTCATTTAGATCATGGGCAAGTCAGCGCTAGACTGGGAGTCATTAACCATTGGTATCGTCTAGGAGACTGATATGTTTGAAGCCCTCGTCCTCAAGCAAGAAAACAAGCAAACTATTTCACATATCGAGCAACTCGATGAGTCACAACTTCCTAACGGAGAGGTGCTTGTTGCTGTTGATTACTCGTCGCTCAATTATAAAGACGGCTTAGCGATTACTGGTAAAGGCAAGATCATCCGGCACTTTCCGATGGTACCGGGCGTTGATCTTGTTGGACGGGTACTGGCGTCTGACGACGTTCGCTACCAAGCGGGCGATGCTGTGGTACTCACGGGTTGGGGCGTTGGCGAAAACCACTGGGGAGGGATGGCGCAGAAAGCAAGGCTAAAGGCAGATTGGCTTGTTCCCCTTTGCGAGAAGCTAACTCCAAAACAATCCATGATGGTGGGTACCGCCGGATTAACCGCCATGCTCTGTGTTCAAGCTTTGCTTGATGCGGGGGTCCAGCCTGGTAATGGCCCTGTTCTCGTGACCGGCGCCAGTGGTGGTGTCGGCTCGGTCGCTGTGACCTTATTAGCGCAATTAGGCTTCGAAGTTGCAGCGGTGACAGGTCGCGTGGAACAAAATGAGTCGTTACTGAAAACACTGGGTGCCAGTCAAATCATTGAGCGTAGTTCTATGGAAGAGCCGCCTCGACCGTTAGAAAAACAATGCTGGGCCGGCGCTATTGATACCGTGGGTAGCCAGGTTTTGGCGAAAGTCCTCAGCCAAATGAATTACGGTGGCACAGTGGCTGCCTGTGGATTAGCGGGTGGCTTTGATCTGCCAACCACTGTCATGCCATTTATTCTACGAAATGTGTGCTTGCAAGGAATTGATTCCGTTAGCTGCCCGCGTGAAAAACGTATTGCTGCGTGGGAGCAACTCGCGTCGCTATTACCGGCGAGTTACTTTGAACAAGCGTGCAATGAAATTACCCTAAACGAAACGCCTGATTTTGCCGAGAAAATCATTAATGGCCAAGTATCTGGCCGTACTGTCATCAAGCTTTAATCAAGCGCGTTAAAAAAGAGGTAAGGTCCACTAGGGCCTTACCTCGTCCAATTTAATGTCTTTAACACGTTTAGCAATCAGTTTCCCACACTCTTCTTTGAGGATACCTCGCAACCACTCCTGTGCGGGTGAATGTTCACAGCGTGGGTGCCAAATCATCGAGTAATCGAACGGTGTAAAATGAAAGGGGAGTGATTTCACCACCAGATCGTAACGATCGGACACCAAGAAGGCTAAGTCGGCCGGTACTGTGATAATGAGTGGTACGGTGTCGATAATCGCCAAGGCGGCCTCTAAATGATACGCCCTAAGTACCATTCTTCGTGCGGGTTTATCCTCTAATGCGCTTTCAATTAGCGCTTTTACACCATCACTGATTGCGATCATCGCATGAGGAAATTGCAGATAGTCATCCAGCGTCATACGCTGATCGGCAAGTGGATGCTGTTTTGATAAAAGGCATAGCACACCTACTCGCCCGAGTGTTTCATGCTGTAACAAGGCCTCGGGATGACTAGGCCGACATATCGCGAGATCTGCCCGGCCATAGGTGAGTTGCTCTTTTAGTCGTTCATTTTGAAGCGGCAAAAACTCAAATGCGATATTCGGGGCTTCTTGATAGAGACGTGGAAGCGCAAATGGCAAGATGGTTTGCATCGCATAATCGGTTGTTGCAATCGTAAACGTCTGCTCGCAACACATAGGATTAAAATCAAGTGGTGATAACAACTGCTGAAAAGATGCGAGTGGTTGATCCAGTGCACGATTTACGGATAGGGCTTTTTCTGTTGGGATAAGATGTTGCCCTTGGCGGGTAAACAAGGGATCTGCGAGTAACTCTCGTAATCGCCCTAATACGCGGCTCATTGCGGATTGACTTACGTTTAAACGCGCCGCTGCTCGGCTTACGCTGAGCTCTTCAATTAAAATACGCAACGCGACGAGCAAATTTAAATCTCGACGATAAATTTCTTCTATTTCCATATCATGCTTAGCTGAACAATCAGTTGTAACAGTGTAACCAATACAACAAAAAACATCCCTGTCGATATTGCGTTGGATTAATTGAAATTGCTAAATCAGCTTTTACTTGGAACATATTCGTTGATCGTGACAAGCGCCTCTTCAACCAAGTCGCCTAACCTGTTTAGTTAGGGGGTTCATTTTCTATTTTCTCTTATCGATTTAACCCACACTCGCCTTCTTTAACGCATACCAATCAATCTCCTTTGGTAGGGGGACATCGTGATGATCGCGTGTCACAGCAAGAAAGGTCGCGTCGGTAGCGCTGAAATAACGACTAGTCATTGTCCATTGGCCATTACTGATAAAAAACTCTAATGAGCTGGTATCGGCGAGGACTTGTAGCGGTAACTCTTCCAACTGCTCAGGCAAGTGAATACAGCGACGGGTGTCTCCTTCCGTGGCGAGGCTTGTACTTCTATCAAGCGTTAGGGTGCGATTGTTGCCGTCAATGGTGAGGGCACAACCAGACGGCTCCGTCGATGTCGCATGAGGAGCAATGCCACTGCGACTGTGAAAATACAGGGTGTATTGGCCGCTGTTTGGAATGGGTAGATTGGTACTGAGCTCAAATTGCTTAGTGCCCAAATCCACGGTGGTCGCGTCGCTCCCGGTGCGAATCACTAAAAGTTGCTGAGGACCTCTGAGGCGTTGCAGTGCGGTCGCTGGACGCTGATAAATTTGCCCATTTTCCCAGCGTAACTCACGTGGACAGGTTAACTGATGCAACCAGCCCGCACTTTGACTGGGTTGATCCACCTCGTCTGGGAGACCCATCCAAGCTATTAGCATGCGCTTATTGTCAGGGGTCTGAGCTGTCTGTGGCGCATAAAAATCAAACCCATGATCCAGTATCTGCCAGTCATCAAGTTTGATGCCGTCTGCTTCTAGTGTGGCTTTGGCGTAACCATTGTGGTGAGGCACGTGGTGATCGGGCGTTGGCGCTGTGCTGCCTTGTGGGCAGAGGATACACAGCCATTGGTCGTTTAATGGGAACAGATCGGGACATTCCCACATATAGCCATGGTCGCCGAGGCTGTCGCCACTCAATCCGTCGTAGCGCCAATGCAGGCCATCAATGGAGGAATACTGCGCCAGGCGACCTATTTTGTCTTCACGCTGTGCGCCAAGTAACATCCGGTAGTGTTCGCCATCATCAATGACTTTGGGATCGCGAATATGTTCGGTGACGCCAGCAGGTGGGGCATCAATCACTGGCCCAAGCTTTTCAAAGTGAATGCCATCGGTTGACCGAGCCACACACTGGGTGGTTTGGCGTAGGCGCTCAGGGCCAATACGGGTGTTGCCGGTGTAATAAAGCCATAAGGCGTCGTTTATTACCATGGCGTGACCCGAAAACACCCCGTGACTGTCATACCAATCGCTGGGGGTAAGACCAAGGGGCGCGCTACGCCATTGCACCCCATCAGGGCTGATTAAATGCACCCAAAATTTGTCTTTGTGCTCGCAGGCAAAAGGATACCACTGATAGAAAAGGTGATAGTGCCCTTGAAAATAGATAAAACCATTGGGGTCATTGAGCAGCCCTTGAGGGGGACTGATATGCCAAGTTGGACGATGGAAGTCTGTCTTGCTGATTGAAGCGTAGCAGGGCGCGGCTTGCTCACGCAGGTTGTAATCGATAAGGCGTCCCAGAGCCGTCAGTGTGTTCTGATTCACGGGGTGAGCAAGTGTGATTTGGCGCAGCGAATGGTCAATCGTATTGATTGAAAGGGCTTCTTGGTTTACGCGCTCAAGCTCAATGAGCTCAATGATTATTTTGCCTTGATGACGCAATACGCGGCGCAGATTATCTGCGCCACCGCACGCATCAACCAAGCTTGCTGGGGTTATTTCCATCTATCCGTACCAATGCTATTTTCGGGAACGTTCCAAAAATAGCGAATAAGAGGGTAAGAGTGCAAGTGGAATTTACCTCTTCTGCTTAACATATCGCCTTTTTAGGGGCAGGTGTCACGGCTAACGTAGTTAAATCCCATCACTAATTTAGAGACATGGCTTTGTCCCGTTTCCAGTAATTCAAGCAACATTTTTGCGCCGCTTTCACCTGCCGCATCAAAGGCATAGTTAAAGGTGGATAGGCTCGGTGATACTACGTGTGCAAGCTCATCATCACCCACACCAATCAGCTTCACAGTGTGACCCGGTGTGATCCCATGTGTTTGTAGGGCTTGGATGGCACCAATAGCAATACGGTCGGTGGCGCAAAAAACGCCGTCTGTCTCTGGATATTGATCGAGCATAGCGGTCATCGCGACATGGCCAGATTGAATCGAGAATTGCCCTTGATAATGGAATAAAGGTTCGGTTTGACTGAGTGTGGTCAACGCATTCTCAAGTCCTTGATAGCGCTGCTGATCAACCGCGATGTCTGCGGCTTGCACACCTAGGAATCCGATACGTTGACAACCGGCTTTAATCAGTTGCTCGCCGGCGCAAAAGCCAACCCGGTAATCATCATGAATCACGCTGGGGATGCTGTAAGGAGAGCCATCTTGACCAATCACCACGACTGGTGCACTCGAGCGCTTAATTGCTTGGACCAAGGCGGGGTTGAGTGTCGATGCAAACAGTAGGATCCCTTCTACGCGTTTTTGGTTGAATAAATCGAGATAATGACAAATACGCTGATCGTCCTGGCGAGTGTTAGCCAAAAGCACTTGTTTCCCTTTTTGATCAAACACATGACTCAGGCCATCGACACTGGCTGACATGGCGTGGGATGACACTCGTGGGACAATGACACCGATAAGGTTAGTTTTATTGGATTTTAAATCCTTAGCGATTTGGTTAACGACATAGCCGCATTGCTCGATGGCGCGGTTCACTTTTTCAATGGTCGCTGGTTTCACGCCATATTCTTGGTTAATTACGCGTGACACGGTTGATTTGGAAACACCCGCCAAACGGGCGACATCATTCAAGCTAGCCATGAGTTCTCCTTTGCTTAGCGCATCATCATCGGTGCATTTAGTGCTCCTTTGCAAACAAACCTATCCAAACTCCCTTTTTTTAGTGATTGATATCACATATATGGCAGGGAGTGCACCATGATTTACTGATCGGTATCACAGCCATAATCCCTGATACTTGATGGATTAAAGGATTCAGCTCATTATTTTCGGGATCGTTCCCGAAAGTGTGGAACGTGTGACGGCCACATTAGAAAAAATAGCGACGGTGGCAAAGACAGTGAGAGCGTGCAGGGGAAGTAGCCATGAACTACCAAAAAATAGCACAACAACTACTCGATAAACTGGGTGGAAAAGAAAATATCGCAGCGGCGGCACATTGTGCCACGCGGCTAAGACTCGCACTTCATGATGATAGCCTCGCGGATTTAAGCGCGATTGAATCAATTGAAGGTGTGAAAGGGCAGTTCCAAGTCAGTGGTCAGTTACAGATCATTTTCGGCTCGGGCATTGTCAATAATGTTTATGCTGAGTTCAGCAAATTGACGGGTCAGTCAGATATGTCGTCGAAAGACGTC
Source organism: Salinivibrio sp. EAGSL (assembly GCF_013366455.1). Lineage (NCBI taxonomy): Bacteria > Pseudomonadati > Pseudomonadota > Gammaproteobacteria > Vibrionales > Vibrionaceae > Salinivibrio > Salinivibrio sp. EAGSL. The sequence continues at coordinate 149,322 of NZ_JABWMG010000007.1, read as the reverse complement.
GCTGCCGCCGGTGCCGAGAAACAAAATTGGCTACAACGTGCGGTAAAAGGGCTGTCAGACATTTTTGTTCCCATTATTCCAGCCATTGTCGCCGGTGGTCTGTTGATGGGGATTTTCAACATCCTCACCGCGCCAGGTTTGATTATCGATGGCAAGTCCTTGATTGAGGCCTACCCACAAATGGGTGATCTGGCCAGTATGATCAATACGTTCGCCAATGCGCCATTTGTGTTCTTACCTGTACTGCTTGCGTTTTCTGCGAGTAAAAAGTTTGGTGCTAACCCCTTTTTGGGGGCCGCGTTAGGCATGTTAATGGTTCACCCAGACTTGCTTAATGGCTGGGGCTTTGGTGGTGCGGCAGTGTCTGGAGATATCCCGGTGTGGGAAATCTTTGGCTTTGAGATCGAAAAAGTCGGTTATCAAGGGTCGGTGCTGCCGGTGCTGGTTGCCACCTATATTCTCGCACAAGTGGAGCAAGGGTTACGTCGCATTATTCCCTCAGTGTTGGATAACTTGCTGACCCCCTTGCTGGCGATTTTTATTACCGGACTGATCACCTTTACCTTGGTAGGCCCGTTTACACGAGAGCTCGGCTTTTTGCTCGGCGATGGTCTGAACTGGGTCTATGAATCCGCAGGGATGATTGGCGGTGCTTTGTTTGGCTTTGTGTATGCACCTTTTGTGATCACCGGGATGCACCACAGCTTTATCGCGATTGAAACCCAATTATTGGCCGATATTGCAGTCACTGGCGGTACCTTTATTTTCCCTATCGCGGCGATGTCAAATGTGGCGCAAGGTGCAGCCTGTTTAGCGTTTGGGCTAAAAACCGCGGATGTCAAAGCGAAAGGGATTGCGATGCCTGCAGGGGTGACAGCACTGCTCGGGATCACTGAGCCTGCGATGTTTGGTATTAACCTTAAATACCGTTATCCGTTTATTGGTGCGCTTGCAGGTGCGACCTGTGCCGGGGCTTTTGTCACCTTCTTTAAAGTGAAAGCACAAGCGTTGGGCGCAGCGGGTTTGCCAGGGATCATCTCCATTCGCCCTGACGGTGTGGTGCCTTATATCATTGGTATGGCGATTGCCTTTATTGTAGCGTTTTCCGTAACTTATGTATTGGGCGCCCGTAAAAAATACGCACAAGCTGCGGCGGCGTAATCGAGTCTTGAACGAGGAGCAAGCGTAATGAGCAAGGTATGGGTTACCGGTGATGCCGTGGTGGATTTGATCCCTGATGGCGAGCATCACTACCTGAAATGTCCAGGTGGTGCCCCGGCTAACGTCGCCGTGGCAGTCAGTCGACTTGGTGGACAAACAGGCTTTATTGGCCGTGTTGGTGGCGATCCGCTTGGTCGTTTTATGCAGACTACCTTAGCGAATGAAGGTGTGGACATTGCGTTTATGCATCGCGACGAGGCGCAACGTACTTCAACTGTATTGGTCGAGTTGGATGATCATGGTGAACGAAGCTTCACCTTTATGGTTAAGCCCAGTGCCGACCAGTTTGTTCAGCCGTACGACTTCCCATTGTTCGAAGAAGGGCAGTGGTTGCATGCTTGCTCCATTGCCCTTGCGAACGAGCCATCACGCTCTGCTACACTCGGCGCGATGCAGGCATGTCGTGATAATGGTGGCTTTGTCAGCTTTGATCCTAATTTGCGTGATGATCTTTGGCAAAGTGAATCACAGATGTTAGAGATTGTGTGGCAAGCCTTGCCGTTGGCGGATGTGGTTAAGGTGTCTGATGATGAGCTTGTCTTACTCACTAAGCACCTACGCACTGAAAATAACTCTGTGAAAGCAGGGTTAGCCGCATTATCTGAGCGCGCACCGAATGTGTCTTTGTGGGTGGTGACACAGGGCAGTGAAGGTGCCCGCGTCGCGTTCAACCATACTGTTTGGCAGGTGCCGACCACACCGGCAAACGTGGTGGACACCACAGGCGCAGGTGATGCGTTTATGGGCGGTTTGCTTGCTGCGCTCGCCCAGTTGCCTGAGTGGCAGACACCAGAAGCAGTCACCAAGGCAGTGCGCCAAGGCAACCGTTGTGGCGCGCTGGCTACAACAGAAAAAGGGGCAATGACTGCATTACCCACAGCGGATCAGCTCAGCATTGAATAGCGCCATATCCGCGCAATTCACGACGCGCCCTCACTGTTGGGTAGGGCGCGTTCGGGGGCGATAAGCGGCAGGGTAATGGTGAAGCAGCTACCGTGTTCGGGCTCACTTTGTACCTCAATGCGACCACCGAGGATGCCGGTGACGAGGTTGAAGGTGATATGCAAACCAAGCCCCGAACCACCTTGCCCGAGTCGGGTGGTGTAAAAGGGATCAAAAATACGTTTTTGTACTTCGGGCGTCATCCCTGCGCCATCATCATGTATGCGGATACTCACACTCTCGGTTGTCGCCATGGTGGCTATGATGTGTATGTGCCCAGTGTCACGCCCGATAAACGCATGAATTAACGCATTATTAATTAAGTTGATCAACGTTTGGGTGAGTGCACCCGGGTAGCTGTTAAGCAGAATACCCGCTGGAATAGCGACTTCGAGCTGGTGCGGCGCGCGCTGAAGTGTCGGTCGCATCGAGAGAAGGACTTCGTTCATCAACAGATGTAGTTCAAAGTCGCGTCTGTGGTCACTGGTTTGATCCACCGCGAGTTGCTTAAAGGCACGAATTAATTCGGAGGCCCGTAACATATTACGTTCAATAATACGTGTCCCGTCTTCAACATGGTTGAGAAACTGATCGAGGTCGTCGCGGGTGATTGGCTGCTCGAGTTTGTGAACGAATTCGTGTTTGGTATCGAGTATCGAGGTGGAAGACATCCGGGCGTTACCGATGGGTGTATTCAACTCATGCGCCACGCCAGAGACCAACGAGCCGAGTGATGCCAACTTTTCATTCTGAACCAATTCCTCTTGAATCGCTTCGAGTCGTCTAAGTAGTGACTTAAGTTTTTCACCGTACGCGTTAACGGCTTGGCGCAATTCGCCTACCTCGTTCATCTTACCTACCGCCAACTCTTGGGTGGTTTCACCTTCAATGAGCTCTCGGATTTGCTGGGTGGTCTGTTGAATTTTACCTAATAGGTTGCGAGCGGTAATCGCGGCGATAATTCCCACAACGAGCAACAGCCCGCCAATGGCGAACATCAGGAACAGTCCCATGCTATCGGCAGCCGCTGTCATTTTGCTTTTGGGCACGACGAGACCGATCACCCAATCGGTTTGAGGGTATTTAATAATATGAACGTAAGCGGCTTCGTTTAGCACGCCGTCGTTCTTTATCGTGATCAGTTGACTATCTTGGAGAGATTGACTTGCCTGCAACGCTTCTTGTAGCCAAGGGAGCGCTTGCTCTAACTCGGTAACCGTTCGCAGCGTATTTCGATAAGGATTAAATCTTACCGCTACTTCGGGGAAGCTTATCGCTTTGTTATCAGCGTCCAAGGCGAACACATAGCCATCGTTTTCTTTGCCATAACGAGACAGAATGTCGGCAATGCCGCTCAGCTTCATGTCGACCGTTGCCACCCCAACAAAGCGATCGTTTTCTTTCATAGGCACGGTACAGGTAATCATGGATTCTTTGGTAAACGGGTCGATATAAGCGTTGGACCAACGGCAGCGATCGATAGGTGCTTGTTTTCCTGCTAGGTACCAGCGTTCATTATGGTAACCCTTGCCATCAGGGTTGTTGTAATCATCATAGTATTCCATATCGGGTCCTGTGCGGCCCCAAAAAAAACTACGTCGTTCTACGCCCGGTGTGAAGGTGTTGGGCTCCGGCCAGATCCCCCCACCGGCAATCGTGGGATCGCCATGATTGTTAAAGATCGGGGGAAAGAGGCTGCGGAATAGCGCTTCGTCTTTAGGAAGGTTGGTGCCCTTTAAGGCGATCGTACTGGTTAACAGTTCGATCTGTCCGAGTTTGGCATCGAGCAAGTCCAAGAGGCCATGCTGGCTTATGGCGATTTTTTGGTGTCGCTGGTCAATCAAATCGGGCTTTACTTTCCATTCGACCACGGCAAAGATTGTGAGTAGCGCCATGACGAGAACAAGCGCGAGACCGAAAGCAATTTGGTGACGGATTGTTGGGGTAGGAGTGGGCATTGGAGATACATCCTTTCTTCTCGATTGGCTGCCGTGCGCACAGATCGCCTATTACTGCCAGTATTAATCTAAGCTCAGCAATGATGATTAAGCCATCTCTCATCAGTGTAGCCCTCAGTGTGCATTTATGTGGTGAGAAAAAGCATATGTGAAAAAGTACACGTAATAAGCATATAAAAACCCCCTTAGCTATCCATCGCTAAGGGGGAGGCAGGGTTTTCGGTATTGCGAAATAAAGCGTGCGAGCTTTATTTGATATTGACGACCATCTTGCCGAAGTTACGGCCTTCTAGCACATCAATCAGTGCTTGCGGCGCTTGCTCAAAGCCATCCACCGCGTGTTCACGGTAATGGATTTGGCCTTCGCCGACCCATTTGGCCATATCATGCGCGAACTCAGGGTAGCGGTGCGCATAGTCATCAAAGATAATAAAACCTTTGATGGTTAAGCGCTTAACCAAGATGGTGCCCATCAACTGTGAGAGGCGATCTGGGCCATCGGGCAAGGCAGTGTTGTTGTACTGTGATACCAATCCACACACTGGAATGCGAGCACCGGTGTTGAGCAGTGGCATTACACCATCAAACACTTTGCCCCCGACGTTTTCAAAGTAGATATCAATGCCTTGTGGACAGGCTTCAGCGAGCTGCTCGGCAAAGTTGTCTGCTTTGTGGTCGATACACGCGTCAACGTTGAGGTTTTCACGTGCGTATTGGCATTTTTCTTCGCCACCGGCAATCGCTACTACGTGGCAACCTTTTAGCTTACCAATTTGCGCAACAGTTGCGCCGACGGGACCGGTTGCCGCTGCTACCACGAGGGTTTCACCTTCTTTGGGTTGGCCAATATCCAGTAAGCCCATGTAAGCGGTAAAGCCTGGCATCCCTAAGATGCCGAGCGCGTAAGAAGCCGGCGCCAGATCCGGATTGAGTTTGATCAGCGTATCGCCGTTTACAACTGAATGCGTTTCCCAACCTTTGTAAGCGAGTACCCAATCACCCGATTGGTAATCGGCATGGTTAGACTCCAGCACTTTACCCACGGTGGCACCGACCATTAGGCCATCAATTGCCACTGGCTCGGCGTACGATTTTGCATCACTCATACGACCGCGCATGTATGGGTCGATAGATAAGTGGTGGTTTTCAATTAAAACGTCATGGTTGCCGAGAGCAGGAATATCCACTTCTTCTAAGCGAAAGTTCTCTGCAGTAGGCGCCCCTACGGGGCGCGATGCAAGAACAAAACGTTGGTTCATTGGTGATGACATGTGTGTCCTCCCTTATTCAGTACGGGAATTAAAGCGCGGCTTGCAGCACGCGGCGGCAAACATCCGGGGTCACATCGCCGTGCTCACCGAGCTGAGTCATGCCGTGCTGAGTTAAGCTTTCAATCAATGGTTCAATCGCGCTTTCGTCCAAGTCATAGTCGCTCATGCGTGTTTTCACGTTCATGCGCTCAAAGAAATCGCGGGTTTTCTCAATCGCTTGTTGAGCCTTTTCTGCTTCGCTGCCTTGCTCAATATGCCAGACACGCTCAGCAAATTGTGCGAGCTTGGCTTGTTTTTGCTCAAACTTCTCATTCAACATTGCCGGCAACACAACCGCGAGGGTTTGTGCATGGTCCAAACCATGTTGGGCAGTCAGCTCGTGACCAAGCATATGGGTTGACCAATCTTGTGGTACACCCACGCCAATCAAACCATTCAGCGCGAGAGTCGCGGTCCACATCAAGCTGGCACGGATGTTGTAATCTTCCGGGGTTTCCAGAGCTTGTGGGCCAAGCTCGATCAAGGTTTGTAGCAGGCCTTCAGCGAATCTGTCTTGTACTGGCGCGTTAGCTGGATAAGTGAGGTATTGCTCAACCACGTGAACAAACGCATCAACGGCACCGTTGCCGACTTGACGGATAGGTAAGGTATAGGTTTTTACCGGATCCAACACTGAGAATTGTGGAAATACCAATTCGCTCATAAACGGCAATTTCGCTTGCATTGACTCGCGATTGACCACCGAGCCCTTGTTCATTTCTGAGCCAGTAGCAGGCAAGGTGAGCACGGTGCCAAATGGCAGCGCGGCTTCGATTTTGCTGCCCATGCTGGTGAGAATGTCCCATGCATCACCATCGTATTTCGCTGCTGCTGCAACAAATTTGGTGCCGTCGATCACCGATCCACCGCCGACAGCGAGCAGATAGTCGTAACCTTCTTCACGCACTTTTTCGACCGCTTTCATTAGCGTATCGTAGCGTGGGTTGGGCTCAATACCACTGAACAGGCCAAATTGACGCTCGCCAAGTGCTTGTTCAACTTCACCTAAGGTGCCGGTTTTGCGTGCACTCTGGCCACCGAAAAGAACCAAAACTTTTGCTGCGGCTGGGATGAGCCGATCCAGCTCGGCAATTTTACCTTCGCCAAAAACGATACGTGTGGGATTGTAGAACTCAAAGTTGTTCATTGCTCATCCTTCCTTTTCATTGTTGTCAGTCAATCAGTCTTCTCGTTTGATTAGACCGGTCGTCTAGTTAGCGTTTATTTAAAACCCGCCTTGGCGGGTCTTATTGAAATGCTTGTTTTATCGAAAAACTGGAACTGAAATGCTCACTAGCACCTCCTCGTTGTTCCTCGTATGCTGCGTTTGTTCGTTTGACTTTTATACTAGTCAGCCAAGCCGAGTTTTTGTTGCGTAATGGTCATCGCCTGCGCTAGATGGCTGTCATTACGGTGCAGTTTTGTTAACAGTGTTGCCCCTAACCATAGCTGGTAAAGCGTCGTCGCGGTGGTTAAGGCGTTGTCATGGTTAAAGCTGCTTTCGTCGAGCGCGAGTGTACTCGCTAAGCTACCAATCAGTTTGTCGGTGCCATCACGCAACGCAAGCCGCATGGGCTCGGAAAGATCTGCCACCTCAGCGCTTAGCTTAACGACCAAGCAAGTTTGAACGGGATCCATACTGCAGTACTGGGCCTGCCAAAGGGTAAAGTAGCGATGAACTCGCGTAATAGGCGGCAGCGTAGTGTCTGACAGCAAACTGTTTACTTCTGCTAAATAACGCGAAAAATAGTGCTGCAATACCGCCTGACCAAATTGCTCTTTTGAAGCAAAATAATGATAAAACGACCCTTTCGGGACGCCGGCTTTTTTTAGTATTGCGCTAAGACCCACACCACTAAAGCCAAACTGCGCCATTACATTAACACCCGTATCCAGCAAATGCTGGTGGGTAGCGTTGTGGCTGGTGTGTTCTAATGTGCTACTTGATTTCATGTGGTGTAGCATAATGAAGATTAGACCGGTCGTCTAGTGTTGTGTGTGATTTTTTTATCAGGGGATACAGCAAGGGGATTTAACGCAACATCACCCAGCCTGAGTGATATTTCCCGTATTTTAAGTCCGAAAAGCACTAAGCTGTTGTGCATTGTCGGATTTTTCTTCTAATCTTGATGGTGAGAGAGAAAAGGCGTAAATACGCAGTAACGGAACGCGGGAGGGCCGATGAATGTACTATCTTGTCAGCATGTCAGTGAGTTGATCGATCAGTCGATTACGCTTATTGACGGAACAGATACTGAATATGCTATGACGCTTGTTCGTGTTGATACCCATCCTGGTCATGGCGATGAAGTAAACGACCATTACGTCGAGAATTTTAGTTTGGTATTAAAAGGTCCTGAAGACACGCGCTTTCCTCAGGGAAATTATTTGCTCAGTCATCCAGAGTTAGGAGAGCAGATCCTCCATATGCTACCTGTAGGTGATGCGACGTATACCATCACCATCAATACCCAAGCCTGAACAGCTATTCTTACTGCTGGTTAAATAACCACCACTCAACCACTTAGCACTTTCTTTTGATAGATTAGTCGCGCAAATTAAGTAGAATAAAGCGGCTAAGCTAGCAGTAGGGAGGTTATATGTTTGCCTGGCTGAGTGGCTTATTTGAAAAAGAACAGCTGCAAGCGTCTGTCTGGGTGAGAGACATCGTGGCGAGTAATCCGAAAGGGAGCTACGCCAAATACAAAAATTACTATGATCGCCACATCAATCGGATCCTCAAAAGTTATCACAAGGATTTTCTCCGCTTTGAGAAGTTCGCGGTACGTAACTATAAGCAGAGCGATCAATCCGTCTTTATGGCAGTTAAAGTCGCTAGCTATGCCTACCAGCTTGGGCAGTTAAAAGTGGCGGCTTGTATTACTGCTGCGGTGATTTCTACCTGCAACCGTGCTAAAAGAGGCGATGCACAAGTTCACCCCAAACTGTATCGCGCGACGATAGTGTTGCATAAAAAAATCCTAGAGACAGGTAAGACGACGAAAAAACAAAAAAGCGCAGAACCAGCTTGATAGGTCACAAGCTGGTGGCTTTTTGTGCATTTAATAAAAATGTCATAAACCTATTCAGCCCCCGCCAAATCTGAATAAGTGATGTCTGTCACGGTTTCTATTCCATCCCTATGAGTCAATTTGTTCTGGTCATTCATTCGCCACACTGATAGAGTCCCATCCCTCACACACCTTGTGAGCGAACTAATGCTTAAATCTACACAAAATAACGACCGACTTGTTGCCGTATTTACTATCGGCTTTGTCGCTGTATTTCTTGCCTTTGCCCTGTTTGACCTAAAACACTTTTCCTCTGTGATCCAGTCTCTATTCTCTGAGTCTGCCAACCTTTTTGGTTATTGGTGGCAGTGGCTAATGGTCATCAATTTCGTATTGGCGCTAGCTATTGGCGGCAGTAAATTTGGTAAATTGAAACTTGGCGCCACCGATACCGTCTCAATGAGCCGTTTTCGTTGGGTTGCGATGATCATGTGTACCCTGCTTGCCGGCGGTGGTGTCTTTTGGTCAGCGGCTGAGCCTATCTATCACTTCATGACGCCACCACCAGCACTGGGTGAGATGGAAGCGGGTGTGATGGAGACCGTCGCCCCTGCGTTAAGCCAAAGCTTTTTCCACTGGGGCTTCTTAGCCTGGGCGGTATTAGGCACCTTGGCGACGATTGTACTGATGTATGCGCACCACCAGGCAGGCGTACGCTTGCGTCCTCGTGCACTCTTGTACCCTTTGCTCGGTGACAAGCTAGAAAATCACTGGCTTGGCTCTGTGATCGACGCTTGTTCGATCATTGCCGTAGCTGCCGGAACCATTGGTCCAATTGGCTTCTTAGCAACCCAGTTGGGTTATAGCTTGGAAAGCTTTGTGGGCATTGAAAATACCATGCCGATGCAAATGCTGATCTTGGCTGCTGTCGTGGCTATTTATTCCATCTCTGCGTTTACCGGTATGGATAAAGGTTTGCAATGGCTGAGCCGTATGAACGTTATCGGCGCCGCAGTGTTACTTGGTGCGGTTATCGTGCTCGGTCCTACCGGCTTTATCTTTGAGCAATTTGGCTCGGGCTTTAGCTACTACCTGAACAACATGCATACTCTCGCACTGAATACCGATAATGGTGGCTGGAACGCATGGTGGACCTGGTTCTTCTGGGGCTGGTTTATTGGTTTTGCTCCGATGATGGCTATCTTCATTGCGCGCATTTCTAAAGGCCGTTCGATTCGTGAGCTAATTTTCGCTGTTGCGATTTGTGCTCCAATTGCCACTAACTTCTGGTTCTCAGTATTGGGCGGTACCGGTATCTTCTATGAGTTGCAATCACCCGGTAGTATTTCTGGTCCCATGGCGGATGCCGGCTTACCCGCGATTTTGATTGCGTCACTGTCACAGCTGCCTTACAGCGTGATTCTGATCCCAGCGTTTATGTTGCTTACCACGACATTTGTGGCAACCACTGGCGATTCAATGGCGTATTCGATTGCGATGGCTGTATCTGGTGATAACCAACCAACCCGTAAACATCGCCTGTTCTGGGCGATTGTGATGGGCGTGGTCGCTGGTGTGCTTCTGCTCGCCGGAGACGGTGGTTTGAACGCGCTCCAGTCGTTCATTGTGATCACTGCAGTGCCTGTGTCTTTCTTGATTGCATTTACCTTTATCACCGGCCCGATAGCCGTGATGCGGATGCAAAAAGAAAAAGAAGCGAACCTAGCGCTAGAGCCTGCGACGGCCAATTAATGGCGTTATACATAGCTTAAAGAAAAAGCGCCGAATGTCGGCGCTTTTTTTATATCTGGCCTTCCTCGGGAGGTGCTATTTAGGTTGCCATTGCCCGCTGGTGACCAGTTTATCCATTACCTTATCGACCGCCACTTTGGCTTTTGCGACGATATCGTCCACTTCATTGGGCGTCACCACCAGTGGGGGCGCAAAGCCGAGAATATCGCCATGTGGCATCGCACGCGCAATTAGCCCTTGCTCTAAACACGCAGCCGCCACTTGTGGCCCCACTTTTAGGCTGGGATCAAAGTGACTGCGATGGGCGCGGTCAGGCGAGAACTCCAGCGCATGCAGTAACCCCACTCCGCGGCTATCGCCAATTAATGGGTGATCGGCAAAGGCGGCTTTCATTTTCATTTGCAGATATTCGCCCGTGGTTGCGGCGTTCTGAGTCAGATTCTCGCGTTCAATGATATCAAGATTACACAGTGCTGCCGCGGCGCCCAATGGATGCCCAGAGTAGGTATAGCCATGACCAATGGCGCCCCACGTATCGGTACCATCTTCAAGCACCTCCCAGACGCGATGCCCGATCATTACCCCAGACAGTGGCTGATACGCGGACGTCAGCCCTTTGGCGACTGTGATCAGATCAGGTTTCATGTCGTAATAAATCGAGCCAAAATCACTGCCAATTCGGCCAAAGCCACACACCACTTCATCGGCAATCAATAACACATCGTACTTATCGAGCACCTTGCGAATGGCCGCCCAATAGCCTTCTGGTGGTGGCACGATACCGCCTGTCCCGAGTACAGGTTCGGCAATCATGGCGGCGACGGTATCGGGGCCTTCAGCCAAGATCATTTTTTCCAGTTCATCCGCGCAGTGTTGTGCGAACTCTGGCTCTGTCATGCCACTGTCTTCACGGCGATAGTAGTAGGGCGCCATCGTGTGTTTGATGCGTTCAATCGGTAAATCAAAGTGCGCATGGAACAAAGGCAGGCCGGTTAGTGAGCCGGACGCCACACTAGAGCCATGGTAGCCCCGGTCGCGTGAGATAATTTTCTTTTTCTCGGGTTTACCGCGGGCGTTATTGTAATACCAAACAATTTTAAGCTGGGTTTCATTGGCATCACTCCCCGACATACCGTAGTACACCTTACTCATGCCAGGCGCCATGTTGATTAAGCGGTCTGATAAGGTCACCAAAGCCTCATTGGTGTGGCCAACATAGGTATGATAGTAGGCGAGCTTTTTCGCTTGCTCGTAGATGGCTTCTGCCATTTCTTCACGGCCATAGCCGATATTCACGCAATACAAGCCCGCGAAGCCGTCAATCAGCTCAATGCCTTCAGAATCGGTGATCCGGATCCCTTTACCTGACGCGATCACTCGGCCAGGCATTTCGCCATGCGCGTACTGCTTGAGGTGCGTAGAGGGATGGAACACGGTATTTCTGTCTTTTTCTAGCAACGCTTTTGTTTCTGGACGCATGATCAGTCTCCTTATCCGTCAGCAAACCCTTGTTAACTGCCGCTTACCGTGGGCAGGCCACCTAAACAGTAGTATTTGATTTCACTAAATTCGTCGATGCCGTAACGGCTTCCTTCTCGGCCTAAGCCCGACTGCTTGACGCCACCAAATGGAATCGGGTGGCCGGTCATTTTCACTGAATTGACACTGACCATCCCGACTTCTAAGCCGCGCAGACAGCGCCAAATATCTCGAATATCATGGCCATACACATAGGCTGATAAGCCATATTCGGTATCGTTGCCCATGGCGATGGCTTCGTCTAAGTCATCGTAGGCAATCACAGCAGCGACGGGACAGAAAGTTTCTTCTTGATAGACCAACATCTCCGGCGTCACCTTGGTGATAAGCGTAGGCGCAAAGAAGTTCTCACCCAGGTTGGGATTTAATTTGCCGCCCATCACAGTTGCCCCTTTGGCAATGGCATCATCGACGAGCGATTGCGCTTTCTCGACCGCACGGCGTGAAATTAATGGGCCAATGTCTGTGCTTGGCAATAGACCATTGCCTACTTCAAGTTCATCCATCAGTGCGGCAAAGGCATCGACGAATGCTTGATGTTTGTCATGTGGCACTAAAATTTTATTCGCCGCCAGGCAATCTTGGCCTGACGTTTGGAATTTTGCATCGATAGCGGCGCGCGCGGCTTGTTGAATATCCATATCAGGCAGCACGATAAAAGGTGCATTTCCCCCAAGCTCCATGGCGCATTTTTTTACGGTTTGGGCGCTTTGTTCTAGCAGTAGCCGGCCAACACGGGTAGAGCCGGTAAAGCTGAGCGCTTTGACTTTTTCACTTTGACACAATTGTGCTGAGACCATGGGAGGATCGCCTAAAATGACATTAAACACGCCGGCAGGGATCCCCGCACGCTCAGCAAGCTCGGCTAATGCGAGTGCAGAGAAGGGCGTTTCTTCTGCGGGTTTAACTATCACGCTGCAGCCAATGGCGAGTGCGGCAGCGGCTTTGCGCGTGATCATGGCATTGGGAAAATTCCATGGCGTGATCAAGGCGGCCACGCCAATAGGTTCACGTAATGTCGCTAGGTGCGCATTGGGAATGTGGCTAGGCATGGTGTCGCCATATACCCGCTTAGCCTCTTCAGCAAACCAGTGAATGAATGAGGCCCCGTACTCCACCTCGCCCTCGGCATCGCGCAAGGTTTTGCCTTGTTCGAGCACCATGAGGTGAGCAAGATCGTGTTGATTTTCCATGATCAGATCGTGCCACCGCATTAGCCGTTTTGCCCGTGTCTCAGCTGACTCGGCGCGCCACAGGTGAAAAGCCGCTTCGGCATCATCAATGGTTTGGTTCACTTGTGCGGCACTCAAGGCAGCGGTGTAGCCCAACACTTCGCCGGTTGCGGGGTTTAAAATTGGCGTATCGGACTCGCCATTGACCCATTTGCCATTGCAATACGCCAGTTGCCGAAATAAGCGCTGATCGTCAAGATACGCGAGCACATCGGCGCTTGCTTTACCGGTCGCATCGTGACGTAGTGTATTGGCCGCTGATCCTGTGTAGTGAAGATCACGTGATTGGAATATGGTCATACTCCCTCCTCTGACAAAATCGCCACGCTGCCTATCAGCGTTTGCTTACTCTTACTGTATGCAACTTATCGAAAAGAGGTTTTTTGTTAGATGACGATAAAACGGTGTTTTTTTCTGAACCCTACCTTTTACCGAATAAAATTTTCTGCAGGCTTATCCATTCGCGGCGGTGTCAGGAGCCTCGAGCGGGAGCGTGAGGGCGGGACGTTTCACTTGTTTGGTGACGATATAGGTGTAGTACTGTTTAATACCAAGATCATCAGTAAGCCACCGGTCAATCAAGCGTTGATAGTAGTCGATATCGGTGACGCCAAGCCGAACGATATAGTCAATCCCGCCGCCTGTGGCCCAGCATTCTTTGACATCGTCACAAGCTTGCATGGCGCGCTCAAAGCGTTGAAAGCTCTGCACATCATGTTGGCCGAGGGTGATTTCAACTAATACGGTATTGAGCTTGATCACGGCATCAGGGTTAATACGCGCGCCGTAGCCTTCAATGACGCCCGCTTGCTCGAGCCGTTTTACTCTTTCCCAACAAGGGCTTACGGATAGGTTGATGGCGTGCGCGAGGTTCGACTTGGTGATGCGCCCATCTTGCTGCAGTATGTGTAGGATTTTGATGTCAAATTTGTCGAGCTTCATCTCACCTCCGTCATACAGGTTCGGCAATGACTGCAAAGGTATCACCGATATAAATCCGCCCGAGATGGCGTTTGGCCAGTAAAATGCCATCGCGTTCGGCATAGTAGGGAACGGGTTCGGTGCCAGTACGCTCGATATTATGCACTTTACCAATCAAATCCCCTTGCTTGATGGTATCGCCCAAGTGTACACAGAACTCAATAATGCCGGCATGCTCACTTTGTACATAGCAGTGTTTATCGGGTAGTTCGAGCTTGACGGGCGTAGCCGGTGGATGGCGATAGTCGTCTTGTAAAATACCTGAAAACACTAAAAAATTATGAATGCCGCGTTGGGTAATCGCGATCGATTCAGGTGTACTGGTGCCGCCGCCACCCAGCTCGGTGGTAACAAACACTTTGCCTTGTTGCTCGACGGCAGTGTCATACATGCTGGTGGCGTCCATTTCGGTGGTTTGCACTTGATACGGCGCGCCAAACAGGCGAGCCCCCTCGGCACAGGCATCGGCTTGTTGCAGGTTTTCTAACCGATGTGAGGCAGCATAGGGAATAAGATCTAAGGTTTTACCGCCTGAGTGAATATCTAAGGCGGTATCACATTGCGGGATCAAATAACGGGTAAAATAGTCCGCAATTTGCTCGGTGACACTGCCGGTCGGGGAGCCTGGGAAGGCACGGTTCATGTTGCCTTGGTCCCAAGGTGAGGTGCGTGTGCCTGCTGTTACCGCAGGGGCATTCATCATGGGTAAAATAATCACCCGACCTTTAATGTTGCTTGGTATAAGCTGATGGCATGTATTGAGTAATGCCGTAATACCTTCATACTCATCCCCGTGGTTGCCGCCAGTGAGCAACGCGGTTTTACCTTCACCATTTTTAATCACGGTAATGGGAATCGTCACACAGCCCCAAGCGGATTGATCGTGGGAATGGGGCAGTTTGAGAAATCCATGTTGTACACCGTCCGCGTGAAAATCGACTGTGGCTTCAATGGCTGTTGGCTCCATAACTGCTCCTTGCTATAACCGTTCTCACTCTCGCTGCAGTCTTGGACGTGGCGACCGCTTTTGGTATGTATTGACGTTTTTCACCGTTGGCGGCCTAGGTGCCAAGCCTATAAGAGTGATTTTAAATCATGATGTTATGAGTGTAGCACCTATCCACGAAACGCCAGTGTTTTACAACTAATGTTTTACAAATAGCTGCCGTGGCAAGTCACACAAGGTTTGTGCCCCTTCTTGAGTGATAATGATGCTCTCGGTCGTTTCTATCCCCCAATCTTTCATCCAAAGCCCAGGCATGAAGTGGAAGGTCATGCCTTCGCGCAGGATCGTTTGATCGCTCGGGCGCAAGCTCATGGTGCGCTCGCCCCAGTCAGGGGGATAACTTAGCCCGATAGGGTAGCCACAGCGCGCCCCTTCACGATCGAACCCGTACCGCAATAGCGCGTCGTTAAGGGCATTGGCAATGTCGCCACAGGTATTACCCGGTTTGGCAACCGCGAGACCAGCTTCAAGTCCTGCTTGTAGCGCTTCATCGGCGCGTTTGAACTCATCGCCAGGTTCACCCAAAAAGATGGTGCGTGACAACGGGCAGTGATAGCGACGATGCACGCCAGCGATTTCAAAAAATGTCCCCTCACCACGCTTAAATGGGCGGTCATCCCAGGTTAAGTGAGGCGCTGCCGCATCGCCGCCAGATGGCAACATAGGCACAATGGCGGCGTAATCGCCAAAGTGACCATCATGACCGACGACCGCGTGTTTATTGATTTCGGCTACCAATAAATGTTTGGGCAAGCCGGGTTCTATCATCTCAAAGGCCACGCGGTGCATATTCTCCACAATACGTGCAGCGGTGTGCATATACGTGAGTTCTTGATTAGATTTGACCGCGCGACACCAGTTAACTAGCCCGGTGGTGTCCACCAGGGTTGCCATCGGTAGATTTTCTTTGAGAGATTCGAACGCGGTGGCACTGAAGTAATAATTATCTTTTTCTACCCCAATCCGGCCGCGATCCCAGTAGTTTTCTGCCAGGACATAATTGCAAAGGTACTCCATAGGGTGGAGCGGTGGATTCATGACATAGTGGTCAGGGTAATAGGTGATGCATTCAGCGCTCATATAAACAGTCCGCAGCGCACCATTGGCGTCTTGGATACGACCAAACCATAACGGATCGCCGGTCGAACCAATCACGACACACTGGGGCACATAAAAAGACCAGCCATCATAGCCTGTCAGCCACGCCATATTCGATGGATCGTGTACCAGCAAGGTATCGATATCGTTCTCTTCCATGGCATAGCGGACCTTGGCTAAACGGGCGCTGTATTCTTCGTATGAAAACTTCAATACAACGTCGCTCATACGCTGACTCCTGTTCAATCCCACGACGGTGGTGCTTATAAAACGTACTACTGACCGGTAATCGAACTTGGTTCAAGCACGATTACCGGTGCAGAAAGGTGCCGTTTTTCGGTCACGTTATCGAACAAACGGAGAAGGCTTTCGTTTGGTGCGCAGTCCTAATCTAGGTAGTGTCAGGTTGCCGCGTCCAGCTCTCTTATATGAGCTTTTACCACCAACCGGATAAGATTTTGTTTCGCCTCTATTTAAGTGTTAAACCATAGAGTGAAATATCGTCAAGTTTTATTGGCAACAAATTTGTCACTTAAAGTGACAAATTGTGCGAACAGTGGGGGAGAAAAGAGAGTGAATCGCGGCATTAAGATAGAAAAAACAGCGAGAGCGCGTCATTCTAGGGCTAAAGGAGAAAAAATACGCCCTACCGCTTGTTGTGAGCGATAAGGCGCTCGACGCATTACTGCTTTTTCAATTTGTACATATCAGCGAGATCGCCGTTGATGGTCTCGCCATTCATGTCTTGCATAATAACTTGGTTTTCGGCCACGAAGAATTGATTCGGGCTATCAGTTAAGCCTTCAAGAACCACAACGCTGCCTGTTTGATCCCAGGAAAAAGAACCTTCTTCCTTGAATGCTTCTCCCTGTTTACCCAAGTAAGTTTTGCTAAGAACGTAGGTATTGTCTTGGTTAAGCGTCAGTGTGGTATCAATACCTTCACAATCGGCGCAAGGGATCACGCCTTGGTAGGTACCATCCCAGTCCAACGAGGTTTTGGCGTTGTGGTGATCGGCCATTTCATAAACCGTATCCTCAGCGTTGTCGATAGCCGTTTCCGCACTGTCTAATGCTTGTTCGGTGCCTTCTTTTACTGCAGTTTGGGCGTTTTCTACGCTAGATTCGACTTGCGACTTTCCCTCTTGAGGGTCGTTTGTTTGTTGTTCACAGCCAACTAAAACGGCGACGAGTGCGAGAGGGGCGAGTAGGTATGTTTTTTTCATGTTGACCTCATTGTATCGATGTTAAGTCTGAAACGGTGCGGGCGATGGCCTGCAATGGATGAGACTATTGTAGGCAATGCGCAGGTTAGGCTGTCATTCCTGAGCTAGTATTAGGTCAGCGTTAGACTAGGAAAGTAAATAAACCGTCAATTGATTGTATTGATCTAAGCGGGTACCCATTACGTTTACCTCTTTGGCCTGTTAGTCTAGCTAATGACAATACAGAGTAAATGAATGAAATATCATCCAAACGCGTGACAAGAAGGAGCGATGATGCAACAACATAAAATTTTGATGGTGCTAACATCCCACGATGCCATGGGCGATACGGGTCACCAGACAGGCTTTTGGCTTGAAGAGTTCACGACCCCTTATTACGCGTTTAAAGATGCCGGCGCAAGCATTGTTGTCGCCAGTCCCAAAGGCGGCAAGGCACCGATTGATCCGAATAGCGAGGCGGAAGATGCGCAGGCTGATTCAACACGTCGTTTTGACGGGGACGCTGAGCTACAAGACATGGTTAATAATACCGTCAAGCTAAGTGATATTAATGCTTACGAATATGACGCCATTTTCTATCCCGGCGGCCATGGTCCATTGTGGGACTTGGCGGAAGATCCAACCTCGCGTCAATTGATCGAAACCTTCTATTACCAGGGCAAACCTGTCGGTGCGGTGTGTCATGGCCCGGCTGTGTTCCGCCATACTCGTTCAGATCGCGACGAGCCGTTAGTAAAGGGCAAGCGAGTCACCGGCTTTACCAACGGTGAAGAGGCCGCGGTTGGCTTAACCGAGGTCGTTCCTTTCTTAGTGGAAGATATGCTCAAAGAAAACGGTGGTATGTACGAAAAAGCGGATGATTTTACCTCATTTGTGGTCACCGATGGCAACCTAGTCACTGGGCAAAACCCAGTATCGTCTGAAGCGTGCGTCAATGCGGTATTGGCGTTGTTAAAGTAAGTCATATGATAGTCTTTCGATGAAAGCGCCTGCGGGCGCTTTTTTTGTATCGGGAGACATTAAGAGGGGTGTTTTTTATCCAATGAATTCGTGTAGATTAAAAACGACACGGAGAGAAGAGCACGCCGCATGAAAATACTCATCGTTGAAGATGACCACGATCTTAGCCTCGCGATTTCAGAATATTTAGAGCTGCATCATATCGACTGTGATTTTGCCTATAACGGCGAAACGGGTATTCAGCTTGCCAGCCAGCAGACGTTTGATTGTGTGATTCTCGATAACATGCTGCCTAAAACACAGGGTATGGCGGTTTGTCGTGAGCTGCGTGAGCAGGGCGTTGATACCCCGGTGTTAATGCTGACCGCGTGCGGCGCGGACACTGACCAGCTTGAGGGTTTTCGTGCTGGTGTGGATGACTATGTGGTCAAACCTTGCACCATGCCCTTGTTGCTCGCACGTTTACAAGCCTTGCATCGGCGTCATCACCCGGTGCGAGAATGTATTACCATTGCCGATCTGACGATTTATCCCAAAGAGCATATCGCGTCGCGCGGTGACACGCCGCTTAAACTGACCCCTATCGGTTGGAACATTCTGTTGCTACTCGCGCGCCGCTCACCCACTGTGGTGTCCAGAAGCGATATTGAAGAGGCGATTTGGGCCAGCGAGGATGTCCGGCAAGGGACCATTAACGTGCATCTTCACCATTGCGCAAAGTAGTTGATAAGCCCTTTACAAAAACGCTGATCCACACCCATGTCGGCATTGGTTTGTCCCTTTCCGAGGCTCCGCCTGTATGAGCCAACGTCCTGTTCGAAGCCTCGCGGCACAATCGCGCCGCCAGCTTGTGTTGATGGCGGTGGCGATCTTTATCGGGTTATTGGCGCTTGTCACCGTGTTTAGTTTTTATCAAATCAGTCAGGCAGGCAAAAACTACATGCGGCTCGATGCTATCAAACTAGAGCAAAAGCTGACCGCCGATCCTAACTATCTATTACCCCAAAGCGACACTGTCAGTGCGTATCGAGATTGGCAGTCTATCCCAAAATCGGTGCGTGATTTGTTTTCCTCAGAGCCGATACAACCCGATGATCCGATTGAAATTCAGCGCATTAATTCTAGTGGAGCGCATGAGTATGGTTATTTGTTGTACTCCGACCAGCATCTATCGCAAGGATTATACCTAGTCGAATTTGAAGCGGCAGAAAAAATCGAAGCATTAGCCGCCATGATTGTCGAGCGCTCTTTGGCCGATGCCAGCGTGTTAATTGCCGCTTTTATGCTGGTGCTTGTCACCGTGATTGGGCTGTTGTTCAACAACGCATTAAAGCCACTGAAAGAGTTGGTGGCATGGTCAGCGCGGGTAAAAACACACCCGGATCAAGATATCGATGTGCGCTTTTCGGTACGTGAAGTTAACCAAATCGCCGACCACTTGATGGCCTCGTTGCAACAGGTGCGTGAGTATAACCAACGGGAGCAGCAGTTTTTAAAGCATGCCAGCCATGAACTGCGCACGCCCTTGGCGATCATGCAGGCATCCTTGGATACTTTGTCGCTGCGTATCGATAACAAGGATGCCAGTTATCCGGCATTGCAGCGTGCCTCGCGTGCCAACGTTAATATGATGGCGCTGTCTGAATCACTGCTTTGGCTAGCACGGCAACATCCGGATAAGGTTCGTCAATCAAAGGTCGACCTAGGATCGCTTTGCGCAACCCTCGTGGATGAGCTGGCATATCTTGCAGCGCATAAGCCAGTGACTGTCCATATCGATAATCACAGTGATCCTATTTGTATCGAGAGGGAATTGTTTCGTATTGCGAGTACCAACCTGATTCGCAATGCGCTCACCTACAGTGCGCCCGGCGAGATTGAGATTAAGGTCACCAATGGGCAGTTTTCGATTGCCAACCCTATTGATTCAGGCGTGGACGAGAATCAGATCGGATTTGGCCTAGGTCTACAGCTTGTTGAACGCATTGCCGGACAGCTTAACTGGCATTTTGAATTTCAGTGCGACGCTCAGGTGGCGAGGGCGCTGATCAATTGGGAAGCGGCGCACAATTTGAGGGAGCGAGCTTAAGGTTTTCTTAATACTGGTTGTTTCAAGATAAGGGCGAACTCTCAGTTACTATTTCGCCATTATGGAGAACAGCCGGTGAACCCATTTGTCACGCTTATCTGTTTACTTTTAACCTTGATGCCTTGGGTAGGACACGCGCAAACCGACAGTATGTCTGGGGATAATTATCTGACCGTCGGTCTGGTCGGCTATACCGAGCCGTCGATTTATAAAGATGGTGAAGATGACCAAGACATTGAGTTGGTGGTTGAGGCGCAATGGGAGGGGATTTTTTATCGTAACGATACCCTAGGTGTGTATCTCGCCGAGGGCGACAGCTGGTATGTGTCGGCGGGTGTGGGCGACGATGTGTTTGGCGACCATACCCGCGGTGACAGTAAAACCCTCAAGGATATGAAAAGCCTTGATAAGGTGTATACCGCTAATTTAACCACAGGCTGGATAACATCGGTGGGCTACTTTGAGCTGGGCTATCATCATGATATCTCGAACAACCATAATAGCGGCGCGGTAGTGGCCCGCTATGGCGCGCCGATGGAGCAAGGCCAGTGGGTGCTTGACCCTCAAGTGTCACTGACTTGTGTGGGTCGCGCGGTGAGTCGTTATTATGTCGGCGTGTCAGCGCAAGATACCAAAGCTGGCCGACCTACTTACCAACCTGATCAAACCTGCAAATTCCAATCCGACCTCAATCTCTATTACACGCTTGGCCGCGCGCATCATCTGTTGTTGGGGGTGAGCTATCGCCACTATGGCGATGAAGTATCAGACAGCCCGATTGTTGATAGAGATGATCTTTGGTCGTTCAATACCGGCTATTTATACACCTTTTAGCGGCAATTGGGTGGAGGGAGAAAGGGGATGAAGTGGCTAAAGCGAGGCTTGATAGCATTGATGCTGATAGGCGTTTTTGTGGTGATAGCCATGGATGATCCAAACGCGGGGCTGTATCGTCAAGCCATTCAGTTTAACGCAGGCGATAATCAGCTCACGGGTGAGTTAATTTTACCTGAAAGTACTGAAACACCGCATCAGTGTGTGGTGTTTGTGCATGGCTCAGGTGATGTGCCGATCGATGCGTTTGGTTATTACCTGCCACTTTGGCGAGTGTTAGCGGCGAATGGGTGGTGTGCAATGTCTTGGCATAAACCGGGCGTGGGGGATTCCAGCGGAGATTGGCGGTCGCAATCGATGCAAGATCGCGCCGATGAAGTCGCGGCGGCGATTCGCTATTTGCGCCAAACTTTGGGGCTAAAGGATGGCAAGCTGGGGTTAATGGGCTTTAGCCAAGCCGGTTGGGTGATCCCTAAGGTAGCGCACCAAGTGGAAGATATCGACTTTTTGATCAGCGTCGGCGGGGCAGTCAACTGGATGGCGCAATCCGAGTATTCTGGACGCCAACGACGATTAGCCACTGGATACAGTGAGTCAGAGAGTGCGACTGAGCAAGCCGCGGAGGCGAAAGTGGATGCTTTGATCCAATCCGACGCGTCGTATCAACAGTACCTAGACCACGTAAACCCGGATGAGAACGCCCCCATGAGCGAGGCCTTTTGGCAATTTGTACAACTTAATTGGGCCTCGGATGTGACCAATGATTTAATCGATCTCGACGTGCCCATGTTAGCGTTATTTGGTGCGCAGGATGCTTATGTCGATTCGGATAAGACCGCTTCAACCTATCATCAACGGCTTGCTAACGCGCCGCTGCCTTTTTATCACGTGCGTGTGTTTGAACATGCCGATCACAGCCTACTGCGCACCGACAATATCGCCAACGCGCACAGTGAGCGTCACCGCTGGTTAACACTGGCCCGAATTTGGTGGCAAGGCGATGCAGCGTTTGCAGATGGCGTGATGCCATGCTTAACGGCTTGGCTGGCTCAGTTTGAGAGTGGGCAACCAAGACCGACAACTATCTGCGTGCCCGAGCTAAACACGAATACGACGCCGGGCTAACGTTTCAATTTGTGGTGAATTGCGGTTTAATGCGGGCATTGACGCAAAAGCTAAGAGAGCCAGCATGCAAATATGGGTAGATGCGGACGCTTGTCCGGTCGCGATGCGCGAGATGATTGTTCGTGCGGCACACCGAACGCACATTCAAGCCACCTTTGTAGCCAACCAATTTATTCGTTTGCCGCCGTCGCCCTATGCCAGCGCACGTCAGGTAGAAAAGGGCTTTGATGTGGCGGACAACCAAATTGTTGCCGATGCCGTCGCCGGGGATTTGGTGATCACCCAAGATATTCCCTTAGCGGATGAAGTGATTGAAAAGGGCGTGACGGTGATTAACACCCGCGGTGAATTGCTGACCAAAGAAAACATCCGCGCCCGGCTTAATATCCGAGACTTTATGGAAACCATGCGCAGTAGCGGCGTGCACACAGGCGGGCCCGCACCGCTTGGCCCGCAGCAAAAACAAGCCTTTGCCAACCAACTTGATAAATGGCTGGTTAAAGCTCAGCGTTATCATGCTGCGCAGGCAAAATCGTCTGATTAAGCCGGCGCGCTTATTCTCTTACTAAATAGCTTTTCTCACTTAACTTTTCTGCTGGCTAAATAGCAACCGGTGCCCACTTGCTATCTGCGAAGTGGGCAATCAGCGCATCCAGCAACGCACGCACCGCCGGTGGTTGGTTGCGACGTGACGGGTACAAGGCGTAGATATCCATCGCTTTGGGTTGCCAATCGGGGAGCACGACTTCCAGCTGACCTCGCGCAATGGCACTGTGAGCCAAATACACTGGCTGCATGCTCACCCCCATCCCCTGAATGGCGGCACTGAGTAAGGTGGTCGCCTCGTTGGCAGACAGCTTACCTTGTACCTCAACAGCGGCGTGTTCCTCACCTTTGTCTAAATGCCAAATTGGCCGATCAAATTGTTTGTAACTGAGACAGCTATGCGCGGTGAGATCGTCTGGTGAGCGGATTGGTGTATGGGCGGCTAAATAATCCGGTGCCGCCACCAAGACGGAATCACACGCGGCGATCGGGCGACCAATTAAGGAAGGGTCGGGGTTGGACGCAATGCGGATGGCAATATCAATCCGTTCCGCAATCAAATCGACCGCTTTATCTTGCACCTCAATATCCACATCGACGCCGGGATGAGCGGCCATAAAGGGCTTTACCGCGGGGATTAATTGCGCAAAACCAAACGACATACTGGTCGCCACCCGCACTTTGCCAGTTAAGCCCGCCTCTTGCTGCCATTGCTGTGTCAGGACATTGGCTTGCTCAACCCATTGTTCCAGTTGTGGCAAGCTTTGTTCGCCGGCGGAGGTTAACGATACTTTGCGCGTAGTGCGCTGTAATAAGCGCACGCCTAACCAGTCTTCCAGCGCTTCGACATGGCGAGTCACCATGGGGCGCGACATCTCAAGACGCTCGGCAGTGGCGGTAAAACTTTGCGTAAGGCCAACATCAATCAATACGCGAGCGGCAGTCAGTGTGTCCATGTCAATCTCATCTATGCTTAAGAGCTAGCCGTTCGTAACACGGTACGATCAGTTTATATGCTCGAATTATGAAATAATGATGTAAATTATTAGCTATATATTCGAACAAGTCGAGCCCGTAAACTGCGCAGCATCTCAACACCGAATGCAAAACAACGGAGCACGACGATGAAATTGATAAAAACCCTAGCCGCCTCTTTATTACTGACCGGTAGCGCAATGGCAGCAAATAATGCTGAACCCTTGAACCTAGACGTGTATAACGCGGATGGTAATAGCTTCCACGTAAACTCAACCTTGGTGTACGGCGAAACCGAAGCCATGGTGGTTGATACTGGCTTTACTAAAGCAGATGCGCTTCGCATTGCCGCCAAAGTACTGGACTCCGGCAAAGCGCTGACCACCATCTTTATCAGCCAAGCCGACCCTGATTACTACTTTGGTGCGGAAGTGCTGCACGGCATGTTCCCTGACGCAAGAGTGATCACCACACCGGCTGTGCGCGCCACCATTGCAGAAAAACTAGACGGAAAAATGGCATTTTGGACCCCAAAAATGGGTGACAATGCCCCGCAAAATCCCGTGGTGCCCGCAGCTTATACCCGTTCATCATTGACACTGGACGGCCGTAAGATTGAAATTCGCGGCGCGAAAGGCGAGTTGGCTCACCGTCCGTATCTTTGGATCCCAGCCAACAAGGCGATCCTGGGTAACGTCGCCGTGTATGGCAATGTTCACCTGTGGATGGCAGACGCACAATCTGATCACGCACGTGAAGGTTGGGCCGCACAACTACAAGAAATGGCAGCACTGAAACCTGAAATGGTGATCCCAGGCCATATGAAAGCAGGCACGGCACTAAACGCTGACACTATTACCTTTGCCCAGCAGTATTTGCAAGACTTTGCCGAGGCGAAAGCCAACAGCAAAGACAGTGCTGAGCTGATTAAAACCATGCAAGCGAAATATCCGAAAGCGGGTTTGCCGATGGCTTTGGAAATTGGTGCGAAAGTGCACATGGGAGAGATGGAATGGTAAACGTCCACTATATATTTGACCCAATGTGTGGCTGGTGCTTCGGCGCCGCCACCTTGATTGAAAGCCTGAGTAACAACCCTGAGATTAACTTGCAGCTTCATCCAGGTGGTATGCGTGAGCGTGCGCCGATTGAAGACAGCTTTCGTCAACACATTTTGAGGGCAGATCAAACCATTGCCGATCAAACCGGACAGACATTTGGTCAAGCCTATCTTGACCGCGTAGCAAGCGACCAGCCGGTAATTTTGGACTCCTTTATTACCGCGCAAGCTATTCTCGCTGCTCAGCAGCTTGATAGTCAGGGCGCAGAGATGCTGAAACGCATCCAGCGTGGCCATTATCAGCAAGGTCGCTCCGTCTATGATGCTGACACGCTCGCAGAGCTTGCCAGTGAGATGAGGATAGAGGCAGAGGCTTGGCAACAGGCGATGAATCGCGCCGAAAATGACGTGATGCCCGCGGTGAATCAAACCCGTCAATTGATGGCAGCGCATGGCTTGCGCGGTTTTCCATCCATGCTGGTGGAGCAAAACGGCCAATGGCAAGCCATCACAGTGAGCCAGTACTATCGGCGCCCAGACGCTTGGCAGGTACTCTGGCAAACGCTAACTCAGACATAAAGCAAACAAACGAAAACGGCGAGCACCAGGCTCGCCGTTTTTATTGCAATCATTGTATGCGTACCAATTATTTGGGTGCAGTCAGCGGCACCGGCTTTTTGGGCTCAAAGCCTTCGATGATGCGACGTTCAAGTGGGTGCCCGAGACGTGCTTCAATCATGCGCAAGTTTTTGGTGTTGTCTTTTGATACCAATGAAATTGCTTCGCCTTGAGCACTGGCACGGCCGGTACGGCCAATCCGGTGTACGTACTCGTCGGCCGGGAAGGGTAGATCGTAATTGACCACGCGCTCAAGCGACTCAATGTCAATACCACGAGCGGCGACACCGGTGGCAATTAAAAATTGGATGTCACCGTTTTTAAAGTCTTCTAGCAATTGGGTCCGCACGGCTTGGCTGCGTCCACTGTGAAACGCTTCAGCGGCAATGCCCCGTTTTTCCAACTGGGTAGCGAGTTTGGCGGCGCCGTGTTTGGTTTCGATAAAAATCAACGCTTGCGTCCAGCCATTCTCTTTAATTAAATGGCTAAGTAGTGCGGATTTCTTATCTTTATCGACTGGAATACACCACTGAGTAATGTTCTCTTTCGAGGCATCTCGTGCGGCAATGCTAATTTCTTTGCCTTCATCGCCAATGGTAGCTTTAGCTAGATCGCGCACTTTATTAGACAGCGTGGCCGAAAACAGTAAGCACTGCGTGCTTGCCGGCAATCGATCTAGAATATTCTGAATCGCATCAATAAAGCCCATATCGAGCATACGATCGGCTTCATCCAGCACCAGCACTTCTACTTCATCTAGATAGACGGCACGTTGGCTGAGTAAATCGCGCAGGCGCCCTGGCGTGGCGACCAAAATGTCGACGCCGTCGATCAAGGCTTGCTTTTGTGCTTGCTCGTCCATGCCGCCAACCATCGCTAAGGTTTTAAGCGCGGTAAACTGCGTATCTTGGCGGGCGCTTTCGGCGACTTGCAAGGCCAACTCTCTTGTTGGAGCAATCACCAATGCGCGAGCGCGCTTTTTGCGTCCCGCTTCACCGGCACACAACTTATCGATAATGGGCCAGATAAAACTTGAGGTTTTCCCGGTACCTGTTTGCGCAGCGGCAATCAGATCATGGCCTTGTTGGATGATCGGAATGGCTTTGGCTTGAATTGGCGTGGGGATGGTATAGCCGCGTTGGGCAATGGCTTGGCAAAGCGGGGCGCTTAACCCCAGTTTTTTAAATGGCATGGCAAACTCAACAAACAATGAACGCGCGCCCACCCATAAAAAGGGTGGAGACACTGAATGGCGTGGAGTCTAGCACGAACCCCACATCCACACGACGTAAAATCTGCTGGTGTCCTGAGTGCAGTCTGTTTTAAGCCGCGTACTTTCTCAGCTCATGCGGGTAAATACGCATGCCGTTTAATGTATTCTCATACACAGCTTGCTCTCGGAGATAAGACCAAGCATGGGCTTCTGTCCCTGTTTGCGCCGCTAACCGGTCGATAACAGCATCAATGTGTCGACCTGCATAGTCTTTGTGAGGGGTAAACAGTTCCTTAATGGCTGATAACATAACACGCTCCTTATGTGTAACTAAATTACATATCAGTATGTACAAAGCATAGTTTGTGTTTGAATTGTGATCAAGTTTAAACTTTATATCTGTACTAAATAACATTTTTGTAATTAGTTTTCATCTATCCGCTCTGCTTCGGCTGTTTTGGTCTTTTCTTCTATTTCTATCCCGCGATAGGGCTCGCCCTCATCATCATGCAGTTGGTGGTCATACGCCGCTTGTAGACCGGTGTCCTCGATCACTTCTTCATCCCATTCCTGTTCGAGCTGGCGAGGATAGAGTGGGGAGATAATGGCAACCACAATACTGATTGACGCAAACAATGAAAAAGCATTCGCGTAACCTGTTTGCTCTATTAATAAGCCTAAAACGGGTGATCCAACCGCCTGGCCAAGTGATACGGCTAAAAACGGCAATACTGGCCCCAGTGACAGACGACCAGGAAGAAGGCGGATCCCTGTCATCAAGTACAATCCGGTTAAACTCATGTAGGCTAGGCCAAAGACTAATGCCGAAAATACGGTTAACAATAGGTTATTAGGGCTCGCTGCAATCAGTGCCATACTCGCGGCTAGCATCATTAACATTAACGAGTGGGTAATGGGTGGATTGTTGCGATCGGCTAGATCAGCGGCTATCGCGCCGCCGAGACCGGCAAGACCTGCGGCAAACCATAACCACCCGGTTGCATCGGCAGGAAGCTCTCCCAGTGTGATGACCAAATCCGGTGCGAAAATCCAATACGCAGCAGAGACAAATCCCATTGCAAATGCAAAGAGTGATAAGCGAAGAAGTCGGGCCCATTGCAATCGGCTGATCGGGGGCGCAGGGGCAGCATCGGTTGGCGTCACAGGTGAGACAGAAGGGAGCATTCGCCACGCCGCTAAAACGCCGATCCCCGCAATGACTGCAAAAGATAAATAGGCCATACGCCAGGCCGACTCAAGCATCAAAACCACAGGTACAGCAACGACGACACCAATACTGGTACCCGCATTCATGACTGAGCTTACGCGACCATGAAGAGCACGGTTTACCATTGCCTGCATGGCTGCGGTGAGGGCTGGCATCATTAAGCCCGTACAAATACCGCAAAAAACGACCCCAATACCGAGTGAAAACGCGCCCGACGCTTGACTAATTACTCCTAACCCGACGGTGCCAAAAAGGCCGGAGATAATCGCCGTAATTCTTGCACCCATCCTATCGGCGATGAGAGAGGCAATGACAGTGGCAAAAATAAAGCTGATAAGCGGTAAGGCACTAATCATACCTATCTGCGCTGGGCGAAGCCCTAAGTCATCGCGAATGGGTGGCACGAAGAGGCCAAACGCAAAACGAGCTAGGCCATAGCTTATGGCGATAAGCGCGGCACCGAGAACCGCAAACTTTGTGCTAGATGGGTTGGTCATGGGCCTCCTTAAGCTGTATCTGTACCGCTTAAATATTGCGCGGGTAGGTGATGAGCAAATTGTTGTGGTTATCACCGGTGACGTCCAGCCCTTTGGTTTACTTATGTGTAGCTTGGTCGATAAACCATCAAAATAACCCTACTTTTTGTAGCACATTAAATTGTTTTAGACTTGTTTGACATCAATTGAGAAGCATTCTTTTGTGCTAGGGTGAGAAACTGATTGACTCACGGAGTGCTTGGTTATGTTGTTAAACGTTACGGATAAACAAAAAGAGGATCGGATCCCACCCCTATTTCGACTTGGTTTTCGGCCGTTTTTTCTCTTTGGAGCGCTCTATTCGTGCATTGTCATTACCGTTTGGGCAGGGCTTTATACTGATCCTAACCTTTTTTCGCTGAGCGTACCCTCCCTGTGGTGGCACGCTCATGAGATGCTGTTTGGCTTTTCGATGGCAATTGTCGGTGGGTTCTTAATGACGGCGGTGCAAAACTGGACGGGTGTGCCCGGAACCCGAGGACTGAAGCTTTTCGCCATTTTTTCATTATGGCTGTTGGCGCGGTTGAGCTTCTGGGTGGATGTCCCGATTTGGGCGAGCCTTGTACTTGATACCCTGTTTATGGCCTGCGTGGCATGGTCGTTGGGTTATCGCGTGGTAGTGACTAAACGTCAGCGCAATTACCTATTTATTCCTATTTTAGCGGTGGCGGCCTTACTTAACGCATTGTCTTACGGCGTACAGCTAGGGGAAGTCTCACTACCTATTAATCAAGTTTGGCACAGTACCTTGTTGTGGTTCATGCTGCTTATTAGCGTAATGGGTGGCCGTGTGATCCCGTTTTTTACGGAGAAGAAGTTGGGTATACAGGTGTCCAGCACACCTGTGTGGCTAGAGCGAGCGATTATCGCTCTGTTTGTGCTATTGATTGGCGTCACTTTGGTGTCCGGCACTGATAACATAGTCGCGCGTGGGTTGCTGCTCACAGCGGGTATTGCTCAATGTGTTCGGCTCTATCGCTGGCAAGGCTGGAAAGCATACAAGGTGCCGATGCTGTTTTCGCTTCATCTATTTTATGTCTTTTTACCACTTGGATTGATATTAAAAGCGTTGGTGATGAACCCTTGGGCATCAAACCTCATTTGGCATCTTTTTGCGATAGGCACTTTAGGTGGGGTGATCCTGGCCATGATTGCACGAGTCACGCTTGGGCATACTGGGCGTAATGTTTATCAGGGCCCCGCTGTTTCTTGGTTGTTTTATGCTCTGTTGATTTCAGCATTAGTGCGTGTGTTTGGCATGTGGTTTTGGCCAGTTTATACCCTAGAGCTGGTCGCTGCATCAGCACTGCTTTGGACGATAAGCTATGGCTGGTTTGCGGTACGATTTGGCCCCATGCTGAGTCAAGCACGCGCGGATGGTGCGGCGGGGTAGAACTCACCCAGTTATATGCTAAGCGATAACTAGCAGGTGTTTGGGTGATGACACCTGCTGTCTTTTTTCGTTGATAAGGATAGGGTCAACGCCACATAAAATGTTATTTAAATATCATAGACCAAGCTATCTGCCGCCAAGAATGGCCATTGTAAGCGGTGGGGGGCTGTATCGTCATGGTTAAAGAAATAACCAATATGTGGCATGGCATAAACGGTATCGCCCTTTTGATACGATGCGGCTTGCCAAGCATGATGAGTTAGGGTGGCCTCCCACAATTGATCACTTTCCCAACCTTGTGGTGCCAGTGATACGCGTACCTCGGCGCCGACAGGGTTGACTGATACCACGCGCATGGGCAGCGATACCTGGCTGTTCGGTTTATCGGTGATGGTCAGTTCATGGCTGCGTACATACAAATCGCCGGATTGTTTGGTCTGCGCATTGAGGGCGGGTTCGATAAAGGCGTTACCATTTTTCCATACCCCTTGCTGAAATTGGCCGGAAAAGACATTCACGTTCCCCAAAAAATCAAACACAAATCGACTCTTCGGCGAAGCATACAGATCAACCGGGCTATCGACTTGTTCAATTTGCCCGTTACTCATCACCACCACCCGATCGGATAGCTCCAGCGCTTCATCTTGATCGTGAGTGACGAACACGCTAGTGAATGCCATTTCATCATGTAGGCGTCGTAACCATTGTCGTAGTTCTTTACGTACTTGCGCATCTAATGCCCCAAACGGTTCATCCAAAAGTAAAATTTCTGGTTGCGTCGCGAGTGCACGTGCCAGAGCGATACGTTGTTTTTGTCCGCCCGATAATTGTTCGGGATAACGCTGGCGAAGATGACCAAGCTGGACCACCTCGAGCAGCTCGTTAACTCGTTGAGTGATGGCGGCCGCTGAAGGGCGCTCGCGCCGCGGCATGACTTGTAAGCCGAACGCAATGTTTTCAGCGACTGTCATGTGTTTAAACAAAGCGTAGTTTTGAAAGACAAAGCCAACGCGTCGATCGCGAACATGCACCTGGGTGACATCGCGTTCGCCAAAATGGATTTGGCCACTATTGCTGTTTTCTAACCCCGCAATAATCCGCAGTAACGTGGTTTTTCCCGAACCTGATGGTCCAAGTAACCCCATCATTTCACCCTTTTCTATGGTGAGAGATAGCGGCGAAAGTGCCTGAAACTGGCCAAAGTGTTTGGTGATATTGTCTAATTGAATTTGCATTATGTTACTGCTCACTCTGGGTCGTTTGTGGGATAAATTGGGCTGGCGTTGACGCGCTGTGCTCATCAAGCGGCGTTACGTTTGTCTGTGCGCGTTGCTGACGCCATTCCACTAAGGCTTTGAGCGCCAACGTTGCCAATGCCATAAAGGCAAGCAAAGAGGCACAAGCGAATGCGGCTTGGGTTTGATAGTCTTCATACAGAAGCTGCACTTGCAAAGGCAAGGTATTGGTTTGGCCACGAATGCTACCTGACACCACTGCCACCGCGCCAAACTCACCGATGGCACGGGCATTGGTCAAGATCACCCCGTATATCAGGGCCCACTTGATGTTCGGTAAGGTGACGCGTCGAAACAGTTGCCACCAAGACGCCCCTAAAATCACCGCCGCTTCTTCTTCGGCGTGTCCTTGCTGTTGCATCAGCGGAATAAGCTCGCGAGCAACAAAGGGGCAGGTGACAAAAACGGTGACTAATACAATGCCAGGCAGAGCAAACATCACTTGTAAATCATGCTCAAACCACCACGCGCCTAGCCAGCCGTTACTACCGTACAGCAGCAAATAGAGTAGACCAGCGACCACAGGTGATACCGCGAAGGGAATATCAATCAAGGTGGTGACCAGTTTTCGGCCTGGGAACTGAAACCGAGTTACCGCCCATGCGAGCATGACACCAAACACTAAGTTAACCGGCACCGTGATAACGGCAACCAATAGCGTTAACCCAATCGCATGGCGTGTATCGGGGGCAAGAAGGTGCTCAAAATAGGTACCAATACCGTCAGAAAATGCAATAGAAAAAATGCTCAATAAGGGAAGCACCAACACGAGCGCAACCAGTATCAGCATTAAGCCAATCAAACTACGTTTGATCCAAACAGAATCACCGATTCGGGCAGTGTGGGGAGTCATAAAGCTATCCTTAGCGACCGTGAATGCGTTTTAAGTAGCGACCTTGCCATAGGTTGATCGCAAACAGTAACGACAATGATGCCATCAAGATCACTGAAGCAATGGCGCTTGCCGCTGGGAAATTAAACTCTTGCAAACGGACAAAAATCATCAATGAGGTGATCTCGCTGACGTAAGGTGTATTGCCCGCAATAAAAATCACGGCCCCAAATTCGCCAAGACTGCGCGTAAAAGATAAGGCGATACCTACTAATAAAGCGGGTTTGATAGTCGGTAGGATAACGCGCCAAAACACGGCAAAATCGCTTGCGCCTAATAAGGTGCCAGCTTCTTCTTCCTCTTGAGAAATTTCTTCCAGTACGGGCTGTACGGTGCGCACGACAAACGGCAAGCTGGTAAACATCATCGCAATCATAATGCCTATCGGCGTATAAGCCACTTGTATACCGAGGTTCGCGAGCACGCTACCTATCCAGCCATTATCGGCATACAAGGTAGCGAGGGTGACACCGGCGACTGCGGTGGGCAGTGCGAAAGGCAAATCCACCAACGCGTCAATAAAGCGTTTACCCGTAAAATCGTAACGCACCAACACCCAAGCAAAGAGCAGTCCAATCGCACCATTAAATAAGGAAGCGATAAGCGCCGCGCCGGCCGTGACTTTATAACTGGCGACAATACGTGGGTCTGAGATGGCAAACCAATATTCTTGCCAAGTCATTTGACTGGTTTGCATGATTAAACCACTGGCTGGCAGTAGTAAAATCAGGCTAATAAACAATAGCGATACGCCCAGACTGATACCAAACCCTGGGAGTACGCGCTGATGACGCACTCCCCGTGGCATAGATTGGCGTTGATGCGATAACGATGGCATAACGTCTCGATTTAAGTCGTAATAGAAATTAACGGCGCTGGAGCTGGTCTAGCTTTCCGCCACTAGCAAAGTGGGTTTTCATCGCCTTGTCCCAGCTACCTGAAATCTCTTCTACCGTCAGTAATTCAACCTGAGGGAAGCGATCGGCATACTCGTCTGCGACGGCTTGGTGATGAACGCGGTAATTAAAGTTAGCCAGTAAGCGCTGCGCTTTTTCACTGTAAAGATAAGACAAATACTCTGTCGCCAGTTCAGTAGTGCCATTGCGTTTAGCATTTCGCTTTACCACGGCAACAGGGAATTCAGCCAGGATCGAGGTTTTAGGCACAACGATATCGTAATCATCACTGCCATATTGTTGGCGGATGTTATTTACCTCTGATTCGAAAGTGACTAAGACATCGCCAATGCCACGTTCAACAAATGAGGTGGTTGCGCCACGGCCGCCGGTATCAAATACGGCCACATTGGCGAGTAACTGCTTCAAAAACGCATCTTGCTGTTCGGTGTTGTCTTTGCCAAACGTTTTTTGCGCATAACCGAGCGCGGCTAAATAGGTATAGCGCGCATTGCCTGAGGTTTTTGGGTTAGGAAAGACCGATGCGACATCGTCTTTGGCAAGGTCGTCCCAGTTTTCAATATTTTTGGGATTGCCCTTACGCACCAAAAAGGCGGTGGTGGAATAATAGGGCGAGCTGTTATTGGGGAAGTTGTCTTTCCAATTGGCATCGATCAGTTTGCCACGATCGTGCAGTACCTGCACATCAGTGACTTGGTTAAAGGTGACGACATCCGCTTGCAGCCCTTGCATAATTGCGCGCGCTTGCGCCGATGAACCGCCATGGGATTGCTTAATCGTTACGGAGTCGCCGGTTTTTTCTTGCCAGTGCTCTGCGAATAGTGGGTTGTAGTCGGCAAAAAGCTCCCTTGCGATATCATAAGAAGAGTTCAACAGTGTTTGTTCAGCGGCGAATACTTGTGCGCTGCTGGTGGCAAGTAGGGCCGAGAGAGCCAGCGTTTTGAATACCTTCATTGTAATGTTCCTTAATGACCGGTTGATGCTTGTTCAACAAAAGAAGTAGCTATAAGTCACAGAATAAAAGCAATCATTAGGAATAAAAAACAGTTTTACTATAACCATTTTGTATATGTTAGTGACAATTTATCTGCGTGCCAGTGATAAACCCTTGTAACATGGCGTTTATAGACAGTGCCCCACGGCATGACGCCAGTGAAAAAGATAGGCAGAGGTAAGAGACGTGACTGATTTCCCAACGCTTGAAGACTACGTAGGACAAACACCCTTGATACGCTTGCAGCGTCTAGGCGCTGATACGGGGAGTACTGTTTTGGTTAAACTTGAAGGCAATAACCCGGCCGGTTCAGTCAAAGATAGGCCCGCGCTGAACATGATTGTGCAGGCTGAAGCGCGGGGAGATATCCAACCGGGCGATACCTTGATTGAAGCGACCAGTGGCAACACCGGGATAGCGCTGGCAATGGCGGCGGCGATTAAAGGCTATCGCCTGATTTTAATCATGCCTGAAAATGCTACCCAGGAGCGCAAAGATGCGATGCGTGCCTATGGCAGTGAGTTGATTCTCGTCTCTAAAGTGTCGGGTATGGAAGGTGCGCGTGATTTGGCGTTATCCATGCAAGCACAGGGCAAGGGCAAAGTGTTGGATCAGTTCAATAATCCGGATAACTTTCAGGCTCATGTGACCGGTACAGGGCCTGAAATTTGGCAGCAAAGCCAACAAAAAATCACCCACTTTATTGCCAGCATGGGCACCACAGGCACCATTGTGGGCACATCAAAGTACCTAAAAACGCAAAACCCCGCGATAAAAACCATTGGCTTACAGCCGACAGAGGGCAGTGCCATCCCTGGGATCCGGCGCTGGCCGGCTGAGTATTTACCGGGTATTTATACCGATGAGCATATCGATGTGGTGATGGATATTTCTGAGCAAGACGCCAAAGAAACGGCGCGAGCATTAGCGCGAGAAGAGGGGATTTGTGCGGGTGTGAGCTCTGGCGGGGCCGTATATGCGGCACTGCAAGTTGCCAAAGCTGAACCCGGCTCTGTGGTGGTGGCCATTATTTGCGATCGCGGCGATCGCTATTTATCGTCGGGACTGTTTTCTTAACCGTTCTAGCTAAAAGATCTAGGTCGTAATGATGAGAAAAAATTACTTAGTATGAGGGACAATGCAATAAACGGAAAAGTAGATGGTTTTCTAGGCGATTATGAAGTCTTTTAATACAAGCCAGATGGTAATTAACTCTTTGTTATTAATGGTAATATATTTTTTGTTACATTTTTCATTCTTCTAATGCTTATTAGTTAATACGCCTGATTATCGGATAAATAAAGATGCTCTACGCTTTACTGATATTACGCGACTAATAACGTAGTTCACATACTTTAAAATGTTCTTGTGGATTGGCTAGCCACTGAAGTAAAGAAGCATGAAAAGTAACGATATGGTCCTAGAGTTAACGGGGGAGCCACCATGATGTTTAATCAAACTAGACGCCTACTTACCGAAAGCGAGACAAACAGAGAACAACTAGAAATCGAGCTTGATGCCATCATAGAAGGTGTTGCCACCATCACCTTCTCTCCTGATGGAATTGTGCTCAGTTGCAATCAACTATTACTTAATATTATTGGTTACGAGAGTAATGAAGTGGTTGGACAGCACCACTCGGCAGTATGTTTTCCTGAAACGACAGAGTCCCAAGAATACCGCGATTTTTGGATGCGTCTCGGTCAGGGCGAAAGACAGAAGGGCGTTTTTCGACGCCGGCACAAAAATGGTAACGAAATTTGGATGGATGCGTCTTATTTTCCAGTTAAAGATAAAACCGGACGAGTGGTTAAAGTTCGCAAAATCGCGTCCGATGTGACGCGAGTCCACCAAGAAAAAGCCAAAAAAGAGGCGTTGTTTATGGCGCTCGACCGTTCCATGGCGGCCATCATTTTTACCCCCCAAGGCAACATTATCCATGCTAACGACAATTTT
Organism: Salinivibrio sp. EAGSL; assembly: GCF_013366455.1. Lineage (NCBI taxonomy): Bacteria > Pseudomonadati > Pseudomonadota > Gammaproteobacteria > Vibrionales > Vibrionaceae > Salinivibrio > Salinivibrio sp. EAGSL. Next base: position 113,416 of record NZ_JABWMG010000007.1, on the reverse strand, counting down.
TTAGCCACAGTGGGATATGAGTTAGATGACATTGTAGGGCAGCATCATCGTATATTCTGCGACGCTGACTTTTATGAGCAAAATCCGAACTTTTGGGCAGAGCTGGAAGATGGACAATTTAAGGGTGGACAATATCAACGGCGTGACAAATTGGGCAATGAAATCTGGTTAGAAGCCACTTATAACCCCATATTCGGTGATAGTGGGCGTGTTGAAAAGGTCGTGAAATTTGCTTCCAACATCACTGCAAGTGTGCAGAAAAGCCATGCAGTCTCTCAAGCCGCTGAACTCGCCCACCATTCGTCAGCCGCGACACTTCAACATGTTGAGGATGGTAGTGCTTTGCTCAAAGAAGCGGTCGATATCACTAGCCATGTCACTGAGAAAATGCAATCAACGGCTGAGCAACTCCACCAACTGACTGAGCACGCACAGAGCATTGAAGAGATTGTGACCACGATTAATCAAATCGCTGAACAAACCAATTTACTTGCTTTAAATGCTGCTATTGAAGCAGCTCGTGCCGGCGAGATGGGCAGAGGATTTGCTGTGGTAGCTGATGAAGTGAGAAGTTTAGCCAAACGCACCAGTGAATCGACAACACAAATCGCCAATGTTGTCGATGAAAATAGAAAATTGACCCATGGTGTGAGTGAGTCGATGGAAGAAGTGGCAGTAGAATCGGAGCAGAGCCGAGAAAAAATTGCCTCAGCGGAAACCGTCATGCGTGATATTTATGCCGGAGCTGAAGAGGTCTCTGATACAGTTCAACGTCTCGCTACTTAGCGCTAAACTTTGGCGCCCTGTCTAAAGCGGATATCAGGGCGCACCATCTCGCATGAGTCTATTTAAGTTTTTACTGGTGACGGTATTCGTGTTTGCTGAAGATAGGTTATGACGCGCATCCCGACTAGCATGCTAATCACAAATAGACCGATCGGTAGTGCGCCGGAGCCAATAGCCGTGATCGCCGGTCCTGGGCAAAGTCCGGCGAGTCCCCAGCCGGTGCCAAAGAGTAATGCGCCGCCGATGAGTTTTTTATCAAGCGTTTGCGTCTTGGGTAGACAAAATTGATCGGCCAGTACGGGGTTTTTCTGCCGACGTACGCCCAAAAAGTAGCCGGGAACAAAGACCAACAGCGCACCGCCCATCACAAACGCAAGGCTGGGATCCCACTGGCCGAATACATCCAGAAAGCCAATCACCTTCGCGGGATTGACCATGCCTGACACCATCATACCCACACCGAAGATAAAGCCTGAGAGTAGAGCAACAAGGCGAAACATAAGCGATAAACGTCCTTAAAAGTGTAAACGAACAAAAACAGTGACAAAGGCAGCACCCATAAAAGTGAGCGTTGCCACGATTGACCGTTTCGATAAGCGACCCATGCCACAAATGCCATGACCACTGGTACAGCCGTTACCTAATTTAGTGCCTATCCCGACCAGCAACCCCGCGAGTACGGCAACCATAGGTGTGAGTGCAGGCGCAAGGCTTGTGTAGTTGGGTAATTCGAAACCGATAAATGGCATGAAGACCCCCGCACTGACCATACCCAGCAAAAACAGACCTCGCCATTGAGCTTCACGGCCGTGTGATGATAACGCGCCTGACACAATACCGCTGATCCCGGCAATACGGCCATTGAGTGCTAAAAGTGCGAGACAGGCAGTGCCAACCAGCATGCCACCAAACAAGGCATCCCATGGGATTTGAAACGTCATGATTTTCCTCTCAGTGAGTCAAAAAACGTTATGGCTAAAGGAGAAGGGCAGCATACTTGAACACATTTATAAGTCAATACTAATTTAGGGTTGGGTGTTTTATTTGCTTGTTGGACGTGTTGACCTGTGTTAATCGTTGCTCCAATCTAATTTAAACTAGACTGAGCAATACGCACCGTCTTAGTCAGTAAAAACCGAAGGTGCAATCATAGAGTCGGTAGGTTACGCTCTCTGCATTTTGGTTATCTGAGCAACACTGGGCAAATTATACTTATTTGATTCAATAGCTTGAAGCTGTGAAGCGATAGAGCTGCTATACTCGACGAATATCACAGCCGTAGGTGTCAAAGAGGAGCAACTGAGCAGTGTTAAGAGATAAAAAAGGCTTTTAATGAAGAAAACAGCGTACTACGCACTAAAATTAGCATTAACTTACTTCTTTTTTGCTTCGTTGTGGATACTGTTTTCCGATAAATTGGTTAACGTGCTGTCCGATAATCTTGAAATGTATACTTGGGCACAGTCGTTCAAGGGGCACCTGTTCGTCGTTATTACCTCAGTGTTACTTTGGGGGTTAGCACAGAAAAATAATCGTGATTTAGAGCGAGCGAGTGACATCGATACGGTTACCGGGCTTCATAGTCCCTCCGTATTCATTCGTCGCGCTGATACATTACTGCAGCGTGCTAATGCTGAGTCGTGCTATATGTTGTTTGTACTCGACATTGATAACTACACGTCGGTAACCAATAAGCTGGGCTTTGATCGCACCAATCAACTGCTGATGGGGGTGGCGCGTAAAATAGATACGCCCACCGTGCCTGAAAACCTAACCTCGAGAGTTCACGCCGATAGATTTGCATGTTTGTTGACGTTGTCCGATGTTTGCGAAATGACGCCATACATTGACAAGTTACATCGTCAGTGTAACCAGTTTTTGCAACGATACGATAGAGACATTACCTGTTCGGTAGGCGTGGCGGTGTTTGACTCGGATGGCGAAGACACCACGGCTTTAATGACAGCGGCGACACGCGCATTGAACGAAGCGAAAAAGCATAAAAATGCCGTTGCATATCACGATATCCATCTGACAGAAGAGGCTAAAAAGCGGCAAAATCTTGTCTACGATCTTCGCCAAGCCATTGATGATAAGCAGATTGATATTGTTTTTCAGCCACAGTATCGCTTGTCTTCTGGAGAGTTAACCGGCCTAGAGGTGTTGGCAAGATGGACACACGGTCAATATGGCAATATACCCCCGAGTGTGTTCATTCCCCTAGCTGAAGAGCAGCATTTTTGCGAGGATTTAACGGCACTGGTGTTAGAAAAAGCCGCCAAACAACTAAACGAAAGTCAGCTGCTAGGCAATATGGTTAAACGGGTATCGGTCAATATCTCCGCGGTTGAATTTAACAGTGTGGACGCGATAGCACGTATCGATACCTATTTGCAGGCTAACCCTGAGTTCGCTCGTTATCTTTGCCTGGAGATCACAGAAACTGCCGCATTAGATGACATTATTGAGTGCGCGCGGGTTGTTGATACACTTAAACGCCATGGCGTTACCTTTTCGATCGATGATTTTGGTGTCGGCTATACCTCGTTGGGTATTTTTAACCGGATCAACGTGGATGAAATTAAGATTGATCGTAGTTTTATCCAGGCGATGGAAAAAGACCACCGTGCTAAAGCGATTACTGCCGGCATTATCGGGATTGCTAAAGGTTTGGGTATTCATGTTGTAGCTGAAGGTATAGAAACGCGTGCGCAACTAGCGTTACTAAAACAGCTCGATTGTGAATACGCGCAGGGTTTTTATCTTGGACATCCAGCGCCTTTAGAGCAGTTGGCTATAGTCCAGTCGGTTTAATGGTCATGACTTTGGCCAACGTATAAAAAGAAAAAGCGCGAGTGTTTTTATCTCGCGCTTATTGACGCTCTAGCTTTCAATGTCGTTCAATAAAACCGCAAGCTCATCAATGCTTTGAACCGTACTTTCTACCAACTCGCTAATTTGTTTGCTCGATTGGTGAGAGACTTGAGCCAACTGGCGAACCTCATCGGCGACCACCGCAAAGCCGCGTCCGAGCTCACCGGCACGAGCGGCCTCGATCGCTGCGTTCAGTGCCAGAAGATTGGTGCGCTCGGAAATGTTGTTGATAGTATCAATAATTTTCATCACTTCCTGGCTTGACTGAGAAACGGACTGCATTGATGTTTGCGTTTTTGCCACGGTTTTACGTCGAGCACTGATATCAATACCAAACATGACATAATTGAGTATATTGCCGGAAAAATCTTTGAGTACACAAATCCTCGCATCAATTGCGAGTTGCTCCCCTTTTCCATTAAACTCAATGAGGGTAGAGGCATGGCCTTGTTTATCGATACTTTCTTTTAATTCGTGTGTGATTTTATGGTAGATGTCATAGGAGGCGTCTTCGCATCGCGTACCGATATTTTTCAAGGCGTCTTCAAATAGAGAGTTTATGGAATCAAGTTTACCGTCGGGGCAAATTTCCATAATAACTAATGCGCCGCTGATAGCATCTAATTTGCGGGTGAAATCTAAGTAGGTTTGTTTTACCTGAGTAATATTGGCCTGCACAGAGATATAGTGCGTAATATGGTGGTTATCATCCCTAATAGGATTAATGGAGAGTGAAATCCAGTAAGGCTCACCATTTTTGCTGTAGTTAAGAATCTCATCATAGAAGGGCTCATGGCGGGCAAGATGATCACGAATGTTTTGCACGGTTTCAGGACTAGTATCTGCTCCTTGAAGAATATGACCAGGCTTTTTGCCTCTCATCTCATCTAAGCTATACCCTGACATCCGCTCAAAACCACGGTTTACATAAACCACTTCTCCTTGTGGGTTAGTGACTATAACCGCATTATCGGTTTCGTTTGCCACCATGGACAATAACTGCATTTCTTCCCGGCGTTGCACAGTCTCAGTGACATCTTTTACAAAGGCAGTATAAAGTGTTCGATTACCAAGATGTACCTTCGATAATGAGAGCTGCCCCCAGAGTCGATGACCATCCTTATGTTCGATCTCGACTTCTCTACTGGTGCCAACAATTCTATCTTCGCCGGTCTTTCGGTTGCGATTTACATAGTCATCATGGTTGGCTTGGATTGCATGAGGCACCAACATTTTAACGTTCTTGCCATGAACATCTTCTTTGCTGTATCCCCACAGCTGCTCGGCCGCTTTGTTATAAAAGGTAATACAATTATTTTCATCAATACACACCACAGCATCAAGCGCTTGTTCGAGGGTTTGGGTCATCATCTCTCGCGCATCTCGTTCAGCGGTAACATCACGAACAAATGCCGTGTAATGAATTTTGCCAGAGACGCGTATCTTGGATAAAGACAGTTGCACCCAAGTCAATGAGCCGTCTTTTCGTCTGAGCTGCACTTCACGAGAACGCCCGACGATGCGATCTTCGCCCCCAGATCTGTGTCGGTTAACGTAGCTGTCGTGGTTGGCTTGTAATTCGGTGGGGATCAGCATTGCTACGTTCTTTCCTTTCACCTCGCTTGCTGAATATCCCCAAATGTCCTCTGCTGCCTGATTAAAGAAAGTGATGTTATTGTGGTGATCAATGGTGACAACCGCGATAATTGCTTGCTCAAGCGCTTGTAGGTGAGAGTTAGAACGACCTAGCATATTGATCCTCTCTGTTAATGGCCTTTAAGCTGTGAGACAAAAGGTGTGAGCCCTAAGTCGGTACCTTTATTATCAATAAAACTGACAAATTATGATGGTAACTTAATAGGTATAAGCCAGGTTGGGCGGGTTTTCCAATAAACAAAAAGCGCGAGCATTGGCTCGCGCTTTTGACTGGCAATGATTCGCGTTTAAGCTGTGGCAAACTTGTAAGTGCGATAGCCGCCTAGTAAATTACGGGCTTTAAAGCCATGATTGACTAACTGGCGATAGGCGACGTTGCCGCGCAAGCCGACTTGGCAGTAAATCAAAATTTCTTTGTCTTTGGGAAGCTCATGAATGCGCCCGCGCAGTTCGTCAACCGGAATATGGATATCGCCTTCGATATACTCTCCGTTTTCGCGTTCAGGGGCATTGCGCACATCCAGAAGCACTTGATCATCACCTAGGGTCGCTAAATCGTGATAATGAACCGCTTTTGCGTCACCTTTAATCAGGTTAGTTGCTACAAACGCGGCTTGGTTGATCACATCTTTAGCACTGCCATACGGTGGGGCATAGGTCAGCTCCAAATGCTGCAGTTGCTCAACCGTCATCCCGGCACGCTGTGCAACCGCCATGACATCAATGCGTTTATCAATGCCATCTTTGCCTACCGCTTGTGCGCCTAAAATAGCGCCCGTGTCGGGTGCAAATAACATTTTAAACGAGACAATTTCTGCGCCCGGGTAGTAACCCGCATGACTTGCCGCGTGAACATAGACTTTTTGGTAATCAATGTTGGCCTGTTTAAGTTGCTTCTCATTTTGGCCCACAGAGGCAACGGCCAGATCGAAAATCTTACAAATGGCGGTGCCTTGGGTGCCAAGATAATGCTCAGTGCTTCCTAGCATGTTGTCAGCGGCCATGCGCCCTTGACGGTTAGCCGGTCCAGCCAGTGGTACCAGCGTCGGCTTGTGAGTGACAAAGTCGATTTCTTCGACGGCATCCCCGACCGCATAAATATCTGGGTCTTGGGTCTGCATGGTGCTGTTGACCACGATCCCGCCTTTTTCACCAATCGCCAGGCCGGCCTGTTGTGCTAGGGTGACTTCAGGTTTTACGCCGACAGCCATGATCAACAATTCAGTGTGTAGCGTGTCACCATTATTTAGCGTGAGGCTCAGTGAACCTTCTAAGTGTTGCGGTTCACTGGGTTCACCGGCGTCATCACTGGCCACATGCGTGGTTGGAATGTATTCGGCCGACGCCAAGGCCGTCCCCAGGCGTAAATCAATGCCATGATCACGAATGCTCTGATGGGCAAAGCCTGCCATTTCGCGGTCAACCGGCGTCATCACCTGATCGGCCATTTCTAAAAGGGTGGTTTCAATGCCACGCTGATGGAGTGCTTCCATCATCTCGAGACCAATAAAGCCTCCGCCGACGACAGTTGCGTGACTAGGATTGTTCATCTCGATGGTGTGCAAAATTGCATCCATGTCCGGGATGTTGCGCAAAGAATGTGTGAGTGGGTTATCTAAGCCAGGAATCGGCGGCATAATTGGCGCCGCGCCAGGGCTTAATAGTAATTTGTCGTAGCTCTCTTGATAGGTGCTGCCATCGGCCCGAGTGACCGTAACGGTTTTGTTTTCGCGGTCAATGTTACTGACGGCGCTATTAATACGCACATCGACATTAAAGCGCGCACGAAAACTATCTGGCGTTTGTAGCAAGAGCTTACTGCGATCCGTGATATCGCCACCGATATGGTAAGGCAAACCACAGTTAGCGAACGAAACGTAGGGGCCGCGTTCGAACATAATGATCTCAGCGTCCTCGGTCAGACGGCGTGCACGAGCTGCAGCAGAAGCGCCACCGGCGACGCCTCCAATAATTACTATCTTGGTCATTTTGACTCCGTTAAGCGTGACGTAATCCAAGTTTTTTCAGGAAAAAGGCTGCCGGACAAATCCCTGTAAACGCGCTTTGAATGAGGTTTACGCCCACGAATACAGTAAGCCAAACAAATTGGCTGTGCACGGTGAGGGTAAGTACCACAGAAAGCAGCACTATGCTGCCAGCGATCACGCGAACTGCATTTTCAATTGTCATTGTAAGACTCCTTTGCATTGATATTGCACTGTAGCTACCGCTCGACTGACGTTGGTTGCTTTGGGTGCGTGTCCTGTTATATGGATTGAATCCAGCGTTACTTTCACTGTAGTCGCTATGTTTAGAAAAGTCTAATGATAATCTGTCTAAATTAGAGTTGACTAAACAATAAGAGGGGCTAAGCTTAAGGAAGTCCTTACAACAGGAGCCTAACATGGTGGTTCAGACAGGGTTATATGAAAAAGATGATGTGCCTGATATGGACATTGGCGCAATGCGACAACAAGCATCGAAAGCGGCGACCTTGTTGAAGGTAATGGCGCATCCTGAGCGCCTGGTGGTGTTATGTCAGCTACTGGCTGGAGAGACCCATGTGGGACAGTTGCAACAAGGTTCGAGCCTCAGTCAGTCGGCGTTTTCTCAACACTTAAGCGTGCTCAAACGTCATCAACTGGTGAGCGTACGTAAATCATCACAGCAGGTATTTTATCGCTTACGAGATCCCAACGTCGCGGATATTATCGCCACGTTACAACGCATCTATTGCCCGTAATCTTGATTTATTACTCGTTGTTGTGATGCTACCAACATATCAGACGGCGATGGTTAACTAAGTTATATCTAGGCATGTAGACGTTATATCCATTCCGAAAAGGATGCGCACGGACGACAGCAACAAGGAACTGCTATGCGAGATGATCAACCTCAAGGCCCGTTTATTACCCGTGTGATGAACAGTTTTTTTCCGCCTATTTTAATTGCGTTGGCACTTTTGGTTGGGGCTGCCGCGCTGTGGCTTACACCCAAAGAGGAAGATCCGCAAATTGTGGTGCCGATGGCAGATGTGCTGATACAAGCACCGGGCTTAAGCGCGCAACAAGTGGCAAAGCAGGTGACGCAGCCGCTAGAGAAAAAAGTCAGTCAAATAGACGGGGTGGAGTATGTTTATTCCACGACACAAACCGGATCGGCGCGTGTGACCGTGCGTTTTTATGTCGGAGAAGATCGCGAATCAGCGCTGGTCAAGCTATATAACAAGCTGTACGCCAACCAAGATGCGATCCCTGCCGCGGTGAGCGAGTGGGCGATTAAGCCGGTTGAAATTGATGATGTCCCTATTGTGATGGCGGCGCTGCGTAGCGATAAGCCAGATACTGTCGATCATTACGCGCTGCGTCGTATTGCTGAGCAAGCCACCTTGGATTTAAAAGCCCTTCCCCAAACCAATGTGGTTAACGTTGTCGGGGGTATGCCACGCCAGGTGTTAGTGGCTTTCGATCCGGCGGCAATGGCAAGTTATCAAATCAGTGTGGCCGATTTAACCCGTGCGTTTTCACTGAGTCATCAAAAACGTAACGCCGGTGATATTCAGCATCAAGGCCAGCGGTATGTCCTTGAAACCGGACAGTGGTATCAAAGCCGTGACGATATTCGCCAGTTGGTTGTCGCGGTTGTGAATGGCAAGCCTGTGTACTTACAAGATGTCGCCACGTTAAGTGATGGTCCCACTGAGGCCAGCACCGATACTTGGATCCAATCGCAACAACAGACCAAACCGCATCCCGCTGTATTTATCTCGGTTGCCAAGCAAAAAGGCTCGAACGCGGTGACGGTTGCCGACGATGTAACGCGCACCCTCGATCGTTTAGCGAATACCCAGTTCCCGGAGGGCGTAGAGGTTGAGATTATTCGCAACTATGGTCAAACCGCTGATGCTAAAGTCAATAATTTAGTCTCGAGCTTAGGTATTGCCGTGCTGACCGTGGTGGTGTTTGTGGGGCTGTTTTTAAACTGGCGCAGTGCCTTGGTCGTGGCCATCGCGATTCCGATTAGCTATGGCGCGGCACTGGGGCTTGATCTCGCTTTTGGGTATTCCATCAATCGTGTCACCTTGTTTGCTCTGATTTTGGCGTTGGGCCTGATTGTCGATGACCCAATAGCCAGTATCGATAATATTGAGCGCCACCTGACCCATGATAATAAGCCGCGGGGTCGCACCATTGTGCTGGCGATGCTGGAAATCAAACGGGCACTGATCATGTCGACGGTGGCGATTGTTATTGTGTTTACTCCGATGTTTTTTATCACCGGGATGATGGGACCTTACATGGCGCCACTGGCATTTAATGTGCCTGTGAGTGTGGTGATCAGTACCTTGGTGGCGTTTTTAGTCACGCCTTGGCTGGCGAAAAAAATTGTTCGTGCCTCGAATAAGGGTGATGACTATCGTATGGAAACGACACCACTTTATCGGGGCTATCGTCGACTATTACTTCCCCTGTTAGAAAATAATCGCCGTGCGAAAAGGTTTCTTATGGTAGTAGGGGGGCTGTTTGTGGTAGCGGCGATGTTACCGGCGCTACGTCTCGTGCCGCTTAAACTCTTACCCTATGACAACAAAAACGAATTTCAGGTGGTGTTGGATTTGCCAGAAACCGCCAGTTATGTCGAGACCTCGAATGCATTACGTGAGATGAACACTTATCTTCAGCAGCAAGCGGAAGTTGTCTCTGTGTCGGGGTTTGCGGGGCTTGCATCACCGATGGATTTTAATGGCATGGTGCGTCATTATTTTGCGCGAAATGCCCCCTATCAGGGCGAATTGCGCGTCGTCTTGGTGGATAAGCAGCGGCGAGAATTACAATCACATGGTTTAGTGACCCGCTTGCGTGATGATCTGGAATCGATCGCAGCCAAACATAATGCCGACATACAACTGGTGGAAATGCCACCCGGCCCACCTGTACTGGCGACCCTTGTCGCAGAAGTCTATGGTGCACCGAGTACGCCTTATGCAGATATTCAAGCGCAAGCCCAACAGGTTGCGGCGCGATTGGAACGAGAAGCGTTAGTCTCGGAAGTCAGTACCAGTATTCAAGGACCGCTATCGCGCTGGCAGTTTGTGGTCGATCAAGAAAAAGCGGCATTGTCTGGCGTTGCTATCACTGATATTAACCAAGCATTGCGCGCGGCCAATCAAGGCGTCACGTTGGCTCACCTGGCGGATGCTGATGAAATCGATCCCTTACCGGTCACGCTGCGTTTAGCCCCGGATGCACGCGATAAACTGGATACCTTATTAGCGCTTCATATACGAGGCCGTGCCGGTGTCGCAAAACAATCGGTGCAAGGCGCTTTGGTCGATGCACCGCAACCGCTGGTGGCATTAAGCGAGTTGGGGCATTTTGAGCGACAACCGGTGGACCAACCGATTTATCATAAAAATCTTCAGCCTGTGGTGTATGTCTATGCCGAGCCAATTGGACGTGTACCTGGGGAGGTGGTCGCTGATGTGATCGCTGACTTTAATCAGCCAAAAACGGATACACCACGGCCGCTTGCAGCGCGTAGTTACCTCGACAATGGTGCTGGTGATGGTTGGCAGGTGCGTGACGATATTAATGTTGTTTGGAGCGGCGAGGGAGAGTGGAAGATCACCATTGATGTATTCCGTGACCTTGGTATAGCTTACGGCGCCGCTTTGTTAGGCGTCTTTATCGTGATGCTAATCCAAACCGGCTTACCGGCGGTGTCTGGGATGATTATGCTGGCAATTCCCCTCACGGTAATCGGCATCATGCCCGGTTTTTGGTTGCTTAATGGCTTAAGTGGCGACATTAACGGCTATCCAAACCCAGCACTTTTCACCGCTACCGCGATGATAGGCATGATTGCATTGGCCGGCATCGTGGTGCGTAACTCCCTGGTATTGATTGAATTTATTCAGCAATCATTGGCGCGCGGTATGGAACTTAGTGAAGCCTTAATACAAGCGGGAGCGGTACGTATGCGGCCGATTTTGCTGACCGCCGGTACCACCTTATTAGGGAATGTGATTATTACCCTTGACCCCATTTTTAATGGTCTCGCATGGGCCATTATTTTCGGGATTGCGGCATCAACCGTCTTTACCTTGCTGGTTGTGCCTGTGGTGTACAACTTAGCGTATCAAAATCATCCTACCCATGGCTTACCGGCAGAAGGAGACGAGGCATGAATAAGAAAAAAGGATTACAGGCCGTCGTGCTGGGCACTGGATTGTTAGTGCTATTTCTTGGTATGGCTGGGGTCTTTACAGAAAAGGTGACCTCAAAGGCCAGCTCTTCGCAAGGAGCGGACGATCATAACACCTTGACGCTTACCGCGATTGAGCAGCCGCAAACCCGAACTTTTTCAGGGCAGCTGGTGGCGCGGCAAAACGCAACATTGGCGGCGCGAATGACGGCAACGGTTGCCGATGTCCTGGTCGATGTTGGCGATCGCGTGGAGCAAGGCGATATACTGATCCGCTTAGACAACGCCGATCTCAGTGCTAAAGTGCGCCAAGTGCAACAAGCACTGGCCTCAGCACAGTCACAACTGAATACTGCGCGCAGCGATTATCGCCGGATGGAAACCTTATTAGCGAAAAAGCTCGTGCCGCAATCACAATTCGATGATGCCGAGAACCGCTTAAATACCGCGCGCTCTGAATACCGCCGGGCGATCGCGGCAGTGGATGAGGCCGAAACCCAGTTCGGATTTAGTCTAGTGCGCGCGCCATTTACTGGACTGATCACCGAAAAAATTATCAATCAAGGGGATACGGCGACGCCGGGTGCAGCGATGCTGACGTTGTACAACCCAGACAGTATGGAGGCACAAGTGAACATCGCCGAGTCTTCACTGCCTTTTGTGACTATTGGAGACACGCTTCATCTACGCTTGCCAACTTATGAAAAAACACTGACCGGAACGATACGCACGATCACGCCGGCCGCCGATGCGACGTCACGTAGCTATCGCGTTGCTTTGACTTTGCCTGTTACAGACGGTGAAGATCAGGCACGACTACCTGGCATGTTTGTTAAAGTGACAGTGTCACAAAAGGCAGACTCTATTTTATCGGTTCCTGCTAACGCGCGTTACCAAATTGGTCAACTTGACTATGTGAACGTGGTTGAAGACAACCAAATTATAAGACGCTTGGTGGTACTGACCGAAGAGGGCCGAGTGCGAAAAGGGCTAAAGGCTGGCGAAACTGTATTACTGCATCCTAAATCGCAGAAGACTGACTGATCGCGTTCGCATTTTTAACAATGTCGACGATACTTAGAGGTGAGTTATCCCTCAAGGAGTTGACTATGAAGATTGCGTTACTCTCTGCCACGGCCTTAGCCGGCAGCTTATTATCAGGACCAGCGATGGCACTCGATACCTCATCGCTTAAAGTGTGTGGTGATGGGGCGAATTGGCCACCTTTTCACTATAAAAAAGGCGAGAATATCGAAGGCTATGACATTGATGTCCTCAATGCCATCTTTCAAAACAGCGGAGTAGATGTATCGGTAGATTTACCGCCGTGGAAGCGGTGCGTTTTTGAGACAAAATCAGGTAATTACGACATTGCGCTCAGCGCATCTTACAGCGAAGAACGCGATCGTGATTTTCTTTTAACTGACTATTATTACACTCTGCAGCCTAGCTATATTTACTCAACCCAACAACATCCGAATGGCCTGAACATCGAGACAGCGGATGATATTAACCAGCTGCGGATGTGTGGCCTTTTGGGCTATAACTACACAGGGTTCAGTGTTGATGATAGCCAGGTGAGGAAGTCAGCAAAAGACTTTAAGCAACTGGTAAAACAGACGCAAGCAGGGCGCTGTGATGTATTTTTAGCACGCTACGAGATACTCGCAGGGTTCAAAGCAGCACAAGGCATTGATTACCTCGCTGGCGGGATGCAAGTCGAGCCGATTCCCGGCAATATGGGTGATAAGTTCCATATGATGATTTCGCGTGAACACCCAGAGGCTAATGAGATAAAAGCATTGCTCGACCAAAACTTTGAATCCATGCGCCAGTCTGGTCAATTAAAATCAATACTTGATGGTTATTTAGACTAAATGGTTATTTAAATTAAACGTGCGAACTTAACGCACGTAAATCGTAATAAAAGAGGTGCAATCGCACCTCTTTTTGTGTCATGGGTGCATTGTTTATTAATCGACACCGTATTTTTTCACGATTTTTTCAAATGTACCGTTTGCCTTGATAGCTTTAAGTCCTTGGTTGTAAGCATCAATAATCGCTCTTCCATCTGGGTTGGCCTTACCACTCGTCACATGCAAAGCGTTGGTTGATAGTGACTTATCAGTAAAAGAAAACTGGTTACTATCAAGCCCTTCTTTTTGCATGACGGACTGGGCGACGATTTTATCTTCCAGAGTCAAATCTATTCGGCTGGCTAGTAACTTCTTTAAATTTGTTGCAAGATTATTGGCAACTGGTTTTTCAAAGTTTGTGGCATTTAAGAAGGCATCACCATAACCGTAATCACGCACAACACCAACGGCTTTACCCTCAAGATCATTCAAGTTAGAGAATTGGAAGTCATCGCCAGAGCGTTTTATAAACGTCAGCTCGTTATCCATGTATGCATCACTATAGTGCAAAATTCAGTGCGATCTTTGGTGTGCCACGTTGCCGGTAATATATCGATATTCCCTTTATTCACTGCATCCAGTGCACGTGCCCATGGCATATTTTTAAAGTCCACCTGATAGCCTTGTGTTTCCATGGCTGCTGTTACTAGCTCAACAGAAATACCAGGCCGCTCTGGATCCGCAGTCACGAAAGGTGGCCAAGGATCTTGCGCAGCTGTCAATGTTTTAGCCATGGCACTGGGTATAAGTAGTAATAACCCTAAGCCAACTGAGATTAACTTTTTCATGTGTTCTCCTTTTTATTAGCGCTTGAGCTAGGTTTTAAACTTCTCCATTTGCCCTTTGATATCCTCACTGAGCGTCAGCACTTTATCAGTGCGCGTGGCATTATCTTGCGCCCCTTCTGTAACCTGATTAGTCGCTTCTGAGGCCTCGTTAATCGCTTGGCTGACTTCATCGATGGCCTGACGCTGCTCATCGGTTGCTTGCGAAATCTGGCCGCTACGCTCAGAAATATCCGTAATGGTTTCGCGCACTTGGCTAACGGATTCTTGTGATTCTGATACGCGCCCTGCGGTGCTTTCTAGAATGCTACTAATACGATTGATTTCTTTTTCAACCGATTCCGTTGCGTCACTCAGTGACTTAATGTTGGATTGGATTTTCTCAGTCGATTCGCTGGTTTTCACTGATAAGCTACGCACTTCATCGGCGACAACCGCAAACCCTCGCCCTTGTTCGCCCGCTCGTGCCGCCTCAATCGCGGCATTCAATGCTAATAAGTTTGTTTGTTCTGAAATATCGTTGATCACGTTGACGACATCTGAAATTTTCTCACCCTCTTCTAACAGCTTGTGCATTTCAGTATTCACATTTTCCATCTCAGTGCGCATGTTAATAATTTCAGACGCTGAACTTTCAATAGTGCCGTAGACTTGATTGACAAGGTCGGTTGCATTGGCAGCATGTGTCGCTGCATCATTCGCTGTATCCGCAACCGTTGCGATCGACTGATTCATTTGTGTTGCGGCCGCAGCGACGGTAGACAGGCTCTGTTTTTGCTGTTCTAAACGCTCGGCGTTGGTTCGTGCCATTTGTCCACTTTCTGCTGAGACGCTGGCGAGATTAATCGATGCCTGTGTCACTTCATTGACGATCTCACGAAGAGAGGCGGTGAAATGATTAATATGTTCGGTTATCTGAGCAAATTCTTTATACTTTGGCGCGGGGATAACTTTAGAAAGATCACCATCGCCACTGGCCAATTCACGAACTCTAGCAGTGAGATCATTGAGTGGTTTCACCACCGTTGCAGTGAGTGCCAGAATTAGGAACACAATAATGACAATATCAAGCACGACGAGTTCGATAACGCTTCGTTTCAGTGTGTCTGCTAGTGCGGCTTCTAATCGCTCAGTGTTGTAGAAAACTTGCAATGTACCGACTAGATTGGTTTCTCCATATTCTGTAAATGACAGCTCGTTCTCTTTCAGCATCATCGACTCGTACATCGATTTTTCACCATCACCAATCGTTTTTGCCTGCCTTTCACCGTCTTTGCCATTGTCTTGGCCAAGACGCAAAAACACAATGGCTTCGCCTTGTTTATCAAGCACTCTTACCGCTTTTATATCTGGCGCTTTGAGCTCGGCAGAAATGGATAACTTCGCCGCTTCCAAATCAAAATCCCAAATCGCTTTTGGGAGACTGAGGTTCATTCGGTTGGTGGCGTTAGCCACGGTGGTTTCAAGCGCGCTACTCAGTTCCTTTTTCGTGCTCTGGTAATCAATATAACTTGATATGCCTAACACGATAGAAACAGCAATAACCACTTGAGTGACAAATATTGCTTTAAGACTCTTAAACATAGCGCTACTCTTCCATTTGTCTTTGCCGCACGATCCATTTCGATCGCTTTTATTGGTAAGGGAGATTATTCGCCCAAACGTTCTTTCATTATCTGTTCGATATCGATTTTCTTGAGCCCTTGATTAACGATATCGCGCCACTTTTTTCCCGCCTCATTGTTAGCAAATGCGATATGGAGTTGTTTGTCGACGAGAAGCTTTTTGTTCATTTGTAGATTGGCTTTTACTGCACTAAGGGCAGGATCATTCTCTTTGAGGTAATCCAGAACGTTGGCATCAACCACCGCGAGAGGGATACGCTCTCGGCCCACTTTTTGTAGGTTTTGGGTATCGCTGGTGACGTCGGAGGATTTTAATGAACCATTCGCAATACGGGCATCTAATTCCGGTGTGTTGACGTAACCACGGACGACACCAATCGTGTGAGGTGCAAGATCATCAAGCGTTGACCATTCGATAGGGCGGTTAACGTTTTCAACAAAACCCAGTGGCCCGGTTCCTATAGGATCAGAGAAAATGAGATCATCTGTCCCATAGTGATACTCTGGGAAATACCCTGCATATTTGGCATCGTTTTTTACCAGGTACACGGTGCGCGACCAAGGATAAAACTCGACATTTAGCTCATGACCCATGGCCTGAACCGCTGCGCGCACAACAGCGACAGAGGCGCCTTGATCCGGTAAGTTTTTACCAGAATAAGGGGGCCATTCAAGAGATGGCATAGTCAGCACATCGGCACGAGCGGGTGTCGTGATCAGTAGTAATGCTGAGAAAGCGAGTGTGAACAGGTGTTTGAGCATGGTGCCTCCAATTTTTTTATCTTCTTATAAGCGTAGACGAGATAAAAAATATGAGCGTCGTGATCTTTTTTTAGCTGTGATAATCGTGTGATTAATGTCTATAACATGATGAAAGCTATAAATTTATATGCACGCTCAGCGTTTACATTGATAGCTAAATCATCAAAGAGAAAAAGGATAGACCTTAAATTGTCTATCTTTTCAGTAAATACCCTATGTCGACTAGACAAAAATGCCGCTGTGATTACAGCGGCATGATAGCGGTTAATCGCGGACTAAACTGACGTTTGAATAGTTTTGATAGCCACGTAGCATGACGTGGTATGTCACGTTTTGCTGCGCATTTAGTGTGCAGTTTTCATTATTGCCGTTGTTGTAGGGGCGGCAATCCCAATTGCTGGTGGTCGGTTTGCTTCCTTCCTTGACATAAAGGTCTGCATCACCAGATCCACCACTCATGCTGACGTTGACACTGCGGCTACTATCCACGGTAAATGTAAAAAAAGTCTCGCTTCCACTGCCACCGGCTAAGCCTGTAATAGGCTGGTTTGGTAGAAGTACATTGTTAGTGTTATCGTCACAACTTGCGCTAACACCTACCGCGTTAAAGGCGTCAATGACATCTTGCTCGTTATAAGCCAGGTCTTTGGCGGCTTTTGCTACGCCACATGCACCCTGATCAAATGTACTATTTGCGGTCCAATATAGTTGGTTAGCCGTAGTAAATATTTCGAAGCCTTTACGAACATCCCAATTCGTTTTGTTGGCTAGTAGATAAAAGGCACGGTTGTATACACCGCTTGAGTGGTGAACATTCATGCCATCACGATATTGGCCGGCGTCATCAATCGAGTTGCCATCGCGAGAAGGCTGCTCAAAGTAACGGAGCCCACCGGAGCCTTTAAAGATATCGGCACCAACCAGCCAATCGACATCACCATGCATATAAAATTCAGCGGCTTCGCCAGCGATATCAGAGAAAGCTTCATTTATCCCGCCTGACATGTCAGCGTAAATTAGCCCCGAGTTTTGCTCCGTAAAGCCGTGACTAACCTCGTGAGCACTGACGTTGATATCGACCAAGGGGTAAAAAGTGTTTTGGCCATCGCCAAACGTCATTGAACGACCATTCCAGAATGCATTTTCGTAATTGTTGCCATAGTGCACTCGCATGGTGAGTTGGAAGCTAAGTGGCGCGGTATTCATCCAGTCCTTGTACATGTCAAAGACAACATTTCCAAAGTAGTGCGCGTCATTGAGCGGCGAATAGGCACCATTAACATATTTTTTATCGTTGTAATTACCGGTGTCCGTGCAAGGGTAGGAAAAGGCAGTGCTACCGGAGGTACCATTGTCTAAATCGACCGTTTTGACTTTGTCGTTTTCAAGTGTACAAGTACTGCCGACTTTATCGATAGGCAGGCCATCATAGTCGGTGCCATAAGTATACTGACCAGTCTTTTCATTGCCGCCCGGCCCGGTGCCGACTGCCGAGGCATGGTTGATGCCGTCCCATTGTTTTAAGATCTCGCCTGTATTAGCGTCAATTATATAAAATGGTCGGGTTGGATCATTACCAGCTACAAAGAAATCAACGAGGTAGACGAGTTGTGCATTTTGTTGATCATCGAGCCTCACCACCAAGCGGGTGTTTTCGTTTTCGAAAGGTGCGGAAGTAAGTGTCTTCTGGCTTTGCGTAAAATCGGCTTTGGCCGCTTCTAACGCAGACTGGCTGTTGAGCGCGGGTGACACATTAACAATGTCATTCGCTACGCCTTGGGCCATGGTGCCGTAAACGTCGCTCCGTTGGCCCTGCTTTTCTGTCGCAACAACAGCCGTGTCAATAACCGGCACACCTTGAAAGGTTTGTTGGTAGCGGACTTTGATTTTGCCATTTGGCAAGGTGACACGCTTGACCTCTTTAAATCCTAAAGGATTCGTTTGCGATCCTGACGGTGCATAAACGCCAGTCGGTTGATTCAAAACTTGGTTGAGTATTGTTTCGTCAGTAACGTTAATGAGATCGGCACTCACAGCGGGAGTGCTAATGGCCATGCCAGAAGCGATAAGCCATGCTAATTTAGATAATTTCATGTTATTGCCCTAATTGTTGTTGAAAGATTCCTTTCTTCCCAACCGCACAATAGGAAGGCGAACGTTTTAGTCCACTTCTCTAACGTGACCTATCAACAGCTCTCTTTACAAGCTTGTTACAATTAGTTGTGTAAACAAACACTGACATGGTCGGACCGTTTTAAATGCAATAGCGTGTTCAACCTTGCTGTGAACCGTTTATCTAAAAGAGGTTATGGTTATTGATTCATCAATGACCAGAATTATTTACAGAATAAATGACTATTTAGTTATGAGAGACTGGCCGCAAATTTAATGTATAGCATGGTCGACGAGATAAGCGAGGGTCACTTGAGCGTGACCCTCGTCGATGTCATGCCTGTTATCTATGGCGTACGACGCTGACTAGACGATTGTGATTTAGTCAGGGGCTGGTGATCATTTGGCCAAAACAGAGAGGTTGGGCGTTGTTTTATTTGGTTGATAACGGCGGATCGGACCGATGCGATGTCTAGCTCGCAGTTACGCGAGCGCAGCGCGACGAATAATGCGAGGCCAAAGCTGACCCACAGATTGATAAAGCCAATCATCAATACAAAAAATAGGCTGGATAAAACAGTCAACCACGACTGGTAATCGCTAATATGCGCATAGGCCGCATGGGAAGAAGAGAAGGCAACATGGCGAATATCAAGCGGAACGTCAATAAGATAGCCTAAGTAACTGGTCATGCCTAAAAGCACACCAAAAATAAAGTTACCCCCCAATGCACCATAGTTTTGATGAATATACAGCGCTATCCGCTCTCGTCGTTGAAGCGAGATTGCGCGGAATAACGGATGGCCGATTAACCGATCTTTCAACTCAATGTAGTCCGCCCGATTATCGAGTATGCCGGTAATAATACCTGACAAAAATAGCCAGACCCCAGCGATAGCGGCGTAAAGCCAGGCTAAACCATGGATCGGATGAATCGCAGCGGTTTGATAGGCCACTTGTTCGCTGTTTAGTACCGGGTTGCCATATAAATGGCTAAAAAGCAGACTAACCAACACACTTACGATAATTGCCGCGGTGATATTGCCCCAGACTGCAAACCACTGAGAACGATTCACATTGATCAGTAACCGTGCCAGCTTTTTACTACGCGTGCGCCCTTGTTTGTTCTTTTCCACATGTGCAGCAAAGTTTGCCGCGGTCATCGCCGGCTGCTTGGTGGCAATGGTAAAGTGTAAAATGTGCACCAGCATAAAGCCGACGCCGTAGTTTAAACTGACCAGTAATGCATTGTTAAGTGGTGATAATTGCAGGGTCTCGATATACATTTTTACCCATGCTAACAGGGCAATAATCACCCCTGCGCCGCAGGCGCCGCGCAGAATTTTAAAGTAATCGTTTTTGGTTTTGGCGATATAATGCTCGCCGTGGTTGCTCTTATTTTGTGTCACGCTTTGTGCGAATGTGCGGGTACTTTTGCGATAAATCGCGCGTACACTGTTGCGTTCAGTCACTGAAATAAGCAATTGCCGCCAGAGGTTTAATACGCAGCGTGCTTTTTGGTGTGGATGCCGAAAGTCTAGGATTTGGATCAGTAGCACCATTCGGTTTAACGTTTGATCCAAGCGCTCAAGCATACGTGAGGCGTGCGCAGAGAAGCCCATTTGGTTAATACCACGGGCTCGGATCCGCTTAACCTGCTGCTGACATTGCTCAATTATCACCCAAAAATGTGCCCTGTCTTTGGGATCCAACGTGTCGTTTTTAATCGCGTTCACAAGTTGGTGGGTTTCACGCTGCAATGCAATGAATGGCGAATCAACCTCGCTGAGACGTCGATCAATGCGTAATAGCTCTGGATCCAATTCCTCCGCGGCAATCCAGATAGATAGCATTTCTAACGAATAACATAGCTCGCTTTTAATGTACGCACCTGTTGAGCGGATTGTTTCGGGAGCGGCACTTTTTACTAAGAGGCGGTATAGCTTAAACCAGCACTTATGAGAGATGGCTTTGACCCACGCTTTATCTTCCCCTCCTACAAAGTAACTTAATAGGTCGTTAATATCGTTACAGCGCTTAGGCGGCGGATTGACTTTGTTATAAAGACGACGAAAAATATCGGTAACAAGACCGTTTTTAGAGAAAATCCCCAACTGCACAAACGCCGGTGACAGCTTTATTTTTTTGGCTTCATTGCACACGCTGTTGGCAAAGAGCGCGGCTTGAGAGGGGGAGTTGGCTAACGCTAAGACAAGCTGCTCAAGACGCAATTCTGCCAGCTTTGGCTCTCCTTCACGAAGGTAGGTAAAGAATACATCAAGGCGCTCCGTGTCATTGGCACAGAGAGAGAAACCGTCTATCACTTTAAAGGCCGGTGTAATCGCAGGCATAAATCAATTTTCTTATCAGTAGATAGTCAACGCTCGCGTAGTCTACAAGAGCGAGAAAGCAGGGGGAAGCGAAAGCGCGCTTAGATCACATTTAGGCTACTCCCCAAGGTGTTCCACGCATGGCGCTGGATTGCTAAGCAAATCGAAAGCCGTTTGTTGTGACCCAGTCGCAGTTTTAGGGAAATATCGCTGGTTGTGAGCACAGCCAAAGCCTACGGTGGGTGGCTCGGAAAGTACTTTTCCGCGGCATCGTTTGCCTTTTCTGGAGTTTTGCCGAATATGATGAGTTTCACGAATCCGGTAGGTTCCGGCACGTTATGGTTTCACAACTTGGCCACTGCAGAGGGAACACCGGTAGCTTATGACCCTCAGGCGCGTGCTTTTCTGCCTATGCCACCATTTTGTGCCAACCGTGTCATTATAGGATGTAATTGGATAGCGCCTGAAGAAGGTGCTTTTTGCCGGGCTTGCGCAATGACAGCACTCGCACCAGATCCTGACATACCTAACGCCATTGATTACTGGGCAGAAACGGAAGCGGCTAAACGCTGGGTCATCGATAACTTAGGGCGGTGGCATTGGTTCCGACCAGAAGATCCTGGTACACGGCCTACCTTTCATATGCTCGCTGATGGTAATACGTTGGCGGCAATGGGGCATGGGGATGGCGTGGTAACAATGAGCGTTTCTGAGGCCGATCCTGTGGTGCGTATCTCCCGCAGGGAAGCCTTGGATGAACCGTATCGAACGCTGATAGGCCATATGCGCCATGAAATTGCGCATATGCTTTGGTGGCGCTTAAGCCTTCGAGAAGATTTTCTTAATGCATTTCGTGAGATGTTCGGGGACGAACGTAGCGATTACACCACGTCGCTAGAAAATCATTATCATCAAGGGCCACCGGTAGGGTGGGAGCAGGCGTACATCACTTCTTATGCATCGGCTCACCCCCATGAAGATTGGGCGGAAACGGCAGCAAGCCTATTACATCTTACTGATATCACTGATAGCTTTGTGGCCTCGGGGCTTGTGTCGCCGGAGATGCCTAGCCACGGCTGGGATCCCTATGCCGAGCCTGACACGGAGCTGCTGGTTCATGTGGCCTCTGCCATTGTGATGCGAGTAAATCATATTAATCGATCCATGGGCTTGTCTGACGTTTATCCCTATGTATTGTCTGAGACTGCCCATCGAAAGCTTGCGTTTGTACATGACTGGCTTCGTCGTGGCGCGCAGGGGCGATGAGTTTTATATAGGTCAAAGGCCTTAACGAACATCTACTTGGAATGGTGTCTTTAAAAGACGATGGATGGGAATAGGATGCATCGCATCAACGTTGGTCCGTTTCCGATGCCTAAGTATCAAATAAAAGGAGTTATAAATATGGCGATTACGCCTAAATCAGACATGTCACCAGAAGTTTTGTCCTGGCGAGATCCCTCTATGGACTCTGTCCAAGGAACTGAAACCCCCAAAGATCCAAACAAAGGTTACATTGCGCTATTAGGGTGGAGTGTCAACGCAATTAAAGCGGCCCAGAAATTTGATCGTCGCTATATCGTGGTTGCACCTGAGTGGGCGCGAGATTTTTGTACTGCGAACAATATCCCGTTTATGTCATGGGATTTCCTTCGACTTGATGACACTTCTATCGAGCTTGCTAGAAAACTCAAGGCTGAGGGCGTCGATGTCGCTGTGCCACTGTTTGAAGAAACCGTTGAATGGTCCGGCGCCATCAACTCTGTACTGCTTGATAATCCTCGGATGTACGGGCAATCGATTTTATTCCGTGATAAAGCGCTAATGAAACGTCGAGCTCAGCTTGGCGGTATTCGTGTCGGCATTTTTGAAGAGGCGCATGAAAAAGAAGATATCGTGCGATTTATGAAGCGAGTTAATCAAACATTACTCAAACTTGACGGCGATCCAGACGATCCGATTCATGTCAAAGCGTTTGATAAAGCAGGCTGTTTAGGACATCGCATGCTGCGAACCGTTGACGAAATCGATGCTATCCCGGCTGAAGAATACCCGCTGCTTATGGAAAGTCATCTCGATGGATGGGAGTTTGCCGTTGAAGCCTGGATTCATGATGGCAAGATCATGTTCTTAAATATCTCTGAATACGTCACACTCGGCTACTCGGTGTTTGTGCCTGCGACAAAAGAGCTCGAGAGTTGGCGAGACGCGATTACTAAGCAAATTGAGTTATTGATTAAAACCTTTGATATCCAGTTCGGTCAGATCCACCCAGAATACTTTGTGACCAGTGACGGCACTATGTACTTTGGTGAGGTCGCCTACCGCCCACCGGGATTTAAAGCGTTTGAGTTGATTGAGCGAGCTTATGGCTTTAATGCTTATCAGGCTTCATTTTTGGTGTTTGATCCTAAGAGCACAAAAGAAGAAGTTGATGCTTTCTTCCCGCGTGAAGTTGTTGATGCAAAAGGCTATGCTGGCTGCTTTGGCGTATATCCCAAACGGCGTGTCGTCAGTCAGTTAGAAATGCCAAAAGAGTGTATAGAACATCCCTATTTTGATTTCCATGAGCTTCAAGCGCCTGCTGAAGAGACGGTTCCAGAGCGAGATGCGTTTGGTACCCACTGGGGGCTGGTGTTCTTCTTCGGGGATGATCCGATCAAAATGCGGGATTTATTAAAAGCGCAAGAAGACTTGGATTTTTACGTCTAGTACGTCTTGATAAAACCTTGCTTATCCTCCGCAGCCTGGGTTAGAGGCGTCTCTAACCCAGGCTTTTTTGTGTGAGCTAAAACACATTTTCCCGTCACCTATGAGCCAAGATGATTGGAACCATATTAATATGTCGACTTCGTTAATAATTGAATAAATGGATTTATTATCAATAGCTTAAACATGGAAATTCTCCCAGAAATCGAAGTGTCTAACGCGCAGCATGAGGCTATTCAAGCCCTTAGAAACAAGGCATTTCCTGACCATCAAGTTGCCCGTTCTTACTACAAGCAGCTTCTCCACATGCGGGCATTGCAGTACCAAGGTAATCAACTGATTGGCTATATGGGGTTGGATTATAGGGCAGTGAATGTCGGTGGCGACGTATACAAAGTATTAGGGGTGAGTGATTTTTGCATCGACAGCGCTTGGCAAAGAAAAGGGATTGGCTCGGGTATGCTGGCGCAACTGACTGACTATGCCAAAGACAAAGATGTTGATTTCATTATTCTCATCTCTGAGCTGCACGATTTTTATGTGGCTAATGGCTTTCAGCTTGTCGAGTCACATGCCTCTTGGCTACGCATTCATGAACACACTAACTATGGTGTTGCGGTCGAGTATGTCGATGAATTATATGTAAAACCGATGACAGACAAATCATGGCCAGCAGGGCATATGGATTGGCTTGGGTATATGTATTAATGCCTTCTGTAGACGTCGTTTATGGCGTGTAAGAGGGGTGAGTCGGCTTTGGCTTCGCGCCTGCAGCTATCTGCAGGCGCGACCCGATTATATTGATGGTATCGGCAGACGAAACGCCCTTGCTATTGCATCACTGCAAACGACTCATAAGGGGCCAGTTTGTAGGTGGTGCTTAACTGTTTGACCGGATCCATGTTGTAGCTAAGGCAGGTTAAGGCCTTATAGCGCCAGTGTTCGGGGAGGGTGATGGTTTGTTTTTGCTCACTAAAGTTGCTGACCACGAGAATACGGTGGGTATCGTCGAAGCGCTCGTAGGCGATCACATCAGGGTGGGCTTCTTCCACAGGCGCAAACTGGCCATGTGCAATCACTGGGTATTGCTTGCGCAGCTTAATCAGCTCACGGTAGTGATAGAGCACCGAGCCGCTATTTTCAGTTGCCCGTGCCACATTGATGGTGGTGTAGTTAGGATTAACCGGTAACCATGGTGTTCCTTGGGTAAAGCCTGCTTGCGGTGCGTTCTCCCATTGCATTGGAGTACGGGCGTTATCGCGACTGTTTTGGTAGACCGCCTCCATCATGGTGTCTGGATCAACGCCTTCTGCAACACGCAAGTCGTAAAAATTGCGGGTTTCGATGTCTTGATAATCGTCGATAGACGGGAAGGCGACATTGGTCATCGCAATCTCTTCCCCTTGGTAGATATAGGGCGTGCCTTTCATTAAGTGCAAGGTTGTGGCGAGCATTTTTGCTGAGCGTGTCCGGTACTCTCCGTCGTGACCAAATTTAGATACGGCGCGGGGCAAGTCGTGGTTGTTCCAAAACAGTGAGTTCCAACCGCTATCGGCCAGCTCTTGTTGCCATTTGAACAGTACCTGTTTAAGGGCGGCGACATCCAGCGGCACGGGCTGCCATTTATCGCCGTCTTTCCAGGTCGCGGTAATGTGTTCAAATTGGAACACCATGGAGAGTTCATTGCGTTCCGGTGCGCTATAAAGTTTGGCGATCTCCGGCGTTGCGCCCCATGTTTCGCCGACGGTGAGCAAGCCTTTGCCGCCAAATGTTGCTTGGTTCATCGCCTGCAGCAGAGGGTGAAGGCGCGGGCCGTTGCCAGTGATGCCTTTGTCGATCTCTTTACCAATTAAATCTATTACATCAAGGCGGAATCCCCCAATGCCTTTGTCAATCCACCAGTTCATCATCTTATACACGGCGTCATGGACGGCGGGGTTTTCCCAGTTCAGATCGGGCTGACGTTTGGAGAACAAGTGAAAGTAGTACTGCTCGGTGTTTGGCTCCCATTGCCATGCGCTACCACCAAAGATTGAGCCTTGATCATCCGGCGCACTGCCATCGGGTTTGGCATCACGCCAAATGTAAAAGTCGCGATAGGGACTGTTTTTGTCTTGAAGCGCAGCTTGGAACCAAGGGTGTTCGTCGGAGGTGTGATTGACTACCAAATCCATCACGATTTTGATGCCGAGCGAGCCGGCTTTATCAATCAAGCGCGTCATGTCTTCCATGGTGCCAAATTCAGGCGCGATCGCGCAGTAATCGGAAATGTCGTAGCCATTGTCATCCATCGGCGATTGGTACACCGGTGATAGCCATAACACATTGACGCCGAGCCAATGTAAGTAATCGAGTTTCTCGATAATTCCGTTCAGATCGCCAATGCCATCATCATTGGTGTCGTAAAAACTACGTGGGTAGATTTGATAAACAACGGCATCATGCCACCAAGCGTACTGCATACCCATTACCTCTTTGTTTTTTATCAGTTTGAACACGCGTTCGATAATGGATATGAATGTACCTGCCCAAGACGGGGATTAAAAATAGATAACTCTCTCTTTGTTATAGCTATATGGCTATACCAAAGAGTGAATATAAACCTATTTAACGGCTATGATTGATGCGAGTAAGTGTTTTAAACTATAACGGTTAAAGCAAAAATGTGAACGGTGATGCAATGGACGTAGAAAAAGCGGCAAGTTATTTTTTGGCTGTGGCTGAGAGTGGCAGCATTAAAGCCGCAGCGTTAAAGCTAGGGATCAGTCAGCCTACATTGACCGCGCAAATCCAAAAGTTAGAACAGCGTCTATTAAGCCAATTATTAATAAGGCATCCGCGTGGCGTCAGTATGACGGCTGCTGGCGAGCTTTATTATCAGCACGCAACGGCCCAACACGCTGCGCGCCAACGATTACAAGCACAGTTGCATGTGCTACAAGCCAGAGAAGCCGGACAGGTTAAGCTAGGGACGGGAGAAGCCTGGTGGCCTTTGTTTGTCGAATCGGCGGTGGTGGCGTATCAAGCCGAGCATCAGTGTTCGGTGCATATTGAGTTTGGTAATCGGTTGGCATTAATGTCATCGCTTTTAAATGGCGATATTGATGTTTTTATTGGCCATGAAATCAGTGAACTAATTGCCACCAGTCAGGTGCGTTTTACCCCTTTGTTCCAAGATACAGAAGCTTGGTTTGCACATCAGGATCATCCCTTGTTTGACCAATTGAAGCGCCACCATCAGCCGGTGTTGTCAGCGCATCTTTTTGACTGGCCATTATTGCGAGTGACACCCGATCATCCTCGCCATGCCCATTTACTTTCTCGTCCTTTACCACCGTTGCTAAACCTTCACCCGCATGCCTTTGATCTCGACTCACTCTCAGCCAGCATCTCGTTGTTGCAACGTACGCATGCTCTCATGCCTTACACCGATAAAGCCGCGTCATTTCTCGGCGCTAAGGGAATTAACATGCTTTGGGTTAATGCAGAAAAACGGGGCAACGTGGGTGTTTATACCGCGTACGGGGCGACAAGCGATAAAGTCTCGCAGTTCGTTACGTGTCTGCTGGAAAGCGGGACTGACTGGATGGCGAGCGATGTCGATTGAGCACCTCTTACCAGTGTGGGGCAGCTTATTGACGAATAAAGTGCTAGACTAGAGTGCTTTTGTCGCACATTGAATTGGTCGTGCTGGCTGCAAATGTAGGGATGAGTTAGCCGGCTCCATATTTCAGTGGCGACATCAATGGCATCAATAGGTAGGGCCAATTACCAATTTGGCCACTGCGCTGCTAATTTGTGGCGCAAATCACATGCAGTACCTTTATTATCAAAGGAAAGATGATGGTAATTCCAGAAAACAGCAGTATTGTTATTTTTGGTGCATCTGGCGATCTCACCTTCCGCAAGCTGATCCCAGCCCTGTATCATTTGTATGCGAACAAACAGCTGCCTGCGTCTTTCGCAATTCTTGGCGCAAGCCGCACCTTCTATAGTGACGAGTCGTTCCGTGACAAGCTCCGTCGCTCGATGCAAGAGCTTGAAGAAACCGATCCTGCCACGCTCGACGCCTTTATGGCGCACGTGCATTATCAATCGTTCAATATCTCTGACACCCACGAATATGGCGCGCTAACAGGGCGTTTAGACGAATTGTCCGAACAATATGGTTTCACCCAGCGTAATACGCTGTTTTATCTTGCTACGCCGCCGAAGCTGTACAACTTTATTCCTGCCTGTCTAGCCGCACATGGCCTGAATGATGAAAGTAACGGTTGGAAACGCTTGGTGGTCGAAAAGCCGTTTGGTTACGACTTAGCCTCCGCTCGTCAGTTAGACAAAGACATTCACGCCTACTTTGCAGAGCATCAGATTTACCGTATTGACCATTACTTAGGCAAAGAAACGGTACAGAATCTGTTGGTTTTCCGTTTCTCCAATGCGATGTTCGAGCCGCTTTGGAATCGCAACTTCATTGACTATGTTGAAATTACCGGTGCGGAGCATCTTGGCGTAGAAGGTCGCGGTGGTTATTACGACCAGTCGGGCGCGGTTCGGGATATGTTCCAAAACCACCTATTGCAAGTGTTGTCGCTCGTGGCGATGGAGCCGCCTGCACAGATCAATGCTGATGCAATGCGTGATGAGGTGTTTAAAGCGCTGCAATCGCTTGAGCCGCTCTCTGAAGACGACTTGCACAATAACTTGGTGCTGGGCCAGTACACTGAATCGCAAGTTGGCGGCAAAGCATTACCCAGCTATCGTGATGAGCCAGGTGTGGCGGAAGACTCGCGCACAGAAACCTACGTTGGTCTTAAGATGTTTATCAACAACTGGCGTTGGAATG
Source organism: Salinivibrio sp. EAGSL (assembly GCF_013366455.1). Lineage (NCBI taxonomy): Bacteria > Pseudomonadati > Pseudomonadota > Gammaproteobacteria > Vibrionales > Vibrionaceae > Salinivibrio > Salinivibrio sp. EAGSL. Next base: position 84,811 of record NZ_JABWMG010000007.1, on the reverse strand, counting down.
GGGTGCCATTTTACGTGCGCACCGGTAAACGCTTACCGACGCGCGTGACCGAAGTGGTGATCCACTTTAAACAGACCCCGCATCCCGTATTCGGCAAAAATGCGCCCGAAAACCGCTTGGTGATCCGTATTCAGCCCGACGAAGGCATTCAAATGAGTTTCGGCCTGAAAGAGCCGGGTGCTGGCTTTAACGCCAAAGCGGTAAACATGGATTTTCATTATACGTCGCTGGAAGAAACCCAGATGCTGACGGCTTACGAGCGTTTATTGCTTGATGCCTTAAAAGGCGATGCAACCTTGTTTGCCCGCAGTGACGCGGTGGAAGCCTGCTGGCAGTTTGTTGAGCCAATTCTCCAATACAAGGATAATGGCAAAGCGCTATATGGTTATGCCTGTGGCACTTGGGGGCCGAAAGAAGCCGACCACTTGCTGGCGCGAGACGACCATGCGTGGCGTTTCCCCTGCAAAAACCTCACAGACACGGAATACTGCGAACTATGATCAATGCCCGTATTTTTGATGACGCCGACGCGGTGGTCAATCACTTAGCTGACGCGATGCAAGCGTTCAGCGAGCAAGATCGTGCCGTACACATCTCGCTATCTGGTGGCAGCACGCCCAAAATGCTGTTTAAGCGTTTAGCCAGTGATGACTACGCCACGGCGATTCAGTGGCAAAACTTGCATTTTTGGTGGGGCGATGAGCGCTGTGTGGCACCGGATGATGCCGAGAGCAACTTTGGCGAAGCCGACAAACTACTGTTTAGCCAGATTCGCATTCCAGAAGAGAACATTCATCGCATTCGTGGTGAAGACGATCCGGACGTGGAAGCCGCGCGCTTTAGTGCGGAAATGCAAGCGCTGATCCCAAGCGAAAACGGCACGCCTGTGTTTGATTGGGTCTTGCTGGGCGTCGGTGGCGATGGCCATACCGCCTCGCTATTCCCGCACGATCCTCAATATGACAATACCGCACTGGCGCTGGTGGCCTCGCATCCTGAATCGGGTCAAAAGCGTGTATCAAAAACCGCCCGTGTGCTGCGCGCGGCGAAGAAAATCAGTTATCTGGTGTTGGGTGAAGGCAAGCAAGCGATTGTACATGAGATCGCCACACACGAGCCCACGCAACTGCCATATCCTGCCGCCAATATCCGCAGTGCCAAAGGCACGACGGAATGGGTACTCGATGCCGCGGCAGCAAAAAAATTACCAGGACAGAATTAATGGAGAGCACGATGAAAGGTGATATTGGCGTAATTGGTTTGGCGGTCATGGGCCAAAACCTGATCCTCAACATGAACGACAACGGCTTTAAAGTCGTGGCACATAACCGAACCGCGGCCAAAGTCGATGAGTTTCTTGAAGGCCCAGCCAAGGGCACTAACATCGTTGGCGCTTATTCGCTGGAAGAGCTGGTTGAGAAGCTAGAAACGCCACGTAAAGTGATGCTGATGGTTCGTGCCGGTGATGTGGTCGATACCTTTATCGACAAACTGACGCCATTGCTTGAGAAAGGCGACATCATTATTGATGGCGGTAACACCAACTATCCAGATACCAACCGTCGTGTGGCAGCGCTGCGAGAAAAAGGCATTCACTTTATCGGTGCTGGTGTGTCTGGCGGTGAAGAAGGCGCGCGTTTTGGGCCGTCTATTATGCCAGGCGGCTCAGAAGAGGCGTGGCCAGCGGTGAAGCCTATTTTCCAAGGTATTGCAGCGAAAACCGATACCGGCGAGCCATGTTGTGACTGGGTCGGCCGTGATGGCGCCGGCCACTTTGTGAAAATGGTGCACAACGGTATCGAGTATGGCGATATGCAGCTGATCACCGAGGCGTATCAGTTCATGAAAGACGGCCTTGGCATGAGCCATGATGAGATGCAGCAAGTCTTTACCGACTGGAACAAAACCGAGTTGGATAGCTATCTGGTCGAGATCACCTCGGACATCTTGGGTTATAAAGACGAAGACGGTGAGCCTTTGGTTGAGAAAATCCTCGACACCGCGGGTCAAAAAGGCACCGGTAAATGGACTGGGATTAACGCGCTGGATCTTGGCATTCCGCTGACCCTGATCTCTGAATCGGTATTTTCGCGTTGCTTGTCAGCATTGAAAGATCAGCGTGTCGCGGCAGAGAAGCTATTTGAAAAACATATCCAGCCGGTTGATGGTGACAAAGCCGAGTGGGTTGATGCGCTGCGTCAAGCGCTGCTGGCGTCAAAAATTATCTCTTACGCGCAAGGCTTTATGCTGATGCGTGAAGCGTCAAACGAGAACGGCTGGGATCTCAACTACGGCAACGTCGCGCTGATGTGGCGTGGCGGCTGTATTATCCGTTCGGCCTTCTTGGGTAACATCCGTGATGCCTTTGCTAAGGATCCTGACTTGGCCTTCTTGGGCTCAGATGCGTACTTTAAAGGGATCTTAGATAACTGCTTAGCCGCATGGCGTAAAGTGGCGGCGAAATCGATGGAAACCGGTATCCCAATGCCATGTACCACATCGGCGCTGACCTTCTTGGATGGCTACACCACAGCACGTTTGCCAGCCAACCTGCTGCAAGCGCAGCGTGACTACTTCGGTGCGCATACCTATGAGCGTCTTGATCAGCCACGTGGTGAGTTCTTCCACACCAACTGGACAGGCACTGGCGGTAACACCGCCTCGACGACGTACGACGTGTAACGTGACAGGCTAAGTCACTGCTCGTAGCAATAAATAGAAAAGGGATGCATTGGCATCCCTTTTTGTTGGCATAAGCAAAAAACTCACTTAGCATAGGCGAAAAAGGAGAACCTATGCCGCGCCCTAAAATGCCCCGCCGTATCTGCGGAAAACCGCATACCAATTGTTTTAAACCCAACGCCATTCCACTCAGTGAGCTAGAGACGGTGACCATAGGTTTGGATGAGTTCGAAGCCATGCGCCTTGTTGACCATCAAGGGATGCAGCAACTGCAAGCCGCGGAAGTCATGGGCGTATCTCGTCAAACGTTAGCCAACCTGGTTAAACGCGCCCGCGCCAAAACCACCGCCTGCCTCGTAGAAGGCAAAGCACTGGTGTTTGAGTCAGAAGAGTAGTGTTGGGTTAATCATTTACAAAAAAAGGTCTGTGCTGTATGTGACTAACCAAGGTGCTTTTATGGTTTACTAAACTGTATTTTCACGTCAATGATTGCCGTGAAAATAGGTATTTTTAAACTAATGCTTCCACTTAGTTATTGTCATTCATCATGCGACTTAGCAAGGATGAGCGCGTGTTCGAAAAAGTATTTTGTCGCACGACGTTGCAGCTTGATTCGAACACTCTCCACGTCTTGACGTGACTTTCTTCATTTTTCTCTCACAGAATAGTTTGCATATGCCATAAATCAGGCGTATTTTTAGCATATGCCATTTATATAAAGAGAGAACGGAAGATGACAATTGCTATTGCGATGAACCAAGACCGTCCTGCGGGACATTTTATGAAGGCCGAGCACTTTGCGCTGTTTGACGACGATGGCCAAGCACTCGCTCAGTTCGCCAACCCACGTGTAACAGAAGGTTGCGGTGCCAAAAACGCCTTGATAGCGATGCTGAAAGCTAACCAAGTAACACGTGTGGTGACCCGTCATATTGGCGAGCATGCGTTAGCGGGATTACTTGATGCTGGCTTACATGTTTATCAGTTAACCAATGGTCGCCTAAATCCTACCCAGTGGTTGTCGCCTGCGTACTGGCAACCGCTTACGGATGCGAGTCAAGGGCGGCCGGCGTTGCAGCGAATGAAGCAACAGCAACAACCACAACAACGGAAAGCAGCGTGTCATTCAGGACGTGGGCGAGGATGTGGCGCGCAAGATAGTGGTATAGGTGGTCAACATCGGGGGTGTGGACATGGACAAGGTCAACGAGGTCGAAACAGTGGCCACGGTTGCGGTTGCCATGAATAAGCAACCTGTTATCCCGCCGGATTCCCATCATCAGTGTGTGGCTTGCAGTGACAACGGGCTATTTAATTTTAAATTTTATCAAGACGATAACAATGCCGTCACCGCAACAGTGTGGTTAGAAAGCGCTTGGCAGGGGTATCAAAACCAGCTGCACGGTGGGGTCATTGCCACGCTTTTGGATGCGGCGTTGACCCATTGTACCTTCTTGTTTGCCCCGCAAAGTGTGACAGCGTCACTTAATATTCGCTATCACCATCCAGTGCCCGTTGCCGTTGAGGCTGAGGTACGTGCCTGGTGTGTGAAAGCGAAACACGGAATGAGTCAGTTGGAGGCAACACTGACCGTTGCAGACACTGTGTGTGCCACTGCAACGGCAAGCTTTATGCAAACACGCGCGTTGTGAGCGTCAAAAACTAGCTGACCGCGCGGCGTAGGCGATCATGCACGGCAAGCCACGCTTCGCCATGAGGGGGCTGGGCGAGCCAGATTTCATCGACGCCCAGTTGGTCGGCTTGGGCGAGTTGGTGATATAACGCTTGCCCGTAGCGCGCGGCGTCATCCGGCATGGCAATGCAGACCAGATCATCCCGTGTCGGGGCTTCGCCAAAGTGAAGCAAGGCCGCGCGTTTTTCCGGATGGGGCGCAGGGAGATCAGACAAGTCCGCAGCCACCATCTGCAACCGGGTGTTGGGTTGGTAATGGCTACCGACATTGCCGGGTACTACGCTATCGTGCTGCTCGGGGGCGTCGACTGTTTCACCCAGCACGGCGCTCAACTCGCTGGCGGTGATGGGACCGGCGCGAAGTACACGGAATGGACGCTTGGTAAGATCGACAATGGTCGATTCCAGCCCATGCTGGCAAGGGCCGCCATCAATCACCGCGGCGATTTTTCCGCCTAAACCATGCATCACTTGCTCTGCCGTGGTGGGGCTGAGCTTTTTATACGGGTTCGCTGACGGGGCGGCAACGGCAAGCTGATGGGTGGCGAGCAGGTCCAATAACACAGGTTGCGCGGGAACGCGAAGTCCAATGGTATCTAATCCACCCGTGACGACCGGTGAAACATGCTCGGCACGTGGCAGCAGCAGCGTCATCGGCCCTGGCCAGAAGGCATTCGCCAGCTTATATGCTTCATCCGGGATCGGCGTTGCCCACTCGGTGATCGATGCGACGTCACCGAGATGAACAATCAAAGGATGATTGGCGGGTCGCCCTTTGGCGGTAAAAATGCCCGCGACGGCGTCTGGATTGCTGGCATCCGCTGCCAGACCGTACACGGTTTCTGTAGGCACCGCGACTTGTTCGCCGGCTTTCAGTAGCTCGGCGGCTTGTGTTAGGTCCGTTGAACACTGCGCTGAGAGAAGTTGCGTTTTCAACGACATGCTCCGTTTTATGTTGCTACGTTCAGGTGATACCACTGACCCGAGCGATCGCGTTGCCATACTGCACCTTGCGCATCAATTTGCATCAAGTACAGCCAGCCGTGATTCGCCAGCGCGGCTATATCGTTATGGCGTGCAAGTATACTATCAATTGCCTCCCGAGGGGCAGCGATAAATACGCTTAATCGCACTGGCTGGTGGCGATATCGACGGCCATCGTGCACGGATTGATGCGATAAGCCAATTCGCAAGTCACCACCATTCCCTTCAAACACCCCAATGTGCCCACCCACGATGTTGTGCAGCAATTTGTTTCCGCTGCCAAATTTTTCCGGTGCGGTAACAGAAGCAAAGTACTGCAAGTTGATCCAATTGGTCACCACCATGGGCGCGGTGAGGATTGCCGTAAGCTGGCTAAAGTCACTGTCTCTATGCCAGTCGTAGTCGTGTAAAAAGCTGCGACCTTGCAAATTAATCTGTCGAGACAGGGTGCGCGGGCCCACGATTAACGCGGCGTTGTCACACAGTCCCCATTCAGGGCGCATTTGTGCCCAATCTTTGGCCCGTGTAGCAAAGAAGCGTTTGAGCTTGGATGGCTGGGTAGGCGTTTGATCAACTGGTTGGCGCGGGTTGCACGTGCTTGCTCGCTCGCAGCGGCCAGCCAAGTTTGCCATTGGGCATGCTCGGGGGCGTGAAAGACATCCAGCGCGTCGGTCGTGGTGTTGTGCATGGCGGCATAAAAACGGGTGCTGGCGGGAATCGTTACGCCTTGCTGTGCCATGGCATCACGCACGTCGGCATCGTTAAGAAGCTGTGCGAGTACACGTACATTCACCTCACCGGTTTGTCCACCGCAAGCACCACAGTCAAGCCCTGCTGCATGAGGGTTGTTACAGGTTTCACTGCCATGACCCACCAACAAGACGGCATCGGCTAAATGGTCAGCAATGCCCATGGCGCGCAAGATACCAGTGCCTAGCTCTGCTTTTTCTGCTGGGGTTAACGGCGTATTGTCAAGGGTGAGCGCCCAATCACTGTCAGTATGACTGAGTCGATTTAGCGGGTTTTCGGTGCCAGAAATGCGCAATGCGCGCTTTAACAAACTCACCAGTTTTAGCATGCCACCGGCTTCGACCATGCCTAAATTGGCGGCGGGCGCATCAAGGCTACGTTGCCAGCCGAGCTTGGTCATCCGCAACCAGCGTTCGGGGGTGGCATGAGTTTGTGAGGCGGTGATCGCCGGTGCCAATAAGCCGGGCAGTTGCGGGCGTTGAATCTGGCTATCAGTGGGTTGATAGGCGATCGGCAAGCCAAAAAAGCCAGCAAAGCCAAGGGTTTGAATCCGATCAGATTGTGCTTCTAACGCGCGACGCATCGGTTCAGAGCGCACATCGATACAAAACACAGCTTGCAGCGTAGGCGAGGTGGCGAGAGTGTCGACACTGGCCTGCGCGGACAGGGCGTGTGCCCAAGGGCGCTGCTGACTGATTTCTAGCGCTTGCTGCCAAATCCACAGTGGCGCGAGCTGTTGTTGTGCTTGGTGATACCAATGGCGCACATTCACCGCTTGGTGGTGCATGGATTGACGAATGCTTGCCCACGCTGCTTCACGGTGTTTGGCAAGCCAACGTGCCAGCACTGTATCCCACGCGAGTAAAATCGCGAATAGGCCCATACCATGATCTTGCTGTTCACTGTCACCGAGCTGTTGCTGCCAATCTAACCAGGCTTGCCAGCTTGCCCAACCTGATAAACCATGCATCAGCGCGTGGCAATAGGCCAAGTTACCGTTTGGGTCATGAAGAATCGGTTGCCAAAAGGCGGCCGCTTCAGCGATCAGTGCATCCATTTGGGTGGGTAGAGCGGCGAAATCGGCGAGCAAATCCACGCCAGTGAGGGTTTTAATGCCTTTATCTTGGCTCACCACACTCAACCAGCATTGATAAAGGTGTTCACCGCCTTGGCCTTGGGCATCAAAGCGCTGTGGGTATTGGTGATAAAGCGCGAGAAACTGGCTCACTTGCTGCTGGATTTCTTGCTGCCACGATAAGCCTTGTTGTGTTTCCCGAGTGCGGTCACACAACTCAGCCAATGGCTTCCAACGCGGGAGGTTACTGCTATGAATGCGCAGTGCACGCAGACAATCACTCACTGTTAATGCGCTGCCAGAGGTTGAAATGGCCTCGGCAAGGTGTGCCTCACTAATGGGCGATTGCCAATGCGACAGATAGTACGCCGACGGCATTAGCGGACAGTGGCCACTTAACACCGCTTGCTCAGCAAAGACTTGCTCAATGGGGGTAAAGCGTTGCGGCCACCATGGGTTCACCGCAATCATTTGATCCAACGGCCAGCTTGGCGCAATCGCTACGACCGCTTGCTGGGTGGCATCGCGAAAATCGCTCACATCGAGGGACTCAGGGTATGCAGATACGTTGGGCGTTTTCGCAATCATTAACGCGTCTCCTTATGCGGTTGCCATTGGGTCGTTTGTAGTTGGATTAAAGAAGCACTCGGCCACCATTTGAGAGTCAAGCGTGTCGCCCACTCATCAAGGTAAGCCCCGGCGTTTAGCCAAATAAACAGGCGGTTGACCCACGCTTTGTGAGGCCAGTACTGGACCGCCAGTGATAGAGCAAACAGCGTGATAAACAGCACCAGCGCAAAGGCATCGGCAAATAAATAGGTGGCATTTCCACCCGCGACAAACACAATCAAGCTATGTTTAATGGCGGCGTAGAGCCCGAGCAGGCCAAGCGCAAACACGCTACTGAGCAGCACGCGTGTCGGGCGAGCAGCGCCTGGGCGGGTAAAGGCCGGTAATAGCAGCATGGTCATCGCCATCCACAGCAACCAACCGGCTGCAAAACTATTTAAAATACCGACACTCAGGTGCACGGCGACAATCAAACCGGCGGTGGTGGCCATCGCGGCAAGCCAATGGCAGCGACGCGGAACTGAGGCGTCGGCCAGTTGGGTTGCTAGCCAATGATTCACCCCATTGCCGCTGTTGAGGAAAGAGAACGCCTTGTAGAAAGAGTGCGCCAGTAAGTGCAGCAGTGCCAACTCATAAAGGCCTAGGGCGATTTCAACTAACATCAGACCCATTTGTGCGACGGTCGACCACGCCAGTTTTACCTTAATGCTCACGCGTGTCAGGCTCACCAGCCCTGCCACCAGGGTACTGACACCGGCGATAACCAGCAGTGTAAAGCTGGCACTGGGGCTCGCCGCGAGCACTGGCGCGAGCAGCATCAATAAGATCCCGCCAAGATTCACAATACCGGCGTGCAACAAGGCAGAGACAGGCGTAGGTGCTTCCACCACTTGAATGAGCCAGCCGTGCAAGGGCAGTTGCGCGCACTTAATGATCGCCACACCCACCAGCATAAAGGCGGCGATGCTTACAGTCAGCGTGTGAGGCTGCTGGCTGACTTGAAACATCAATTGGTCAATCTGCGCGGTTTGGTAGTGGAAAAATAACAGTAAAAATGCGCCACCGAGTAGCAATTCGCTAAAGCGGGCGAGCAGCATTTTTTTGTGTGCCGCGAGTTGGGCGCGAGGCCGATGCGGATAGAAAAGAATTAAGCGACCCAATGAGAGGCTAACCGCCACCCAAGCAAGCCAAAACAGCAACAGGTGATTGCTGACTAAAACCAACAAGACTGCCGACAAGGTGAGCAGTAAGGATAAAAGAAAACGGTGTTTGTCGGTTTGGCCTGCAAACGCGGTGGCACTGTATCGCCAGATAACACCGCCAAGAAGCGCAACCAGTGCCAGCAGCACCAGTTTGAGCGGCGTGACGAGAAATAGGGATAACATGACTTACCTCACAGCAATAGTTATGCGAACCATTGTGAAAACTTACTACAATTAAGTAAAATACATAATAAATTACTTTTCATTCTGTTTTATAGAACGATGAGCCGACTTAACTACCATCATTTGTATTATTTTTGGCAGGTGGCACGCCATGGCAACCTGACCCAGACCGCCCGTAACCTGCATATTTCGCAGTCGGCGCTGTCGTCACAAATCAAGCAGCTTGAGCAGGCGATGCAGGTGCAATTGTTTGAGCGGCAAGGTCGTACATTGACGTTGACCGAAAGTGGCTATCAAGCGATGAACTATGCCGAAGAGATTTTTCGCCAAGGGGAAGAGTTAGAGCAGTTGCTATCCAGTGGCGGGGCGCTGTCCAGTGCCACGATTCGCATTGGCACCTTATCCACCATGTCGCGGAACTTTATCGAGCAGTTTATTCAGCCATTGGTCAATCAACGAGAGTGCCGCTATGTGTTGCAGTCGATGGATCAAACCGGCTTGCTTCATGCGCTGTCTGATCACCAGTTGGATTTGGCGCTAACCAATATCGCGGTGCGGGGGACCAATAAACAAATTTGGCAGTATCAGCAACTGGCACGCCAGCCGGTAGCCGTGATTGGTTGGCCGGGTAAAGCGTTATCGCCCACCTTAGATGCCAGCTACCAGCACCAAGCGTGGGTGTTGCCTTATGGCGATAACCCGATTCGCTCGGGGTTTGATGCCATCTCTGCGCAGTATCAACTCAAGCCTTACATCATGGCAGAAGCCAATGATATGGCGATGTTGCGCCTTTTAAGCCGAGATAATGACGCGTTAGCGGTGATGCCCGAAGTGGTGGTTCGCGATGAGCTAGATAGTGGCATGCTCACCCGCTATGCCTTACTGCCGAGTGTGTATGAGCCGTTTTATGCGGTATCGATTAAACGTCAGTGGGTACATCCGAAATTGAATTCGCTTTTAGATGCGTTCAGTGCGTCGCCGCTCGCGCATGGCGACGACCTTCCCGGCGGCAACGGTCAGAGCAATACCTAACTTCGTCCCAACAGCGTGCCCACTTTTTACGCCACGTAAACGGGCGTTCGCACGTCAAACATGCCTTGCTGGGAAGATGCGGCTTTTTATGCGCCATCTGGGTTGCCTCCAGTAGATTGAGTGGCACGTGACCGTTGTTTCATTGTGTGCTTATCCGCGTGATCAAGGCTTTTGATCCGCTTATCGCTTATTCGTTGCTCAGGGCCATTTGTTGGCTCAGGGCTGTTTGGACGCACATGGGTGGCAAGGATCCGTGCTTTTTCGATACGAACCGCGTCTTGTTGACGAAACGACCATAAAATATCACGCGCCCGTTTGCCGGTTTGTTCTATATCGACAATGGCTTTCGGGTAATCTTCGCCAAGCACCACGCCGTACATCATCGCTTCCATGTCGGTCATTTGCCACGGGGTGTGGATCAAACTGTCGGGCAAGGGAGAAAGCTCAGGTAACCATTCACGAATAAATGCCCCTTCCGGATCTTGCTCTTGCGATTGTTTCACTGGGTTATAAATGCGCAAGGTATTTGCGCCCGTTACGCCAGCTTGCATTTGAAACTGGGGGTAATGAATTCCGGGCTCAAAATCGAGAAATAGCTGCGCCAAATGATGGACACCGCGGCGCCAATCAATCAGTAGATGGTGGGTTAAAAAACTGACCAGCATCGCCCGCATACGAAAGTTGATATAGCCGGTGGCGTGCAGGCAACGCATACAGGCATCGACGAGCGGATAACCGGTATGACCTTGTTGCCATGCGAGCAGATGCGCATCGCTCTGCGGACCGTTCGCGTACTCAAAATGTAAGTAGCCGCGATTAACGGGGCGATGCTCCATGTGGTGCTCGCTTTCAAATTTCTGCATAAAATGACAGTGCCAATGCAAACGCGACACCATAGCGACCAGCGCACGCCGCCAACCCTTTTTCTGCCAATGGAGGAGAGTAATTTGATACATTTCGCGCAAGCTGATGTTACCCCATGCGAGATAGGGTGACAGTCGGGTACAGCTTTTGCGGCTGGCGAGCGGTTTAGAGATGTGGCGTTGATAGCTTTGCCCGCGCTCGCGGAAAAAAGACTGCAAGGTTTTATACGCCCAACTTGGGCCGCCGGGTTGAAAGCGTGGCGCGGGAGAATCCCACTTGTGGTGATCGAGCGCGGGTAGCGTGAGTGATGTGTCTAGCCAGCGCGCTTGCTGCCAATCCGGATCGGCAAGAGGGGCGCGCATCACCTTTTGCCATTCTGCGTCCCAATCCCCCCGATTTTTTGCGCCGCGGATCACCGCCCCTGTGGGAAATTCATGCCAAGGGATCTGATGGCTTGCCAGCCATTTCGCCACCGCTTTATCACGAGAAAATGTCGCGTCGACGCCAATTTCTTGATGGCTGTAGACCGCGCCAATTGCCTGCTGCTGGTGGATGGCGTCGAAAACGGCGAGTGCTTCACCTTGGCAAATGGTGACCTGCCCGCCAAGCGGTGCCAGCTGTTGATTGAGATCACACAGCGATTGCCAGACAAATCGCCAATGGCGCTCGCAGTGGTGCGGATCGTTGAGCAGCAGTGGCTCAAACAGGTACAGGATCACCAAGGGACGCCCAGCGGCAATGGCGGCTTGTAGGGGGGCGTGATCCCGCAGGCGTAAATCGCGTTTTAGCCACACAAGGCTGATCGGCGCGGACATAGCGTTCTCGACAGTCGTAACAACAAACTTTTATTCACCCTTGGCGGTACGAGGCTGAATGGTGTTTGGATCCCTGATGGTGACGTGGTTGAGGTCTAATTTCTCTGATTAACAAGCGCTAAGCGCACAAAGCGAAATCAAAATGGTTTGCATTTGCTTTTTAGGCATCGGAAAATTACCAACTGTAGAATTAACTGACAGGCGCATCCCGCGCTTGTACTTAAGCAGTAGGATCGGGATATGTTAGAGGCAAAGGACGTTGCGTTTGCCGTCAACGGAAAAGTGTTGCTTGATAAGGTGAGCTTGTCGTTTACGCCAGGAAAAATCTGTGCGTTGGTCGGCCACAATGGTTCGGGCAAATCGACGTTGATAAAGCTGTTAGCGCAGCAACAGGCAACCAGCAGCGGACAGATCGCATTAGACCAAAAGCCCTTGTCGAAATGGTCAGAAAAAGCGTTTGCGCGCGAGGTGGCGTATTTGCCACAGCATTTACCGGCAACAGATAACTTAACTGGGTATGAGTTGGTCAGTTTTGGTCGCTATCCTTGGCATGGCTTGCTGGGGCGGTTGACCAAAGCCGATCACCAAGCGATCAACGAGGCAATGGCGCTCACCGGTACCCAAGATTATGCCGAGCGCTTGGTCGATACCTTATCGGGCGGCGAGCGCCAACGGCTATGGATTGCGATGCTGCTGGCACAGCAAACGCGTTACTTACTGCTCGATGAGCCGCTATCTGCACTAGATGTAGCCCACCAAGTTGAAGTGATGACCTTGGTGCGAAAACTCAGCCGAGAGCTGGATAAATCCATCATTATTGTGGTGCACGATATTAATATGGCGGCGCGTTTTTGTGATGAGATTGTCGCCTTGCACAGCGGGCAAGTCCTGACTCAAGGTGCGGTTAGTGATGTGTTTCAAGAGTCGGCCCTCAAATCGATTTATGGTATTGAAATGCCGATTGCCGATCATGCCGCCGGCTATGCGGTCGCTATGCCGGGGGAGTTATCGCCAGTATGATCAAGTCCTCTTTTCTGACGCTTATGGTCTGGCTGACCGCGGCCATGATGTCAGCGAGCGTCAGCGCGTCGCCTCGTATTCTCTCGCTGGATTGGACCCAAACTGAAACCTTATTGGCCTTGGGGGTGACGCCCGTCGCGGTCGCGCAAAAGGCGGATTACAATTCGTGGGTGAAAGCCCCGCCCATTCCAGAAAAAACCGTTGATATTGGGCTTCGCACCCAGCCGAACATGGAGCGTTTGGCCGAGCTTCATCCCGATAAAATTCTAATTTCACCCATTTTTAAGGCAATGAAGCCCAAGTTAAGCACCATTGCGCCGGTCAGTTCAATTCCTCTGTATGAAAGCGGCCTAAGCTGGGCATCGCTCAAAACCGTGACGCGGCAAATTGCACATGAGGCCAACCGTCCGGAGGTCGGTGAAACCCTGATTGCCAATGCGAAACAGCAATTGGCGAGCTTGCGCGATACGATCCCCGGTGAACAGCCCCCGCTGCTGATGATCCAGTTCCTAGACCCCAACCATGTGCGGGTGTTTGGGACCAACAGCTTGTATCACGCCGCCATCAGTGAATTGGGGCTCAGCAATGCGTGGCAAAACACCACCAACAGTTGGGGGTTTAGCATGGTTTCCACCCGCGAGCTGCTAGACCTTGATGCGCAGCTGGTGATTGTGCGCCCGCTCCCCGCGGGTGTGGAGCAAACCCTTAAGACCAATATGTTTTGGCAATATTTGGTTAAACGTACGGGACGTACGCCATTGATGATTGACCCCGTATGGAGTTTTGGTGCGATTCCATCGGCGTTACGCTTTGCCCGCCTTGTGACCGTGGCATTGACCGACCCTGAACAAGGGGAGCAGTCATGAAACTGAAACTATTATGGGTACCCTTGGCGTTACTGACGGCACTGTTAAGCCTCGCCTCCACTCAATTGGGGCAGTGGGATGTGAATGTTTCCATGCTTTGGCAGTCGTTGTGGTCGCTGGATGACAGTGCGTCGATTGGGGTGGTGATGCATTTAACCTGGTGGCCGCGCTTGGTCACCGCATTGCTGGCGGGGACGTGTTTGGGGCTGGCCGGTACCTTGATGCAACAGGTTTTGCGCAACCCCTTGGCCTCGCCCTCTACGCTGGGGGTGGCGAATGGCGCCAGCTTGGCGCTGATGCTTGCGACGCTTTATGCCCCTTGGCTATTGACTTGGTCGAGCGCGATGGTGGCGATGTCTGGCGGGGTGCTGACTATGCTGGTGGTGTTTGCGCTGGCATGGCGACGCGGCCTATCGCCCACCGTGGTGGTGATCGCGGGTTTGATTCTAAATCTATACTGCGGTGCGCTCAGCACTGTACTGCTGTTGATGAATCAAGAAGCGCTACACGGCATGATGGTGTGGGGCGCGGGCTCGATGGTGCAAACCGACTGGCACAGTGTGCAAGCCTTACTGCCACGTGTTGGATTGGCGGTCGTGTTGATCCTTGCCTTATTAAAGCCGCTCAACGTCTTGAGTCTTTCGGATGAAGGAGCGAAAAGCTTGGGCGTATCACTGGCGAAAATTCGCGTAATTGCTCTGGGGCTATCGGTGCTTCTGACCGCGTGGGTGGTTAGCTTGATTGGCGTGATTGGCTTTGTCGGTCTCGCCGCGCCCGCGATTGCGCGCTTATGTGGCGCACGTAAGCTCATCACCCGATTGAGCCTGGCGATGATTTTAGGCGCATTGATGTTGGCAGCCACCGATTTGGCTGTCCAACTGTTACCTGGCCGCCGGGCCATGATGGTGCCCACTGGGGCGGCGACGGCAGCGTTAGGGGCGCCTCTTCTTTTGTGGTTGTTGCCACGGGTGTCACTGGGGAATCGTCAACGCCAACAGATGCAATCGGGATCGCCCGCACCGCGTCAGGATTGGCCGTTAGGCCGAACGTTGATGTTACTGGTGTTAGGTGTGGTGATTTTTGCCACCGTATCGCGTCAAAGTGAGGGCTGGCAGTGGCTGGCGCTCAGCGGCGATTGGTCTTTGTTGGAATGGCGCTTGCCACGCTTGCTGGCGGCGGCATTGGCGGGCGGTGTGCTTGCTGTTGCGGGTGCCGTGCTTCAGCGTTTAAGTGCCAACCCGATGGCGAGCCCTGAGGTGATGGGGATCAGTGCCGGCACGGCGCTGGGGCTGATTGTCACCATTTTTGCGGGCATGGGCGCGTCTATGCTGAGTTTGTATGTCGGCGGATTAATCGGTGCCGGCGCAACCTTGGCGTTGATTGTACTACTCAATCACAAAACCGGCTTCCAGCCAGAAAAGGTGTTGCTCACTGGCGTAGCCATTGCCGCACTGATGCAAGCGGTACAGAGCTTCTTGATGGCGGGCGGCGATCCTCGCGCGTATCAAGTCCTCGCTTGGATTTCAGGCTCAACCTATTATGTGACCGACAGCACAGTGACTACATTGGCCTTGGTTGCGGCGGTGCTGGTGGCACTGGGATTGATGTGTCAGCGGTGGCTCGATATTTTGCCGCTCGGTGGCGAAACTGCTCAATCGCTAGGGGTAAAGGTAGGGCGTGCCCGCATGCTGTTGCTGGCCCTCGTCGCGGTCATGACCGTCAGTGCCACCTTGGTGGTAGGGCCGCTTAGTTTTGTCGGCTTGATGGCTCCGCATATTGCGCGCAGTTGGGGTGCGAAAAATGCCCGCGCGCACATGATCACCGCCGGATTGATTGGCATGGGATTGATGCTGTTTGCCGATTGGCTAGGACGACAATGGCTGTATCCGCAAGAAATGCCAGCTGGGATCATTGCTTCCTTGATAGGCGGGCTTTACCTCATGGTTGTGTTACGTAAGCTATAGTTTTAACGTACGGTGATCGACAAGATCGCCTCATCCCTAACTAAAGAGATGCAGTTTGCATCTCTTTTTGTTTGAGGAGCCAAGAGAATGAACAGTGATTCCATGCAGCGTGTGGCGGTTGTCGGCGCAGGTGGCGCGATTGGTGAAGCTTTTTGCCGCGCATTGCTCGACAAGCCATCCATTCAGCAAGTCTTTGCCTTGGGGCGTCACCCCGCGCTACTTGCCGAAATAAGTGAAAAGGTCACCCCGGTGACAGTGAACATTCGCGATGACGCATCGATACAAGCGGCGGCCGAGCACATCGACGACAACAGTCTAGACGCGGTGATCATTGCCTCGGGGATGCTTCATGATGATGCGGTCAGCCCAGAAAAAGCCTCGCGGCGTGCAGCAGTGAGGCCATGCACCAGCTGTTTGATGTGAATGCCGTTGCGCCGCTGCTGTTGAGCAAACATCTAGCGGCCAAACTGAAACGTAACGCTGAGGCGAAGCTCGCTATCTTGTCGGCGCGCGTGGGCAGTATTAGTGACAACCGTGCGGGCGGTTGGTACGCCTATCGTGCAAGTAAAGCGGCGGTGAACATGCTGATCAAATGCATGAGCATTGAACTTGGCCGCCAGGACAAATCATTGACCGTGGTTGGTCTGCATCCGGGGACCGTCGATAGTCGTTTATCCGCGCCATTCCAAGCCAATGTTAAGCCCGGTAAATTATTCAGCCCGGCTCAATCGGCTGGCTACTTATTGTCGGTATTGGATGGCCTAGACAGTCGTCATACTGGGCGTCTGTTTGCGTGGGACGGGGAAGAAATTGCCCCATAGGTTGGGGCATTGTTGAGTTATTTCCAATGCAATGGCTGCTCTAGGGTCGATAAAGGCTTTTCCGTGCCAAGCCCTATCATTTCGTCATACGCCGTGTCAGTGACTAACACGTATTGCGCGGCGTTAATCCATTCAAAATCATCTTTCACCGCTAGCAAGCTGCGGGACAGATAGGGCTTATCGCCGTGGTAAATTAGCTTCTGCTCCACCGTATCGCCGTGACGTAAAAAGGCGATGGCTTGATATAACATGCCATCAATGCCACGGATCTGAATCTTGTCAATGTTGTCGCAATTTATCAGTTCGCTCAGTTGTAAATTCATCACTCGTCCCTGCAGTTAGGCCTTTCTCAACCACTACGAGCCATGCAAGCACGCGGATCCCTCGAGGGTGAGGCATTACCCGTAGCGACAGCCTTTTGAACGCACAATGTAAAATAAATGTTACGCAAAAGTAAAATTAAAACCGAGGTGAGGAGATGATTTTCTCTGCAAAGTCGACGTAATCTGTGAGTAACGGAAACATTGCGTAAGGCTAAGGGCCGCTGTTTACGCGCGATTTTTACGCCAGACAACGACACAAGGCGGTGAACGTGAAACAGAGTAAATACGAATCCAAACCACTTGATGAGCAAGGTCGTGTAGCCTGGTCGGCACAAGAAAACGATGTATGGCGCCAGTTAGTCACACGGCAGCTTGCGTGCATCAAGGACAAAGCGTGTCAAGAATATCTCGACGGTTTACGACTGCTCGACTTGCCGCATAACACGGTGCCACAGATCCCAGATGTCAATGCAGTGTTAATGCGAGAGACGGGCTGGCAAGTGGCCCCCGTGCCTGCATTGATTGATTTCGACCATTTCTTCGCCTTATTGGCGGATAAAAAATTCCCCGCGGCGACCTTTTTGCGCACCAAAGAAGACTTTGATTACTTGCAAGAGCCGGATTATTTTCATGAGATCTTCGGTCACTGTGCGATGCTCACCCACCCAGCATTCGCTGAATTTACCCATATGTATGGTCAGCTCGGTAAGCAGGCCACGCCCAAAGAGCGCGTCTATCTTGCACGCTTGTATTGGTTTACGGTCGAGTTTGGTTTACTCAGTGACGCGCAAGGCAATCGCAGTATTTATGGCGGCGGGATCTTGTCTTCGCCGGCGGAGACCGAGTACGCCTTTAATAGCGACAAAGCGGTGCGTAAGCCTTTAGAAGTGATAGATGTCATGCGCACGCCATATCGGATTGACATCATGCAACCCATTTACTTTACCATTGAGTCGATTGACGACTTATTTGCCATCAGCCAACGTGATTTGATTGCTGATGTGCATCAAGCCATGGAACTGGGCCTTCATGCGCCTTTGTTCCCGCCCAAACCGAAAAAGACAGAACAGCAAAAGGAAACGCAACATGTCTGAACTAACTGAGTTGAAATGTGAAGCCTGTAATATTGATGCCCCATTGGTCAGTGCTGAGGAAATGCCGACGCTGCTTAAAGATATCCCACAATGGAGCAAAGTGACGCGAGATGGGATTGATCAGCTCGAACGCGAGTTTACTTTCCGCAACTTTAAGTTGGCGTGGGCGTTTGCCAACCAAGTAGCTGAACTGGCTGAGCAAGAAGGCCACCATCCGGCTATCTTGCTGGAGTGGGGTAAAGTGTCCGTGACTTGGTGGTCGCATAAGATTAAAGGCCTGCACAAAAATGATTTTATTTGTGCGGCGAAAACCGACGGCATTGCGCCTGAGTAAACCAAAAAAACGCCCCAAGATTGAACTCGGGGCGTATCTTTTTCGCTCACTTGCTATCTATCCCTGTCACGCAAGTATCAATCCTGCGAGGCTCACATCTTTCATTGGCACGTCTCGGCTATCACACTCATAGCGCAAAATAGGATAGATTTAAAAAGTGACAAGGTCACTTTATCGTGTTGAGTTTACTCTTCTTCGTCGCTTGTGTCTTTTTGTTTGGCGGCAAAATACTGCGCCAATACGTCGTCGGTGAGCTCGCCTTTTTCCTCAAGCGCTTTGAGTTTTGCCACAATCGCTTTTTGTTCGTCGAGTGACGGTAACGAATCCGGCTCGTGCTCGGGGGCATCATCAGCGAGCTGGTTTAAGATATCCATGATTTATCCTCTTAGTGTCTTTGCGGGAAGCGTAGCAAAATTCATGATTTCTCCCAAGTAAAAGGCACTATCTTGGTAGGGAAATGGACTTAACATACTCACTTTAATCAAAAAAACGATCAAAAGTCCTTCCTTTGGTCTAAGTTTGTACTAAGGGATCGTTTTGGGGGGAGTACATTGTGAGTGAGATTTTTTTTTCGTGCCAGCCGATCTTTGACGACAAGCAAAATCAGTGGGGTAGCGATTTATTATTTCGTGAAGGGTTACAAAACAAATTTCCCTCGATTGATGAAGATACCGCAACATCGCGGATTTTAAGTGCCAACTTTCTATCGGGAAAGGAGCTTGATGATGATTTGCGCTATGTCGTGAGTTTCTCAGAAACGGCCTTATTAGATGAGATACCCTTTTCTATTCCTGTCGCGCGTTTGGTTCTCTATATTACGGAGACGTGCAAAGCAACGCCTGTACTGATTAAACAGCTAGAGGCCTACCGAAAAGCAGGCTTTACGATACAGGGTGACAGCACCGTGTTTTCTAACCGGTGGCAGCGGCATTTGCATTTGTTTGATGTCATTACTGTTAGTATGGCAAAAGAAGACCCGATGAACTGGGTTAGCACAATGTCTGATTATCCAGACACTCGGTTTCTTGCGAAGAAAGTTGAAAAAAAAGACGAGTTTATGCTGGCCAAGCAACTTGGGTTTAGTCTGTTTCAAGGCTATTTTTTTGAACAGCCGCAAGTAAAAAGTCATAATGATGTGGCGCCATCTGTGATCAGCTTATTAGATGCTTGCATCGTGATTAATCGTAGTCCTCATGATATTGATGAAATCACTGACGTGATTTCTCGTGATGTCTCGTTACTCTATAAAGTTGTAACCAGTGCGAACATCCTGGCTAAATCGAAAAAAAAGCCGATCACAAACCCGAAGCAAGCGGTTGTCTATCTAGGGCTCGAGTCGTTGCGTCGGTTAATATCCTTACTCATTATGTCGAATATGAATCATCAAGAATGCTCTCATTTGCAGACATCCGCGATACTCCGTGCGATTTTTATGCAACAGACGGCGCCAATGATAAAAGGTATGGATCCTGATGAGGCCTTTTTAGTTGGTGCCTTTTCACTGCTTGATGCTATGTTAGCAGCGCCAATGGAAGATTTAGTTGGGAAACTTGATCTCGACCAAGAAGCGAAAAATGCACTCTTGTCTCAATCAGGACGTTATGGTGAATTGTTAATGTTATGTAAGCACATTGAGCATGCCAATTGGGAGTGGGTCGGCTCAGTATGTGAGAAAATGACGTTAAAAGAACGTGCTGTACTCAAAGCTTTCGATAAAGCACGTTTTCAAACTCAGACCTTAGCTGCAACGATGCAGGTGTAAATGATGAATCAAGTAGGGATGCGGCTAGCCGTCGTTTTAATGGTATTGGCGACCTTATTACTGGGCGTTTTCGGATACTATAATTATCACGTTGCGAAAGAGCGCCTTGAGTCAGACATGAATCAAGACATTAATTCGATTACCCAACGTTTAAAGCAGCGGTTACCAACGTTAATGTGGAACTATGACTTTAATAATGTACAAAATGATCTAGATAGTGAAATGGGATCACGCTATGTACACCGTTTAGAGTTAACTGACTCTAATGATCAGTTTCGTTATGTGACTGACTCCAAAGGTATGCGCTCTAGTGACGAGTTAAATAAAGTCATCGTTCCAATGGTTTACAATGAAACCAGCCAGTCTGTCCAGGTGGGTAAACTAATCATTTATCAAGATAGTCGTTATATTAATAGAGAGTTAAATACAGAAGTGCTCCGTACAGCGACACAAATCGTACTTTTGAATCTATTAGTGGTGTTTTTTATTTGGAAATATGCCAAGCAAATAAATCGTGCAGAGAGAAGTCGCGCATATTTGGATACCGTTATTCATAGTTATACGGATGCTTTGTTAGTGCTGGGCGAAAAACACCGCATTATTACAATCAATGAGTCGGCAAAAAAGCTTTTCGAGCTTGAGTTGGTTCCCGACGAAGCAATCAGTTTATCCACGATAATTTCTCGTGTCACGCCTAATTCTCGTGGATATTTTTCTCAAGCTCTTTACGGCTTGAATGGACGTGTTGAACGCTCCTATGAAATAGAGACCGACGAGGGCGTTCGCGTTGTACAAGTGAAATCGACCCCCATTAAAGACGAAGATCCTCGCGCACTTAATGTCGCCATTATACGTGATATCACTGAGCAACATCTGGACAAGCAAAAAGTGTCCAAAGGTGCTGAGCTTTTCTCGGCGATGAAGAGTTTACAAGATAAATTTTTGATACGTGAGGACTTTAAAAAGAGCTTTAAAGATGTGTTAGACATTCTACTCCGTATTGGTGAGAGCAATCATGGTATTATTGTTGAAGTTGGCCATCATGACGATGATGATATAGATTACAACCTCCCTTACCGTATTTTGGCACAAACGCGCCTGGTTAAAAATAACTTTATTGGTGAGGAATTTGTTCGTGGCTTAATCGAAGATATTATTGAGACGAAACAGAGCAAGCGTAGTCTGCAGATGGCAGGTGTTGCCGGTAATAACCAGAAAATGATTGTTAATGTGTTTGGCACGCCGCTCTACATGTCAAATCAAATGGTTGGTGTGGTTTGCCTTTTTGATGAGTCTACGACATACAATGAAGAGTTACAAAGCTGGATAGAGCCGATTTTATCAAGTTTGAGTTCGATGGTGCACTTTGTGCAACAGAAAGCACTGAACGATATGATTTCACGAGAAATGGCGCGAGCGAAGGAACAAGCTGAGCGCGCAAATGAATCAAAAACTAACTTCTTAGCAATGATGAGTCACGAGATTCGCACACCCATGAATGGGATTGTGGGGATGTCTAATCTATTGATGGAAACGTCGCTTACGCAACAGCAACGCTATTTTGTTGACACCCTACAGAATTCATCGACGGCATTATTAAATATTATTAATGATGTGCTCGATCTCACCAAAATAGAAGCAGGTAAAATGACGCTTAGCAAGCAGTCGGTAGATTTGGCTGAGATCGTACATGAATCTCTAAGTATATTTACGGCGAAAGCGGCTGAAAAACAATTACGTCTCCATTGCTATATCGACCCCAACATGTCATGTGACATTGAATTAGATGCGATGCGTTATAAACAAGTGATTATTAACCTTGTTGGTAATGCAGTGAAGTTCACTAAGCGCGGTCATATCTGTGTTAATCTATTTCAAACGCATGATGACAGTGGCATCACCAAGCTTGTCATGGAAGTCGAGGATACCGGAATTGGTATTCCGGAAGATCGTCATGATGCTATTTTCGAGAATTTTACGCAAGTTGATAATTCGTATTCTCGCTCTTATCAAGGAACCGGCCTGGGCTTGCCCGTCTGTCGCAAGCTTTTGCGTTTAATGGATGGGGATATTTATATACGCAGTCAAGAAAACCAAGGGACTACTTTTGTCGCGGAAGTGCCGATTAGTGTCCCTAATCCTGATTGTACGCTCTTATCAAGTTACGACTTGAGCAACGCTCTTGAGGGTTATCATATATTTTTAGTCTCTGGCGATAGAATATTGACTAAGACGCTGACTGCTTATTTACAAGGTTTTAATCTCGCGCTAACGCCATGCTCTGATGGACGAAACCTTGAACTGGGCGAACCTGAACAGACGGTCCTAATGGTCGATCAAGACAAAATGCAAGGCTGCCAGGCATTTGTCGGCAGCGTGCATAAGTGTATCGCAATCAGTCATGATGGGCATCATGATACAGGAATGGCCACGCTGACTTGTCCCATTTACCATGCTGAGCTTTATAGAGTATTGAACGAAGATGAACATACGTTAGTTGATCCAAGTCCGGATGCGGGGCAATACGACAGTATCAATTTTGATCTCAATGTCTTGGTGGCAGAGGATCATCTTGTTAACCAAGAACTTATTGATATTATTTTGGCACAACTCGGCTGCCAACGAGCGCTAGCCGTGAACGGAAAAGAAGCGCTTGAACTGCACAAAAAGACCCCTTTCGATATCATTTTGATGGATTGCCAAATGCCGGAAATGGATGGCTTTGAAGCGACTCGGCAGATCCGTGAATTCGATAAACACACGCCAATTTTAGCGGTAACAGCCAATGCGTTGTCTGGGGACGCTGAGCGATGTGTGGACGCGGGAATGAATGGGCATTTAGCTAAACCGTTTAGTAAAGATCAATTAATTGAATTGTTACTACTTTACGCTAACCCAGACTCGGTCCGTTATGGCGATGATAGCGGCGTTGAAGCTCAGCCCCAAGATGATGGAGAACCTGCCATGAGTGACTCATACCCCATTGACGTTCAGCATGTCAAAGATCAAGTAGGTGATAGTATGGAGCTAGTGACCATGCTACTTAATAAATATGTTAATAATCAAACCCAAGATTTAACCGCGCTGAAGCAAGCATTTGAACAGCAAGATGTGGGTAAAGTTAAAAAACTCGCACACAAAATGAAAGGTGCAGCAGCCATGATCGGAGCGAACGAACTGTCTAAAACGTGTCTAGAGTTGGAAAAGTCACCGCATGAAGATCTGGAATCGTTGCAGCCCTACATTCTTCCTATTGAGAAACAAACAGCATTAATTGTCGAACAAACAGCCAGTTTATCGGAAACATCTTGATACATGCTCTGGCGCTGGTTAGCATAACACTCAGTGTCGGTTAGAATGAAAAATAAAGACCCATCAAAGACCTAGGGTCTGACAGTTGCTGTCGGACTCTAGGTTTTATTGTTAAGGATAAGCTGATGATAAAGCGTTTTGTATTAGCCAGTTGCGCTGCTCTCATCCTTTTTGGGTGTGGTGAGCCAGCGATATCTTCTCCCTCAGAGACGCCAACGCGTCCTGCTAAGTTATTGACTGTGGTAACGAATGAAGAAGGATTAACCCGGGAGTTCCCCGCTCAGGTTGAAGCAGATAACAAAGCGTTACTGTCATTTCGAGTCTCAGGCGTTATTGAATCTATGCCGATAAAAGCAGGAATGGATGTCAAGAAAGGGCAGATGCTCGCGGCGCTTGATAATCAACAGTACTCACTGCAGTTAGACAAAGCGCGTGCACAATACCAGCTTGCTCAGGTTCAATTTAACCGTGCTGATCGGTTACACAATGATAAAGTTATTTCGGAGCAGCGGTTTGATGAAGCGCGTTCGGCACTAAGCGAAGCTGCGGCTGGTCTTGAACAGGCACAAACCAACCTAAATTACACCGAGCTCAAAGCGCCGTATGCAGGCACCGTGTCATTAAGAATGAAAGAGCGCAACGAGTTTACTCAAGCACAATCTCCGGTGCTGCATATTCAATCTAAAGATGTTATTAACGTGAGTTTCCAGTTACCGGAGCGCTACTTTCACTATTTCGCCCAGCATCTTGATACCTTAACGCCGAGTGTTTCTTTTGACACGTATGAGCATCGCCAATTTTCGGCTCAGTTTAAAGAGATCGATACTGAAGCGGATCCAAAAACCGCGTCTTATCATGTCACGGTCAGTCTGAGTCGACCCGATGCGGTCAATGTATTACCAGGGATGGCTGCGAAAGTCCATGTCACCATACCGGCGCAATCACAGCCCCAAATCCCTGATACGGCAGTGGTGCAATCAGACTCAGGAAGTGCGGTTTGGCGGGTGAATGAAGACGGAGAGATCACCTTGGTTCCTGTCGTGCTCAAAAACGGCAAGATTACCTCTGGGCTTGACAATGGCGATGTCATTGTCGCGACGGGTGCGGGCGCACTTGAAGCCGGTGATCGAGTGAGAGCTTGGGTGAAGGAGCGAGGATTATGAGAATAAAATTAATCAAGGTGCTGCTTTGGCTTAGCGTGGTACTCGGGCTAAGCGTTATCAGTGGCTGTCAACCTGATCCGGCGTCTCATTCAGCACCTTTGCCTGTTGTTTCAACTCATACAGTCGCACAACAACAGTTGGATGAGCGGATTGCTTTCCCCGCGGTTGCCGCTGCCGCCGATAAAGCCAAGTTAGCGTTTAGGGTGCCGGGCGAAATTCAAGCCATTAATGTGCAAGCCGGGGATCGTGTGTCAAAAGGACAGGTCCTCGCCCGTCTCGAACCGACGGACTATCGCTTAGCGGTTGAAAATGCGAACGCAAAATTCGACGTTGCTAACTCACAGTATCAGCGTTCGGCACCGCTTGTTGAAAAAGGAATGCTAGCCCAGTCTCAGTTTGATGAACTAAAAGCGCAGCGACAAATTGCACAAGCAGAATTAGCCTTGGCTAATCTCCGTTTATCTTATGTCGCATTGAAAGCCCCCGCTGATGGAGTGATATCGAAAGTGAACGCAGAACCTTTCGAGACGATTGCTCCGGGACAAGGGATTATGAATATTCATGATGCGTCACGCGCTGATATTCGCGTTCAGGTCCCAGATGTTCTTTTTAGTCACAATGCAGGTGGGGATGCAGCATCTGTGCAAACACGCTTGCAACCTAAGGTCGTTACTGAGCAAGGGCAGTCATACAAAGCCACCGTCGATGAATTCACCGCAGAGCCAGATCCCAACAGTGGGGCATTCGTGGTGACGTTGACAATGCCAATGCCTGATGACCAATTCATATTGGATGGTATGCCGGTACAAGTCAGTATTGCTCGTGATGGATTAAAAATGACGCGTACAGGCCTTTCAGTCCCTATCGAAGCGATTTTCAATCAAGATGGCGATCCACTCGATCGCGATCATAGTTATGTTTGGGTCTACGATGAGGCCTCCCAAACGGTAAGCAAACGACAAGTCGAAATGGGCCGCATTCATGGGCAACAGATTGAAGTCGTAACGGGAGTTTCTATGGGTGAGCGTATCGTCGTCGGCGGTGCCAACCATCTGTCTGAAGGACAAAAAGTAGAATTGGCGTCAAAAGAGGAACAAGCATCATGAAGCAAGGTGTGGCGGGTTATTTTATTCAAAACAAGGTGATCAGTTGGATGATCACCCTGATTTTTCTTATCGGCGGCACCCTTGCATTCCTAGGATTAGGGCGCCTCGAAGATCCTGCTTTTACGATCAAAGATGCGATGATCGTCACCAGTTACCCGGGGGCGACACCGCAACAAGTGGAGGAAGAAGTCACCTATCCACTGGAGAAAGCGGTACAACAGCTGACTTATGTTGACGAGGTGAGATCGATTTCTAGCCGAGGCCTCTCGCAAATTACAGTGAAAATGAAACCCAAATATCGTTCAGATGATTTGCCGCAAATTTGGGATGAATTGCGACGAAAGGTCCATGATGCCCGAGGCGAGTTACCGCCTGGCGTTAATCCACCTTCAGTCAAAGACGATTTTGGCGATGTATTCGGCATCTTACTTGGAGTAACTGGAGAGGGTTACAGTTACAGCGAGCTAAAAGATTATGTTGATTTTTTGCGTCGTGAGCTGGAGCTTGTTGATGGCGTGGGCAAGGTACAAGTTAGTGGGGCTCAGCAAGAACAAGTCTTTGTCGAGGTCTCAATTCAACGATTGAGTAGCCTGGGGATCTCGCCAGATACTCTGTTTAACCTGTTAGCGACCCAAAATCTGGTCAGTAACGCAGGGGCGTTGCGGGTCGGTGATGAATATATCCGTATTCACCCAACTGGCGAGTTTTCTTCTGTTGAAGAATTGGGCAGTTTGATTTTAACAGAAGCAGGTTCCGAGGGATTAATTTACCTACGTGATGTGGCGGATATTAAACGTGGATACCAAGAAGTCCCGCGTCAAATTATTGCTTACAATGGTAAGCAGGCACTCCAGGTTGGGATCTCGTTTGCTGATGGCGTCAACGTGGTTGAAGTGGGTGAAAAAGTAGATAAACGATTAGCCGAGCTGAATAGCGATCAGCCGGTAGGTATTCACGTTCATCATGTTTATAACCAACCTGACGAAGTAGATAACTCAGTCACCGGTTTTGTCTCGAGCTTGGGACAAGCGGTGGCGATCGTAATTGTGGTGCTGTTGTTCTTTATGGGTTTGCGCTCGGGCCTATTGATTGGGCTAGTGCTCTTGCTCACTGTGCTTGGCACTTTTGTGTTCATGTACTATTTCGAGATCAACCTGCAACGCGTCTCTCTTGGTGCCTTAGTGATAGCCCTTGGGATGTTAGTCGATAATGCCATTGTGGTGGTGGAGGGGATCCTTGTCGGACTAAAACGCGGGCGAACACGATTACAAGCGGCGCATGACATTGTTACACAAACGAAATGGCCGTTGTTGGGGGCGACGGTTATTGCGGTCACCGCGTTTGCCCCGATTGGTTTGTCCGAAGACGCGACAGGGGAATACTGTGGAACGCTATTTACCGTATTGCTAATTTCTTTGCTATTGAGCTGGTTTACCGCGATCACATTGACCCCTTTCTTTGCGAGCCTCTTTTTTAAAGAAACGCCTTTAGAAGAGGGCGACGAGGGAAGCGATCCCTATAATGGTATTCTTTTTGTGGTGTATAAGCGCTTTTTAACTGCGTGCATGCACCATGCTTACCTCACTTTGCTGGTGATGGTCTTAGCGCTAGGTGCGAGCGTGTATGGTTTTGGTCATCTTAAGCAGTCCTTTTTCCCTGACTCAACCACGCCTATGTTCATGGTTGATGTGTGGTTACCGGAAGGAACTGATATTCGCGCCACACAAGACACGCTTGACGAAGTGTCAAGCTGGCTCAGCGAGCAAAAAGGGGTGAACTATGTGTCTACCAGTGCTGGGCAGGGATCGCAACGTTTTATGCTGACCTACTCACCTGAGAAAAGCTATGCCGCCTACGGTGAGCTGATAGTAAGAGTAGACCAATATGAGCATGTGAAATCAACGATGGGATTGGTGCGCGAGTATGTACGTCGCCAACACCCCAATGCACAGTTAAAACTGAAACCGATTTCTTTGGGACCATCGACGGGATCTAAAATAGAGGCACGTATTATTGGCTCCGACCCCACTGAACTTCGTGCGATAGCGAAAAAAGTGGAAGCGCGGCTGCATGATGATCCCGATGCCGTCAATATTCGCCACGATTGGCGCAACCGTACCAAGGTGCTGGAACCTGAATTTAATGAAAGCCAAGCACGTCGTTATGGGATCACCAAAAAGGATGTCGACGAGCTACTGGCGATGACATTTAGTGGCAAGCGGATTGGTGTTTATCGTGATGGTACCAATTTAATGCCCATTGTTGCGCGACTGCCGGATGAAGAGCGCGTCAATATCAATACGCTTGAAGGAATGAAAATCTGGAGTCCAGCATTGCAAGATTATATTCCCTTGCAGCAGGTCATCCTGGATTATGACATGCGTTGGGAAGATCCGATCATTATGCGGAAGAATCGTAAACGTATGCTAACTGTTTTGGCCGACCCTGATCCATTGCGAGAAACAACCGCCGCGACCGTATTGAGCCGTGTACGTGCCGATATTGAATCGATACCGATGCCGGATGGTTACAGCATTGAATGGGGCGGTGAGCATGAGTCTTCCAAGGAGGCGAAAGAAGGGCTGTTTAGTATTATGCCGCTTGGCTATTTGTTCATGTTCTTGGTCACTATTTTGCTATTTAACTCAGTGAAAGAGTCGGTCATTATTTGGCTAACGGTACCGCTGGCCGTCATCGGGGTGACCACTGGCTTATTGTTACTTGATACACCGTTTGGCTTTATGGCTTTACTGGGATTTTTAAGTTTAAGTGGGATGTTGATTAAAAACGGAATTGTGCTAATCGACCAGATAAATATAGAGGTTGAGAGTGGAAAACAGCGATACCAGGCCGTGGTTGATGCTGCGGTTAGTCGTGTGAGACCCGTTTGTATGACGGCAATTACAACCATTTTGGGGATGCTACCCCTACTACCTGATGTATTTTTCCGGCCTATGGCAGTGACCATCATGTTTGGTCTTGGGTTTGCTACCGTGCTGACCTTGATTGTGGTGCCGGTGTTGTATCGCATTTTCTATCAAATTCGTTATCACCCTGAATAACGATCAACCGGCATCGCTTAGCGCGGTGCTGTGTTTTTCAAAGTAAGAAAAACGCCAGCTGTGTATAACTTTAAAGTCATCCACAGAAACGGTTGATAACTCGGTGTATTACCGATGAAATCCGCAGCTTTATTGTGCTTGTATAAAGTCAATGATTTTTCAGTGATTCTTGCACCCGTATCACGGATGTCAGAATGAGTGCGCTGAGCTTTTTGTATTGTCGTTATCGCTAACGATTACTGATAAAAAGCCAGATTATCTGCTGACCGATAATCTGGTTTTTTTCTGCGTTGCCGAGGCTGTTACGGTTAAGCCGACGCGCTAATCAGTGATGTGTTTCACTGATAACGTAAGCTCAAAGGTTGCCATTGGTTCATCACCATGTAAGCTTGGACACGTTGCGACAATAGTCACCGGCTGGTTGATGCGTTCACCTGTCTCTATGGCATTGCCAATCATGGCACTGATTTTTTCGCCATCTTGGCAGGTGAAAATGACATCCCCTTCGGGACGTTTGTGGAAATCGGCTTGTACCGATTTAAACGCAAGGCTAATCTTCACACCGCGCTGCTCTGCCATCGCCATCGCTAGAAAGCCGCCCGCTACATCAGCCCCTACGGCTAAAGCACCAAAATACATACTGTTCAAATGGTTTTTGGTGCGTCGACCTAGCGGAATTTTCATCGTGACATGTTTATCGTCGATCGAAAGGATCTTGGGTCGGCACCAGCCAATCATTGGGACTTTTAGGAAACCGAATAGTGATAGATGCTGATTCGCACGGGCGAGTGGAGACGAGAACATAGACACTCCTTGTTATCTGGTCTTACCTGTAACGCTACATTGATGTTTATTTGTGCGTCAACATTTTGTTAACAAACTTGCGGGCTGATGCCTTTTTTTCGCAGATAACGTAGACAGACATACATGTAATCACAGCGTCTGGATATTGGAGTGTCGAAATTTTTGGTGCGGTGTTTTTGCGTAAAGTATGATAGCATTCGCCGCCTTAAATGGCGCGTGTGCGCCTTTTGCTTTTGATTTACCTTTGGAGTGATACCTTGCAATTTGACGATTTGGGACTCGATAGACGCTTACTGTCGCTCATTGCCCACCGTGGATTTGAACAGCCAACTGATATTCAACGTCAGGCAATTCCTGTTGTGATGGCAGGGAAAGATTTGCTGGCGTCATCGAAAACGGGCTCGGGAAAAACACTGGCGTTTTTGCTGCCTGCGATGCAGCGTGTTTTGCGTTCAAAACCTCTCAGTCGTCGTGATCCTCGCGTGTTAATATTGGCACCGACTCGCGAATTGGCCAAACAAGTTTATGGCCAGTTGCGGATGCTGACCAGTGGCACGACTCATAAAGCGGCCCTCGTTCTGGGTGGCGAAAACTTCAATGAGCAAGCAAAGGTTTTTCGTCAGTCGCCAACTTTTGTGGTGGCCACTCCTGGTCGACTCGCCGATCATTTGAAACAGCGCAACGTGTCTTTATCTGGTTTAGAGATGCTGATCTTAGACGAAGCGGATCGCATGCTCGATCTTGGCTTTAAAGAACAATTGGATAGCGTGAATGCGCATGCTGAGCATAGGTTGCGCCAGACACTGATGTTCTCTGCAACGTTAGATCATCAGCAAGTGACTGAAATTGCTGCCGGTATGCTAAAGTCTCCTAAGCGAGTCGCGGTTGGTGAAGCGGAAAGACTGCACAGTGATATTGAGCAGCATTTTGTACTGTGTGATCACTTGGATCATAAGCAGGCTTTGCTTGAGCACTTGATGAAAGCCAACGTGCACAAGCAAGTCATGATCTTTACTGCCACTCGCGCAGACACGGAACGATTGGCTGAGCGATTTACACAGGCAGGGTATAAAGCGATTGCGTTGAGTGGTGAGCTAAACCAAGCATCACGTAGTCGTATTATGAATGAGTTTGAGCGCGGCTTTCATGAGGTGTTGGTCACTACCGATGTTGCGTCACGCGGCTTAGATTTGTTGAATGTGTCTTTGGTCATTAATTTTGATATGCCAAAACACGCTGAGGAATATGTGCATCGCGTGGGGCGGACTGGTCGGGCAGGGCACCAAGGCCTGTCTTACTCACTGGTTGGGCCGAAAGACTGGCGAAGCTTTAAAAATATTGAAGGCTTCTTGCAACAAAAGCTTGAATTTACGGCAATAGAAGGCCTAGAGGGTAAATTTAAAGGCTTTAAAGAGAAAAAAGCCCCTAATAAAAAATCGCCTGGACCGGCAAAGCGCCAGAAAACACCGGTTAAAAAGCAGCCTAAAGCCCCGAAAAAACGAGATAAGAGCTTTTACAACAATGTGCCTGTCGGCGATGTGCCGTTAGCAAAAAAGAAAACAAAACCTGAATCCTAACGCCACAATACGTCTATCTTTTGTCGTGACTATCCGCTGTACCCCCCCTGGTGCAGCGGAGTCGATGAGCCTAATAATCTTTTATTACCATTCGTGCTTTTCTCAATCAGTTAGCTCAGCGCTTTTTACAATAAACCCCTAGCTAAAACTGCGCATTGTCACGTTTAACTTTGTGAGTTGATGAAACTTTATCTGTCGAAGTGTCGATCTTGCCAAAAAAAGCGCTTTTCTTTGCGTTAGATCGATTCTATAGCTGATTTTTAGCTCATTGAGTCGTAGACTATGCGCATCTGTTGATAGTCGCTCATTCTTCAGACGGTTTGAGTGGCTGGCAACTTGGGTTTTTGTCTTTTAATCATCAATGAAACTGGGGTGTTGCTGTGGAAACTGCACTGGTCGTTGCCTTTATTACTGCCGCGGCATGGATCGTTCGTCGTGAGCGTGCCGCACAATAATTTGCTGTAGTCGTCCTTTTTAAACACATGTTTTTAGGCAGCAAATAAAAAAGCCTTCTCTTTTGGAGAAGGCTTTTTACATATAATACATTTTTATGAGAATGTGATTTCTGGACGCTTCTATGGTGATGTGTTAACTATCGTAGTAATCCCCGTCAGAAACATCGTGAAAGTCTTCTACCTGACTGGCTGCTTTAAAATCAGCAGCAGGTTTTAGCTTACGCCGCCGCAATAACGCGACCTGCTCCTCTAAGCGGTGAGCCGTTTCAATGTTACCCTCTTGATAGGCCTCTTGTATTTTTCTCTCAAATTCACCAATACGCTGAGTCATCACCATCGTTATACCCTCCGACAGTTCTCACGTACAATGACGACGAGCGTCAGACGTGAGTGTTACACCACGCACTAAAGACGCCCACTTTTTACCAGAGTGGTACGCCTCTACGTTTAATTTAGCTTAGATTAAAATTTTCACCAGCGAGAGAAGATCACACTGGTATGATCACGCTGTAGAAGAAGAGCAACGAATCACAGGCTATTAATACAGGTATCTGACTGAGAAAATCAAGCGGTTTTGCTCTAAACCATTAGCACGCCAGGTTGCGCCGAGAGATAACGCTTCTGTTGAGTGAAAACGACCACCAATTTCGACAAGGCTGGTGCTATCGTCTTGGTCAAAAATAATCGAACCGACATAAAGATTCGCCTCAAAGGGCGGTGCGATCCAGGCTCGCATACCACCACCGATGACCGTCGCCAAATCGCCGGCATCATGCCTGTCATCCTCTGGGCGTCTAAACCACGCACCTTCAAGTTCGCCGTATAAATCAACAAATTCGTTAATAGGAGCATGAAAACCAACCCCGCCAGAGGTATACCAGTCCCCTTCAAATTGCGTATTCCCTTTGACGACAAAATGCGCCCCTTCGGTAAACGCAAAACGTGCTAAACCACCCAGCCCACTAGGATTGCCTAATGCATTGACTTGAATATGGTTATAGTCAAAGTTGGTCGCCTGGGCGGTTGGAGCCCAAAGGCATATCCCCAAGAGTGCGCTAGTGGTTAGGCGTGTGATCACGTCATTTACTCCTTTTATATTTAATGATCAGTGTAATAGCTTCTGTATGACAAGTGCAATAACGAGGTCGTGTTTGCAGTGGGAATTCTCTTGTCGTGCACCGCAACGGAAATACTGCCTATTTATCCCTGTCAATTTTTTTAAAACATTGATGACTATTTTCTCTGTAAAAAAATATTTGCACACGCAGAGATGTCAGGTTAGCGTAGACGTGTAACCACAAGAACGTAAGCCCATCAGTGGCCGCATTAGCGCGTAAACGATAAAAGCAAACACAGGACAAGCCCATGAGTGTACACCCAACGGATGACGTAAGAATCCAGCAAATAAAAGAACTTCTTCCGCCGATTGCTGTATTGGAAAAGTTCCCCGCAACAGAGCCGGCAGAGCAGACCGTCGTAAACGCCCGTCAGGCGATTCACCGAGTGTTAAACGACGATGATGATCGCTTGGTGGTTGTGGTTGGCCCTTGCTCGATTCACGATCCAGATGCCGCGCGAGACTACGCACGTCAACTTAAGCAATTACGTGAAACCTTAAGTGAGGATCTCGAAGTTGTCATGCGGGTTTATTTTGAAAAACCACGCACTACCGTTGGATGGAAAGGTCTGATTAATGACCCTTATTTGGACAATAGTTTTAAAATTAATGATGGCTTACGCTTAGGGCGCAAACTGCTCCTCGATATCGCCGATACTGGCTTACCTGCAGCGGGTGAGTTTCTCGATATGATTACCCCACAATATATGGCGGATTTGATTAGCTGGGGAGCAATCGGGGCGCGAACGACAGAATCTCAGGTGCATCGTGAGCTAGCGTCAGGCCTGTCTTGTCCGGTGGGGTTTAAAAATGGAACGGATGGCAATATAAAAATTGCCACGGATGCGATTCGCTCTGCCAGTGCCCCTCATCAATTTCTGTCTGTGACCAAGTATGGCCATTCAGCGATTGTCGCGACGGCCGGTAATGAGGACTGCCATTTGATTTTACGCGGGGGCAAAGTGCCAAATTACAGTGCCGGAGACGTGGATCAGATTTGCAGCGCGTTGACGGGCGCGGGACTGCGTCAAAAAGTAATGATAGATTTAAGTCATGCAAACAGCAGCAAACAGTATCAAAAACAAAAAGACGTCTGTGAAGATATCGCGGGCCAAATCGCCGCTGGAAATCAGGCAATTTTCGGTGTGATGATTGAAAGCCACCTGGTCGAAGGTCGACAAGATTTAACGGATGGTCAGTCGCTTACCTATGGTCAAAGCATCACAGACGGCTGCATTGGTTGGGATGATACCGAGAAGGCACTACACCAGTTGGCAGCAGCTGTTCGAGCGCGTCGAGAAAAAGCGGCTCGTCTTAGTGAGTCTGCCTAATTGGTTTGTTCGCCGAGGAAAAATGTTCGTCGATAAAAAAAGCCCCCAGCGTTTGGGGGCTTACTCTTAACGACCAAGGTTAGCGGCTAGCGCTAGCCGTCTCTATCTCTTTATTTTTGAAAAATCGCTTGGAATTCGCGTTTCAAGCCCGGCTTTAAGCGTGCTTGTTTAAGCTGTTTAGCTAAATCTTTGACACAAGAGCTAAGTACATCGTCGAGTACTTGGGCTTTGTAGTTTTCTTTCGCCTCGTCAGACATATCACTTAAGTCGACTTTCTCGAGTTCGCTCAGCGCATCGATACCTGCATAACTTTGGCTAATCGCAACGAGCGCATGAAATTGGTCATAGTTATCGAGAATATTTTGTGCGCTGGCAGGCAGTATTTCCCACGCTTCTTTGACACTTGAACTAGAAGCATCATGGACAGATGCGATCATTGCGTACATGGCCTCAGGCGCTTGCTCATAGCGAATCACGCACTGTAGCTCTGGGGAGAAGCTTTCAAAACTGACCTGTGTTGGGTTTGCATCGGTATCAGACATACACCGATTCTCCTTATGATTTTTTAGATGAGGAAGAGCGTGTTTTATGATCGGCGTGGTGCGCGTCTGGATCCTGTTTGGTCTCGGCACGATTCTGTTCAGGCAGTGGGACAACGGTATCCGTTAACAAGGTAGCTCGGTTTTCGCCGGCGAGTAGGCCGCCTTTTTCAATGGTTAATTGTTCGGTGTTAAGTACGCCTTTCATTTTTCCTTGTGAAAGGATATCGATGGCATCGGCATCACACTGACCTTCGATTAACCCATTGATAGTGATATGTTTAGCGTGAATGGTACCGCGAAAATGGCCAGAAGCAGAAATAACAACAGCATTGGCTTGAGTAATATTTCCCTCTCCAAACCCATCAATTTGAATGTCACCTTCAAGATCGATATCACCCACCACTTTGCAGTTTTTGGCAATGATAGATAACCCATGATTTGGATGAGATTTTGAACTAAACAGGCCCATGTCGTGCTCTCCACATACTTCATTTCGTCAAAGTATACCATTAGCCACGCTTTGATGGAGGATGATCGGCGGATAAGCGCGTGATAAAGATGTGATCCCGCTACCAGTATTCGGGGTTGCTGAGTGGCTCGTGTGTTCCCTAAGGCAGTGAACAGCGATTGCTTGCATCACCGTCAATTGATATAAAGCCAATCATTTAGCCGAATAGAGACATCAACTATGTCCATCTCTACTATGTCAATACAGCTTTCCCCATACCAACAGCGTGTTATTGGCTGCTTGCTTGAAAAAGAAG
Organism: Salinivibrio sp. EAGSL; assembly: GCF_013366455.1. Taxonomy (NCBI): domain Bacteria; kingdom Pseudomonadati; phylum Pseudomonadota; class Gammaproteobacteria; order Vibrionales; family Vibrionaceae; genus Salinivibrio; species Salinivibrio sp. EAGSL. Next base: position 49,545 of record NZ_JABWMG010000007.1, on the reverse strand, counting down.
TCACGACGCCAGATCACTATCCGCTGACTTTAAATGCGCTGACCACCGCAGTGAATCAGAAAAGCAATCGCGATCCTGTTTACGATATGTCGGACTCAGACGTGCTGGATGTTATCCATCAGTTGGAAGAAGCAAGGCTTGTCAGCCCGCAAGAGGGGAGCGGAAGTCGTGTGACAAAATACCAGCATCGGTTTTGTAACACGACATTTGGTGACTTGACGTTTAGTGAACAGCAAAAAGCCATTATTTGTGTACTGTTACTGCGTGGCGCGCAAACACCCGGAGAACTAAGAACTCGAACGCAACGTTTGTGCGCCTTTGATGACATGGCGGACGTCGAAGCAACACTGACAAGCATGGTTGAGCAACAGTGGGTGCAAAAATTACCCCGTGAAGCGGGTAAGCGAGAATCACGGTACAGGCATTTGTTTACCGATGCGTCGATTGATTCGTTGATGCATTCAGAGGATGAATCAGAAGCGGTTGGCGCGTCTGATAACGTCTCCCTTTCTCAACGTGTCACGGTACTCGAGCAAGAGGTATCAGAGCTACGTCAACTGTTAGGTACACTGTTGGGGCAGTAATTGAGCATGGACACGCCTTGGTTTGTGTATTTGATTCGAACGCGTCAAGGCCACTTGTATTGCGGTGTTACCACTAACGTTTCTCGTCGTTTCGCACAGCATTCAGCCGGAAAAGGCGCCCGAGCATTGCGAGGTAAAGGTCCACTATTATTGGCGTGGCAGTCAGAGCCCATGGAAAAACGGGCTGCGATGCAACGCGAATGGGAGATTAAACAGTGGCCTAAGGAACGTAAAGAAGCGTTATGCCTTCAGCAATAGCACGTCGCTTTGATTCTCTTAAATTGTACAAATAAAAAAATTTGTACAATTTTGATCTATCCTCTACCTTTACTTGTACAAGATAATATAAATGTACAAGTGCGGCACCCGTCGCACAGTGAGTGTAGAGGTAAGGCATGTCGTTTCCAGTTGGTGTAAGCGCCTGTGTGATCGGTGAAAAAGTCCGCTTTGACAGTGGCCATAAGCGGAGCACATTCGTCACGAAAGAGTTAGGTCCTTATGTGGATTTCGTGCCCGTGTGCCCTGAAGTGGGGATTGGTCTTCCTGTTCCCCGTCCGGCGATTAGGCTGGTCGATAAAGGCGATCTTTCTGTAAAGCTTGTTGAAACCAAGGATCAACAAAAAGACTACACGGATAAAATGATCGCGTTTAGTGAGCGTAAAGCGGAAGAGCTGGAACACAAAGCACTCCGCGGATACATCGTCTGCGCAAAGTCACCAACGTGTGGCATGGAGCGGGTCAAAGTGTATCGCGAAAATGGCTACGCCTCTGATATTTCAGGGGTTGGCTTGTACACGCAAGCACTGATGGCGCAGATGCCTTGGCTACCGATAGAAGAAGATGGTCGCCTTAATGATCCTATCTTAAAAGAGAATTTCGTGTTCCGTTTGTTCGCGCTCGATGATCTCTATAAAAGTGTTGAAGGTGGCGTCACTAAAAAAGCTCTAGTTGATTTTCATTCCCGATACAAATTGGTGTTGATGGCACACTCGCCCGAACGTTATCGCGAGTTAGGGCGTTTTATGGCGAACATTGGGCATTACGATATCGATGCATTCTTTGAACAGTATCGGACCGCTTTTATGCAGGCGATTGCCATTCGCGCTACCCGTAAAAAGCACACCAATGTGCTAATGCACCTACAAGGTTATTTTAAAAATAATCTCGATAAAGGCCAAAAAGCAGAATTGGCGAACCTTATCCACGCCTATCGTCAAGGCACCATGCCATTACTGGCGCCTTTGACCTTAATTTCACATCATTTACATAATCATCCCGACGATTATCTGGCCAATCAAGTCTATCTTAAGCCATACCCCGACGCACTGAGGTTACGTTATGGCTTGTGAGGGATCCCACACACTCACTATTAGTCAGGTCGCAGAGCAAACGGGCGTTAATCCTGTGACCTTACGCGCTTGGCAGCGTCGTTATGGCTTATTGTCACCAGCAAGAACCGCAAAAGGCCACCGTTTATACAGTGACGATGACGTCAGCACGATTGCGAGCATTCTTCAGTGGTTAGACAAAGGTGTGCCAATTAGCAAGGTGAAACCCTTGTTGGTGCAAACGTCCGCATCTATCGATGTCCAAGACAACGGTGTCGCTCGAGATTTGATCGACTGTATTCATACGTTCTCGGTGAGGCGCCTTAGCCAAAGTTTGGACCAACTCTTCAAAGAGTATCCCTTTTACTGGTTGGTCGAGCATGTCATGACACCCGTCGATCAATGGCTCAGTCATCACGATGGAGCGGTCAGTATGCTACAGCGTGATCTTTGGCAAACCACGGTGATTGAACAGTGCCGGTCGGTGATCGCCGCGAATGCCAAGAGAAACACGCGAGCAACTTGTTGGTTGGTATCGCTCAACCCAACCAGTGAGTATCAACGTTTGTTAATGGCGGTAGCTCTTCACGAAAAAGGTTACAACGTCACTATACTTTCACAGGCACACAGCCAGTTAAGTTTGATTTTAGAGGTCATGCGCGAGCAGCAAATTAAAACACTGGCGGTGATGGCAAACCATCGACTTGATCGTACGCAGCTTAACCAACTACGTCTTTGTCTGTCGCAAAATGAGATTGAGGTGGTGAGCCAGGCATTCATTTACTCCGTACACGGTGACGAGCTCGAGGATTTGAGGGAGAACAAGACGTTATGCATTTAGTTTGGTTTCGGCGCGATTTACGTGTGTTAGACAACTTGGCGTTGAGTGCCGCGAGTGCGTCATCTAGCCCTGTTGTCGGGATTTTTATCGAAACACCACAGCAGTGGGCTGAGCACCAGCTTGCACCCACACAAGCCGGACTTATTCAAGCACGGCTCGAAGCGCTGCGTGAGGAGCTAAAAGCACTCAACATCCCATTAGTGGTTGAACGGGCGAATGATTTTACTGAGGCGGCGCGTACAGTGGCAGAGTATGCCACACAAACAGATGCACAAGCGGTATTCGCCAATCATGAGTACGAGCTCAATGAAGTCAAACGAGATGAACGCGTGCAGGCTGATTTAGCTGCCCGAGGGATTGCTTGGCATACCTATGCCGATCGCAATTTATTTGCCCCTGGAACGATAAAGTCAGGCAAGGGAGAAGCATACAAAGTGTTTACCCCGTTTAAAAAAGCGTGCTTGCGCGCGCTTGATAACTTGGACTTATCGCCCCGTAGAGCGCCGTCTGTGCGAGAAGAAACATCTGTGGTGAGAGACATCTTTTCTCAACTCGCCCCGATTGAGTTTGTCTACCCAACCGAAGATGTCTCTGCGTGGGCGAGTGACGAAAAAGGGATCCTTGATTGTTTGCGCGAATACTGTCGCGAGCGAGCGGCAGATTACAAAAAGCACCGTGACTTTCCTGCGATGGATGGCACCAGTCAGCTTTCCCCTTATCTCGCCATCGGCGCCTTGTCACCACGACAATGCTTAGCCCGACTTCAGGCGGAAAACGGCGATTGGCGTGAGCCCGATACCGGCGCTGCTACCTGGTTGTCTGAGCTTATTTGGCGAGATTTTTATCAAGAAGTCAGCGCGCAGAACCCTGCAATTAGCAAGCGGCAGTGTTTTTTAAGCTGGGGAGAGTCGGTGGTCTGGGAAAACGACTCAACCTTGTTTGAGGCGTGGAAAAACGGAAAAACGGGTTATCCGATTGTCGATGCCGCCATGCAGCAACTGAATCAAACCGGCTGGATGCACAACCGCTTACGAATGATCGTGGCGAGCTTTTTAACCAAAGATTTGCTGATCGACTGGCGCTGGGGCGAAGACTATTTTATGTCCAAACTGATTGATGGCGACTTTGCATCAAACAATGGCGGTTGGCAGTGGTCGGCATCTGTCGGCACCGATGCGCAGCCTTACTTCCGGATTTTTAACCCAACAACACAAGGAGAGCGGTTTGATAGTGATGGCCGTTTTATCCGCCGCTGGATTCCGGCTTTAAAATCGGTGCCTGGCAAGCATGTTCATCAACCCTGGCAATGGGCAGAAAAGTATGCTAAATCAATAGATTATCCACGACCTGTGGTTGATCACGCTAAACAAAGAAAGAAAGCGTTAGCCTTATTTGAAGCGGCTAAAAACCAGCCTCAGGAGTCGTTTTAATGGCACATCATGAAACACAAGCCGGAGTGAAGCAGTTTGTGTCTATTTATAAGGCATTAAACAAACGTAACTTAACGTCATTAGAAACCCTTTATCATCCAGAGATCGTGTTTCGTGACCCGGCACATGAGATTGTCGGACTGGCAGCCTTCATTCAGTATTTTACTGTGCTTTATGAGAATGTTACTGACTGTCAATTTGTTATTCATCACACCACGGTCGAAGACGATGACGCATTTGTCACCTGGACCATGACACTCTCGCATCCAAAGTTAGAAAAAGGCAAAGCGCGTCAGGTTCAAGGTTGCTCTCACTTGCGCTTTAGCGAGGGCAAAATTATCCGTCATCGTGACTACTTTGACATGGGTGAAATGCTATATGAAGCATTGCCTGTTCTCGGGCGCTTACTGAAACAGATTAAAACGAGGTTAGGACAATGAAACACGTAGTGATCACAGGCGCCACCTCTGGCATTGGCGAACAGTTGGCTCGAGATTATGCGCGACAAGGCTGGCAAGTCACCGCGTGTGGGCGCAATCAAGACAAACTGTCTGCAATGGCAAATGATCATGCCTCACTCACCCCCTTGGCGTTTGACGCGACCGATAGTGAACAAACCCATCAGGCATTGGGCAAACTCAGTATGGCCCCAGATTTGATCATTTTAAACGCGGGAACCTGCGAATATATCGATCAAGGTCGGGTCGATGTGTCGTTGTTTAAGCGCGTGTTTGATATCAATGTCTTTGGTGTGCTCAATTGTATTGAAGCATTACAAGCGGGTTTTAGTGATGCGACCCATCTTGCGATCGTGGGTTCCTCTGCCAGTTACATGCCGCTACCCCGAGCAGAAGCTTATGGCGCCTCCAAAGCGGCGATCAGCTATATCGCCAATACGTTATCCGCAGATCTTGCTCAGCAAGGAGTGACAGTGTCACTTGTTTCTCCTGGTTTCGTGGAAACCCCGCTCACGGACAAAAATGACTTTGCTATGCCAATGCGAGTCAGTGTTAAACAAGCCTCAGCGGCGATCCAGTCTGGATTAGCCAAAGGCAAGACAGAAGTGCATTTCCCACGAAAATTCACGTTTATTCTTAAATTTTTAGCGCTACTGCCTATGTCTTGGCAGATAGCCCTTGCTCGACGTATGACAAGGAACTAAACCATGAAAATTGCCATTATTGGTTCGGGCATTGCCGGGTTAACGTGCGCCCATTACCTTAACAAACAACATGATATTCAGTTATTTGAAGCGAATGACTACCTCGGTGGTCACACGGCGACCGTTGATATTGAGGTCGAAAGTGGTCAATACGCGATTGATACCGGCTTTATCGTCTTTAATGACAGAACTTATCCAAATTATGAGCGCTTGCTCAATGACATCGGGGTTGGACGTCAGCCTTCACAAATGAGTTTTAGTGTGCGCAACGATGCAAACGGCTTAGAATATAACGGCCACAGCTTGTCGTCGTTGTTTGCGCAAAAACGCAATATCGTTAATGTACGTTTTTATCGCTTTCTAGCCGAAATCATGCGCTTTAATCGTCTCGCACGTGACGCGTACGCAGCGAAAGATAGTGCCTCGTCTTCATCATTGAATACCTTAGGGGATTTCCTTAACCAACATGGATTCAGTGATTATTTTTGTCAAAACTATATCTTACCGATGGGTGCGGCCATTTGGTCGTCAACGCTGTCGGATATGCGTGGATTTCCATTAGCCTTTTTCCTACGGTTTTTCCAAAATCATGGTTTGTTAGATGTAACGAATCGACCGCAGTGGTATGTGATACCAGGTGGCTCACGCGAATACGTGAAAAAACTGACACCGGCTTTTGCCGATAAAATTCATCTCAATACGCCGGTAAAACAGGTTCGACGTGATCAAGGCGCGGTCTATGTCACCACGGATAAGGGCGAGCAGGTGTTTGATCAGGTGGTATTCGCGTGTCATAGCGATCAAGCGCTTGCTATGTTAGCCGATCCCAGTGATGCAGAGCGTGACGTTCTCGGCGCCATCCCTTATCAAGATAATGAAGTGGTGCTACATACGGATACCTCTCTGTTACCTAAGCGACAAGGTGCATGGGCGAGCTGGAATTATCATTTGCCCTTGTCAGAAGAAATAGACACGGATCCGGCAGCTTTGACCTACAATATGAATATATTGCAATCAATTCAGTCGCCTGAGACGTTTTGTGTCACGCTCAATCAAACACACAGAATAGAACCCAGCAAGATTTTACGTCGTTTTGTGTATGCACACCCAGTGTTTAATACCGAGAGCGTCGCAGCACAGCAAAAGCGTCATCAGATTAATGGCCAACAGCAAAGCTGGTTTTGTGGCGCGTATTGGTATAACGGTTTTCATGAAGATGGCGTTAAAAGTGCACTTGACGTGGTGGAGGGCATCAATTCGTGACTGAGTCGGTTGTAACTTTGAATAGCGGTTTGTATGTCGGCCAGGTCCGGCATCGGCGCTATACACCGATCAAACATACGTTCACGTATCCTGTTTTTATGCCGTTGATTGACCTAGACGAACTGGCATTACTGTCGTCACAGGTTACGGGGTTCCGGCTGGGTAAATGGGGCTGGGCGGCCTTTGATTATCGAGACTATTTAGATGGGCGAGAAGATACCAAAGCGGCGTGTCTTGACAAGGTATACACACTCACGGGCGAGCGCATAGAAGGAAAAGTTTATGCGCTGTGTCAGCTGCGTTATCTCGGCGTGTATTTTAGTCCGGCGAATTTTTACTACGTCTATGATCACGACAATAACTGGCGCTACGTGCTTGCAGAAGTCAGTAACACCCCTTGGGGCGAACGCCACTATTACGCGGTTCCGGCCGGTACGCGTTGGGAAAATGATAAAGCGTTTCATGTGTCGCCGTTCAATCCAATAGAACAACGCTATCATTGGCGTCTTCGTCCGCCCCGCGAGCGCGTGCACTTGCATCTTGAAGCGCACCGCGAAGCCAAGGAGTTTGACGCGACACTTGGCCTACAACGACGGCCTTTTACCTCAAAAACATTGGGTAAGTTATTGATCCGGACACCGATAGAGACAGTAAAAGTTCTCATTGGTATTTATTGGCAAGCGCTCAAACTTTGGATAAAGGGCGCACCGTTTTATCCGCACCCGGGTGCGAAGAAGGAGTAATTATGTCTGTAACGGACGTACCTCAAAGTCAACGCACATTGACGCGTAAAGAGCATTACGCGAAGCAGTTGGTTTATACGTTAATGGCACACGTCAAAGATGCTTCCATTTCGCTCGTTGATGAGCAGGGTCAGACCTTGCAGTGCGGAGATCCTCAGGCACAATTACATGCATCAGTCTTAGTCCATGATCCACGTTTTTATACTCGGATTTTGACCGGTGGCAGTATTGCAGCCGCCGAAGCTTATATTGAAGGCTGGTGGGAATCGCCCAGTCTAACCGACGTGATTCGGGTCTTTGCTCGTAATTTGCCGGCGATTGATCGGATAGAAAAGCACACGGGTTGGTTGGTGAGCCTCGGTCATAAACTGGCACATTGGCGCAATCGTAACGAGAAAGACACAGCACGCCGCAATATTGCCGCGCATTATGATCTTGGCAACGATCTGTATCGTCACTTTCTCGATGATCAAATGCTGTATTCCAGTGGAATTTATCCGGAAAAGGAAGCCTCACTAGAAGCCGCGCAAATCGAAAAAATGGATCGTCTCTGCCGACAACTGTCGCTAACGCCTGATGATCACCTGATCGAAATTGGCACAGGTTGGGGTGGCATGGCGATCTATGCCGCAAAGCATTACGGCTGTCGCGTTACTACCACCACCATCTCGGAAGAACAGCATGCTTGGGCACAGGCGTGTATTGCACGAGAGGGGTTAGATAATCAGATCACATTGCTTAAAGAGGATTACCGCGATCTGACCGGCGAGTACGACAAACTTGTCTCGATAGAGATGATTGAAGCGGTAGGCAAAGAATACCTAGATACCTTTGTGCGAAAGTGTCAGTCACTACTCAAGCCGAGTGGTTTGATGGCGATTCAAGCGATTACAATAGCGGATCAACGTTATGACCATTACAGTCGCAATGTCGATTTTATTCAAAAGCACATTTTCCCGGGAGGGTTTTTGCCCTCGGTAAACGTCTTACTTGATCACTTCACCGCCCAAACGGACTTTGTGATGCGGGATTTAAAAGACATTGGTTTGGATTACGCGCAAACGCTAGCTGACTGGCATACCCGGTTTAATCAACAAGCAGAGACCTTGCGGGAATACGGATACGACGATCGTTTTGCGCGCCTGTGGCGTTTTTATTTTTGCTATTGCGAAGGCGGCTTCAGAGAGCGAACCATCAGTGCAGTCCAGCTGTTGCTCAGTCGTCCGGCTTGGCGAGAGGCCTAAATAATGCGTTTTGTGTTGATCTCTTTATTGTTCAACGTGTACTGGTTTTCGGCGGCTATCGGGCCGCCGAGTTTACAATGGTTGATGGGAGCGATGTTACTGGCTGCGATCGCCTATGATCGTACCGTGATCGCTGGGATCTTAACCCTTGCCCCAGTAGGCATCATTGGTGACAGTGTGATGCTGTATACGCAGTGGTTAGCTGTCGACACCAGCTCACTGATCATGCCTTCTTGGCTTATTTTACTTTGGTTGGGTTTTTGCGCCTTTGCGTGGCTTATGCGTGAACTCGTGCTCGCTCGGCCAATTTGGTTGATCACATGCATTGGCAGTGTGGGGGGAGCAAGCAGTTATCTCGCGGGAGAGCGACTCGGTGCATTATCATTCCCGCAATCCTTTTGGATAACGGGCGTGGTATTACTCGGCGTTTGGGCGATATACAGTGTGTTATTCGTTGTCTTAATGCGTTGGTTACAACACAAAGTAGAGGCGCGAATGGCGGCAACAAGGGGACAACAATGACAGGATGGAAAGTACTTATTGCCAGCCTCATTCTCACCATGGCAACTTCCGTGCAAGCTGAGCAGCCAACGACCGGCGGCTCGATGGCCTGGCAGCAATGGCCCGAAGTGGGGGAAGCGACCTTTACTTGGGGCTGGTGGACGATTTATCAATCGTCATTACGCACGCCATCAGGCGATTACGAACCACCATTACCTCATGCTCTGGTGATCACGTATGCCCGTGATATTAGCGACGAGCGCTTGATGAAAGCCACTAACGACCAATGGGCGCATTTAGGTTATTCGGCTTCACAACGTGAACGCTGGCAAACTGCGCTTAATGATGCGTGGGGCGATATTGTCGAAGACGATCGACTTGCGTTTGTTCGCTACAAGGACAAAGGCGTTTTCCATTATCAATCTCAAGGGCAAGATTGGCGCACCACATTAGTGATCGATGACACAGATCTAGCCGACGCCTTTTTAGCTATCTGGTTATCAGAAAACACAGAGTACCCCGATCATCGGCGCGCATTATTAGGAGAAGCATCATGACAAAGTGGACCCGCAGTTTTAACCGGGCATGCCTTACCCTTGCAAGCGTTATCATGCTTGCTGCTTGTTCGGCGGATATCGATGATTATCAAGATCGTGAGCCGGCGTTCAACATGTTCGAGTATTTTGATGGACATACCAAAGCGTGGGGCATGGTCCAAGACTTTACAGGAGAGCAAACCCGCCGCTTCGAAGTGGATATTGAGGGAACGGTCGACGGTGACACGCTCACATTGGATGAATCGTTTATCTATGCGGATGGAGAAACCCAAACGCGCGTGTGGACGATTACGCGTCATCAAGATGGTACTTATACGGGGACGGCTGGCGATATCGTCGGCGAGGCAAGGGGTGTCGTTGCGGGTAATGCCCTGAATTGGCGCTATGATTTAGTGGTGCCTGTTGGCGAGAGTGAATACCAGTTCCACTTTGATGACTGGATGTTTCGTCAAGATGATGATCATCTCTTTAACGTGACCTCGATGCGAAAATGGGGCATTGAAGTGGGCAAAGTGACGCTGTTTTTCCAACGCGTCGAACAATAAGTGTGTTTGAGGCGTTATCCAACGCCTCTAGCTAGCCCGATGGCACGCTGAATAACCCAACGGAGCAGTTTAGGGATCGGCGTATTCAGCTCATTTTCTGTATAAGCAATAATGGCCAGGGCGGCATCGGGTTTTGCGTAGCGCTTTAACGCCTTGGCGATGATACGCTTATCGTTCATGTGCGGCTGCTGGCTCGCCACGCCAGCCATCTCGCGAAACAACGGCTCATAGCCATTGTTATATAAATAATGCTCAATATCTCTATCGGGCAGTACCGTCAGTCTTGCTCCTTCGGGCTGATGCTCGATTTGTCCTCGCGCGGTGGCTGCGTACTTCTTTCCTGCCATATCACCATCGGCGACAAGGTGCCATTCAATGCCCAGTGCCTTGGCGGTCTTGATGAGTGGCCTAAGTCCGCTTTGTGCAAACTCAATTAAATGGACACCTTCCGCTGCAAAGTCATAACCTTGTAATCGTGCAAGCTCATTAAATAGCCAGATTTCAGTTTCACCTTCAACCAATAACCAGCAGCGTGCGAACAGTGCGCTGGGACGATGAAAGCGAACGTGGAACGTGACACGCCGACGTTCATCTTGCGTCAGTAGGTGAGAAGGGACTTGATGGCTACGTGTTTCCGTGGGATGGCGTACAAGCCGGCGAATATGATCGAGCTGAACGCCAGCCAACAAATCACCGCTATTGGTGGTCAACAGTTTTTGCATGGGCATGAGTTGGATGAGCCGCCATGCCTGATTTAAAAGTGTGGGGTGTAGCCGACCTTCAGGATCTTCAAACAACATAATAGGTCGGGCATTACGTTTGAGTTGTTTCGGGCCACGCGCCCGCACAAATGCACTCAGTAACCCCATTAATACGAGCCGGCTTTGGTTGGATGTATTGGCGGCAACCGCTTCTAAGGGGTGCATTTGATTATGAGTAATCGACAGTGCGCCAGGAGCATGAATGGGGTAGGGGGCGCGGCTATGCTCGTCAGCGGCAAAATAGTGATCGAGTAGCTGACGCATTGCATGCAGACCACTTTTTATTTCCCCTTTGTTAACGTGCCCAGGCATCATTAATAAACGGCGATAGGTATTATCTAAACGTTGCTCAACCCGCGTATTGTCTTTATTGACCATTTGCCCAGGTACCCGCATACGTCGGGCATCACGTACCCTAACAACGGGGTGGATCTGCATTAAATGGCTTGCGAGCGCATCGTTGTCGACCTTTTCAATTATCTCTCCCTGACAAGACAAGAATACACGCTGTACCGACACTTTACTTTCTTGCATGGTCGCGTTCAGACAGTAATCTAAAGTTCGGCAACCGCCATTTTCACCGTTCCAGAGCGGCTTAAAACGACGATAACGGCGAGCTTTATGCTCCCCCGGAAAACTTTCCTGCCAACGGAGAATAATCTGAAATTGTTGTTCTGGTGCGACGCCAAGGGCATGGTCAACATGAAAGTCAGAGCGTTTAAACTGAGGTTTATCGCCACTGGGATGGAGTGCGAGCTCCAGTGCATCCAAAAGAGACGATTTCCCCCATGCGTTTTCGCCGATTAACACGGTGAGTTCATCGACTTGGAGTGATAGGCGCCGGATGCCACGGAAGCCTGCAATTTCTATACGGTCTAATCTCATTGTCACCTCTGTTTTAGAGTATGACACCTTGACGAAAAAGGAAACGAAATCGATGGTTATTTTGTGCTATATGCCTGATTTATCGTGACTAACACATAATGCTTCCTCTCGAGGGATTGCCCTTCGATTTACCATAGGGTGGCAAGGTAAACCCTGATATAGTGTGTAGATCTGTTACGTGCCCTTTTTAGGGTGATCATCGAGAGAAAATTATGTTGTCGTTTGAAGCCTTACACGTTCTTGATGCCATTGAGCGAAAAGGCAGTTTTGCTGCTGCCGCTGAGTCGTTGAATCGTGCGCCCTCATCGCTGAGCTATCAAGTACAGAAGCTTGAAGACGAACTTGGATTAGTGATTTTTGATCGTTCAGGCCACCGTGCGACGTTTACTGATGCCGGCCATTTATTGGTTGAGCGAGGGCGCATGTTGTTAAAAGCGGCAGATGAAATGGTGGCGGATGCTGCATCATTGGCTCACGGCTGGGAGTTGGAAATTTGTCTTGCCTACGATGGATTGTTTAAGAGTGACTTCTTTTTTCCGCTGATCGAGCGTTTAGCTAAAAAGAGTAGTACACGGCTGAAACTGTCTGAGCAAATACTAGCAGGCTGTTGGGAGGCGTTAGCACAAGAGCGCGCAGATGTACTGATTGCGCCGATCCCCGATACTGTGCCTCAAGGGATAAAAGTACAGCCGCTGGGAGAAATGAGCGCCTATTGGGTTGCTGCTCCCGACCATCCGATACATAAAGAAGCGCGCCCGGTTGAACCCGATGTTCGCGCCAAATACCGTGGCGTCGCGGTTGCTGACACGGCGCGAGGTATGCAGCCGAAAACCTATAATGTGCTGGAAAATCAACCACGCTTAACCGTCAGTTCCATGCATGACAAATATACGGCTATTTTGAATGGCCAAGGCATAGGGACGTTGCCCTGGTTTTGGGTCCAAGACGATCTCAACGCCGGACGTTTAAAACGCCTAAAAGGGGGAGAGCCGTTTCAGCTCAAGTTCGGAGTAGCCTGGAAGCGCAATCGAATGGGCAATGCTAAATCCTGGTTAGTCAGACAGTTGCCCAATTTACTTGCGCCTTACATGCAAGCAGGCGACATACCGATTAATAAGTCCTCGTCTTGAATGAAGAAGGCGCTGGATTGAATTGACCAGCTTTGGTCGCGCGTTGTCTTCGCTTACGCGTTGGATGATAACGGCAGTTGCATATCGACGATGCCATCGGCCATTTGCACATCAATACTAAAGCCGCATTTTTGTGCGAGTGCGATCATCCCTCGATTATTGGGCATGGTCATCCCGGTGATGCGTGATAGGCCGGCCTGGCGGCCATAGTTAATAATGGTGTTCATAAGCACACTGCCGAGACCAACACCTTTTAAATCAGAGCGGACTAAGACCGCAAATTCGGCGTCTGTATTTTGAGGATCGGCCAATAAACGCGCGACTCCCCAGATTTCTTCTCTCCCGGAAGATAGTTGGAACGTGGCCACTATCGCCATTTCACGGTCATAGTCAATTTGAGTCAAATTCGCCAACGCCTCATGATTTAGCTCGCCAACGTCAGAGAAAAAGCGGCGGTATAGATCCTCTTCAGACACTTTTTCGACAAAGGCCTTATGCGTTGGCTCATCTTCGGGAAGAATAGGACGCAGCAGAATGGTTTGTCCGTTTTTAAGCGTGACCGATTGCTCCAATTCTTTAGGGTAAGGCCGAATAGCTAAGCGCTTTTGTTGGCTACCCGCGTAATCTCGTAACCGCAGCGATGCATCCAAAACCGTGAGTTCCTCGCCAGCGACCAGAAGTGGGTGGATATCGAGCTCATCGACTTCCGGGCAATCAATGATCATTTGTGACAATGTCACTAAAAATTGACATAGACGCGGTACATCGATAGCAATAGGAAAGCCGCGTTGCTTGATTTTACCGCTTTTAATCGCGCCAATCACAAGATAGCGCGCCAGTGCCATATTCAGCGGCGGGATCCCGACTGCCGCATCTTTGGTGACATCCCAATCAGAGCCGCCTTCTCCGAGTAAAATGATGGTACCAAAAACGGGATCATTACTGATGGTAACGCGTAGCTCCTGGGCACCGCTCGCGGAGCCATCGACTGTATCAATAATCCTTGGATGTGGGCGTTGGGAAAAGTGACAGACACGCGATCAAGGATCGCTTGAGCGGCATTAGCGACTTCCGCTCCTGTACGTAAATTCAACATCACGCCTTGTACATCTGATTTATGACGAATATCGGAAGAGCGAAGCTTCACGGCAACAGGATAACCAACTTGTTCGGCAATTTGGGCGGCTTCTACCGCGTCGGTCGCGAGCCAGGTAGATATAACCTGCATACCATAAGCTTCTAAAAAGGGTCGTACCTCATGGGTCGTTAGGGTGAGATGCTCAATGTCTTCTGCTTGTTCGATAAACGCCCGTGCGGCCAATAAGTCATAGTCCATGAGTCCAGTCGAGGTAGGGGTTTCCATTAATTGCTTTTGGTTGCGCCTATATTCGACTAAGTGCATATAAGCAGTCACGGCGCTTTCAGGTGTTCGATAGGTTGGGAAGCCGGCATGCGTGAACGCCAGCCGGGCGACTGTGGCGTCGTCTCCCTCTCCTTGCCAATTCGTTAAAATATTAAAGCGCCGCGCGCGAGGGTTTTCTTTTAATGAATGAATGATGGCTTTGGCGGTCGCCAGTCCAGGTGCCGTGACCGATGGGGAATGCATGATCAAAACCGCGTCGGCCTCATCACTGTTTAACATGATATCTATTGCCGCTTGGTAACGCTGCGTGTCAGCATCTCCGACCAGATCAATGGGGTTCGTATGCGACCAGCTTGCAGGCAAGACCTGATTTAGGGCGTCAAGCGTTGAATCACTCAAGGTCGCTAGCTTACCCCCAGCATCCATCAGCGTGTCAACCGCCATTACTGCCGGCCCACCGCCGTTAGTGATAATCGCGAGTCGTTCTCCACGCAAAGGAACGGAGTGAGATAGCGTCTCGACCGCGGCAAATAACTCGTGCGTGTTGTTCACACGTAACATCCCAGAGCGACGGATTGCAGCATCGTAAGCGGCATCTAACCCTGTACTGGTCTGACTAAGTTGTTCAAGAGCAACGGACCCACCGCGGGTACGACCACTTTTCAATACGAGAATACGACGATTCCGGG
The DNA here is from genome assembly GCF_013366455.1 of Salinivibrio sp. EAGSL. NCBI lineage: Bacteria > Pseudomonadati > Pseudomonadota > Gammaproteobacteria > Vibrionales > Vibrionaceae > Salinivibrio > Salinivibrio sp. EAGSL. The sequence continues at coordinate 34,519 of NZ_JABWMG010000007.1, read as the reverse complement.
CGGCCGCTCGCGCAGCGGAGATAAAGCGTCGTGCATCACGAATTGAATCGACGTAGAGCAAAATCGCGTCGGTTTTACTGTCGCGACACAAAAAGTCGAGTAATTCGGGGAAATCAATATCACAGGCTTCGCCCAATGAGATAAAGGTTGAAAAGCCAATACGTTTATTTCGCGCCCAGTCCAAAATAGTGGTACAGACGGCGGCCGATTGAGAGACAAAAGCAATGTTTCCTTTGTTGGCCGGCACAGGTGCAAAGGATGCGTTAAGGTTAAGCCATGGTAAAATCATGCCCAAACTATTGGGGCCAAGCACGCGCATGGTGTATCTCTCTGCCACCCGTTGCATTATCGCGTACTGACTTGTGCCGAGTGAGTCGAGCTGGCCGCGCATCCCGGCTGCGAGCACAATGACGAGCTTAACGCCTCTTTCTCCCAATTGTTCGATAAGCGCTGGCGTCGCTTCACCACGGGTACAGAGAACAGCTAAATCGGGGACAAGTGGCAGGTCCGCAATCGTTTTATACGCCAAAATGCCGGCAACCGCTTGATACTTAGGTGTGACAGGCATGATAGGGCCTTGAAATCCACCGGATTGTAAGTTGCGGGTGATAACGTAGCCTGCGCGGTCGCTGCGGTCGGACGCACCTATAACCGCAATAGATTTAGGCTTGAGGAGTTGATCGATGCCGGCCATAGTTTCCTCCGAAAAAGCGTCGCCCAGCGTCATCAACGGTGGGCACATCAATTGGTTAAGCTCTGAAGCCAGTCTATCGGTTCAGCGTTGAAATCAACGGTCTTTTTTAACGCAATGTGATCTGGGTGTGGCAGAAACTGGCTGTTACGATACACTCAAGCACGTCGTTTAACGTTCTATCTGTGAGCTATCACCGGAAACCTTATGTAACAGGTTAACTTTTGGTTGAATGGCTATTAGGTCGGGGGCACAATGAAACAAATTTGGATAACTGACAGAATCACAATGAAAAAACTGGGCTTACTTGCAGTTGCGCTGCTGCTAACAGGATGCAGTGGTGGTGGTGTGACCACTGAAATTTATAGTCAGACCATTGAGTCAACCGATACGCGCGAGACTGTGAAAACCTCGGCACCACAACCGAAAGAGCGATCTGCATCGAAAGGGCAATCCGCTTGGAAAGAGGAAGCGTCGCCAGCGCCGAAAAAACAAACCGTAAAAGCATCAAGCCAGGGCCCAGGGTATACCATTCAAATTGTGGCACTTAGCCATGATCGCGGGTTTACTGATTACGCCAAACGGCTTCCAAGTAACGAGCCACTTTGGAGCAACAAGAAAATGGTAGACGGCTTACCTTGGTATACCTTGTTGTATGGTGAATATTCATCACGAGATGCAGCGAAGCGTGCCATTAAGGCTTTACCGCAAACCATTCAGCAGTATGGTCCTTTTGTTCGTGACATCGCAGACATTAAGCGTTCATCAACGCCTGAGATGACACGCGTTAACTAGTCGAATCTCCGCGCCTGTCAATATAGAAGCTGGCTCTTGGGTCAGCTTTGAACAAACCCGCAGCAATCAAACACAAAAATACCAACAAATACGCGTCGATAGGTGAAAGCAACGTCGCATTTGACTACTATGGCGGTATATTCAGGTAACGTGTTAATGCACGTGGTGAGAGAAAATAATGACGAAACTAAACCTGCTTTTACTGTGCGGTGGCGGTGGTGCGGAGCACGATATCTCGCTCGTTTCTGCGCAGTATATTGAATCACAGCTAGCGAAGCTCCCTCGAGTCAATGTCCAAAAAGTCGAAATCACCCAAGAGGGATGGCATCTTGACGATGGTATGCGCTGTCACCTTGATACTGATGGCATGCTTTGTAGCAAGGTTGAGCATAGGCAAATTCATTATGTGATCCCTTGCTTCCATGGTTTTCCCGGCGAGACGGGGGATATTCAGTCACTACTCGAGATCACCGGCCTGCCTTACCTAGGATGCGGCCCGGAAGGTAGCCAAATTTGCTTTAATAAAATTACCTCGAAGTTGTGGTTTGATGCCCTCGGCATTCCGAACACACCCTACGTGTTTATCACCGATCAAAGTGACCAAAGCATGGCACGTGCGTCCGCCTTTTTTGCTGAGCATCAAGGTGTTTTCGTCAAAGCGGCCAGTCAAGGTTCCAGTGTAGGCTGCTATCGTGTGACTGAAGAAGAGCAGCTCTCAACATGCATTGCAGATGCGTTTACGTTTTCTGACCAAGTATTGATCGAAAAAGCGATTCAACCGCGTGAATTAGAGGTCGCCGCGTTTCAGGTTGGCGACGAAATTATTGTCACCAAGCCGGGTGAAATACGCTGTCCAGAGGGGAGTTTTTATACCTTTGAAGAGAAATACAGCGAAGGGAGTTCGAGCAATACACAGATTGAAGCACTCGACCTTAGCGAGGAACAAGTTGCCTGTATTCGCGACTATGCCCATCAAGCGTTTAAGCAACTGCGATTAAAGGACATGTCGCGCATTGACTTTTTCTTGACTGAGAACGGTACGGTACTCGTCAACGAAATTAATACCTTTCCAGGTATGACGCCCATTTCCATGTTCCCTAAATTGGTCGAACATCATGGGTTAGCATTTGATGAATATCTCGCATCACGTATCACCCATGCAACGGGACGGCGAGTAAGCTAGTTATTCCGTCAGCTTCTTATGTCGGTATCGCGCTTTAGCTTGTTCACTTGCTATCGTGTTACCGACATATTGCGCCGGCATTGCGGGGCTTTTCCAGCGGCCAAGATGCTGGATTTGTTTTATTGTCATTCCTTTATTGGCAAGTGCACGGCTTGCACCGACGCGAGGCGATTGCCCGGAAAAAGTAACGGACTCACCCAGCAAGCGACTCGCGCGTCGAAAGATCCGATAAATCGATGACGGGTCTAATACGGTCTCACCTAAATGGCCATGTTTGTTGATTCGACGAAGGAGAGGGCCATGATTCATTCCTGTTTTATCTAACCACTGGGCGACTAACATCGCTGTTTGCTCACTCAATGCTACCCGTTGATCTCTAACTATTATGAACGTTTGGGTACCTTGAGTAATCAGATCGTCTGTGGTCAGTGCGGCAAGTTCACTGCGTTTAAGCAATCCTTCATAAGAAAGTGACCATACAAGCCGATCTCTCAGATCTTGCAGTCTTTGCGAACCAGCGAGTTGTTCATTGAGTTGTATCATGTGCTGCGCGTGAAAGGGGGTGGCTTCTTTACTTTCCGGCAACTTTGCCTGAAGTAATCGAGCCATGGCGTATTTTACTTCGCGATGTTTACTGGGATCACGCTGTTGATGTAGTCGATGTACTAAGCCGACGGTGACCACGACACGACGAATCACCGATATTTTACGGTGTTGAGCCGCAAGCTCGGCAAAGCGACGCAACGTCGTTATCGCACATGGCACGGCTGTGACCCCTTGGCCGTGACAAAAATCAGCAAATACGTGCCAGTCATTACGGTAACTGAGTAATGAATTATGACTGTAAGCGCCTTGCGTTAACAATTCCCACTCATCCAAACTGACTACGCCTTGATTGAAAAGGGCCAAGCTATCGGGAATATGCTTTGGTTCAAGCGGTAAAATCTTTTTCATAACGCACTATAACTTTATATGTTTGTTGTCAGTCTAACACGCTAGAATGAAAAATATTAGACTTATGTCTCATTACACTAGACCCTAAATCCGTTAATGGCTTGGATTAATGAAATAATTCTAAGTAGGGCTGATAATAGTCTAAAACAGACTCAAGGCCGTAGTTCAATGCAACATGGCGTACACGGCTATTTGCGGGAGGAAAAAACATGACCCGACGCCTTTTTCATCGTGGTTATACGATTGAAAAGTCAGAAGGTGGCGATGAGGCCACAGAGGTTTACCGCGCTAGACTCGGGGGTAAATCGATATCTGGCAGTTTGCACAATGTGAAAAAATCAATCGAGTGGTGGGCTGACACCAGTATTCTTGTCGATCCCGCCGATTTTGATGATGAAGAGGGTGACGTATCGTCAAAAAAGCAGGTGGAAGAATATAATGGTTTTCGTATTATGAACGACGATCCAGAAAAAGATGAAAAGGGCTGGTATATGATTGTCCGAGGCAAACTGATGAAGGGGTCGCTACCAGGATTAAAGCTTTTTATTGATAAAAATGGAGAGCAGCTGCGCGGATAGTGACTGCCAACATAGGGTTGCTTTTGATAGTATCATCCTAAAATGTTCAACGAAGCAAAACTATCACCATGTCTGACGAAAACCGCTTAGTCTACTCAACAGAATCTGGAAAAATCAAAGAAACGCCCGAGAAGCCTCAACGCCCTAAAGGGGATGGCATTGTTCGTATCCAGCGCCAAACAAAAGGGCGCAAAGGTAAAGGCGTCAGCTTAGTCACTGGCTTAGACCTTGATGATGCTGAATTAAAACAGCTCGCCGCCGAACTCAAAAAAGTATGTGGTTGCGGGGGAGCCGTGAAAGATGGCGTGATTGAGATCCAAGGGGATAAGCGCGACAACATCAAAACGTACTTAGAAAAGAAAGGCCACACAGTCAAACTGGCCGGCGGGTAAAAAAAGAAAAACCAGGCAACATCTCATGCCTGGTTTTTTTATTTACGTTTTTTGTTGCTTAAATAAGTCCATCAGGGTCAATCAACAGATCAAACCGCTCGTGACCATGCAGTGATTCAAAGTCGGCCTCTTCTCGAGCCGCCTCACGCAACGAAGCACTTTCAGCTATCGCCAGCTCTAAGTCAGACACGGCTTGGTCCTCGGCACCTAACCTTGCATAAGCACAAGCGCGTTGGAATAGGGCATTAGCATTGCGCTCATCCACTTCCAAGACGCGGTTACTAATACTTAGCGCCCAATGGTATTCACCCATTTCCATCGCGGCATCCGCTTTGTGAGTTAACGCTTCGAGATCACCAGGGCGGATTTTGAGTATCTCATTATAAATTTCCATCCGCTGCTCTGGCGTCTGCGAATGCTGCGCACGTAACCATAAGTTATGGATTTCGTTAATGCGTTCAATTTCTTTGTTATTTTCAGCAATAATGCGCGTTTTACGCTTCAAATCTCGCTCGAGCGCTTGGAACTTGCGCTCATATTGCTCTGCAATTTCAGATAACTGTTGATCCGCCAGTTCTTTGGTGTTGGTCTTAATATCACGTAACGACTGCCAGCCAACGAGGGCAATGAGCGATGCTGCGCCCGCGATGAGATAAAAGAAGTAGGTCACTGTCACATTAGCGTAGTTGAGTGACTTATCCGCCACGTCGAGCTCACGGTCGGTAATCTCTGTGACCATACGTTTTTCTAACGCTTGGAAATCGGTTCTTAAGTTCCGGATCTCATCCAAAACATACCTTTCCATCAATGGTTTATCGTAAATACTTTGCTCGGCGTACGATGTTGGCTCTTTGGCCGCCTTAGTATGCTTAACATCGTTTTCGTCCTGAGCTATCGCGCCAAAACTGGCTAACGCCACGAGCAAACACGCCCAAATGTGCGCTTTCATGGTTATCCTTATAATGAATGATCTAATGACTGATGAACTGTAGCAAACCTTGCTGAACCTAAAAAGGTTAATGGGTGGAATTCGTCCGGAGCAAACCGTGATTTGTGTTCCCGGTACAGTAAACACCTGCTGTTCTGCTGTATTTTAGCCCAGCTTGACAACTGTCATAATGTCATCCATTTTAGACGTATATAAGTCAAATTTAAATGACATGGTGGTTACGATGAACCGATCTATTTTAGATGTAGTCATGAACGCAGAAGGTATCGTTGAACCGAGCAAAATGGCCGCGTTTTTCCATACAAATTTGAAAGAAATTGCGTCATTGTCTGGGTTACCTTATTCCACGCTGAGTCGCACCGAACGATATTCAACAATCAAGGCGCAGCAACAACTACGTAACTGCACAGAAGTGATCAACCGAATCCTTCCGTGGACGGGGAATGAATTTCATGCCTACGCGTGGTATCGGAGCGAAGGGCTGCCAGAGTTTGGCGGATTAACCGCAGAACAACTGGTTAAGCACGATCGAATAGATGCGGTCAGAGCCTACCTCAATCATACGAGCGAAGGCGGTTATGCGTGAAGAGAAGCTAAAGGACCATTTGTTTAAATTTGAAGGTGCGGTATTTCGTGGCCATAACCCTCGCTGGTCATACGCGCCTAACAGTGGTGAAGGGGCAAGACGCAACGGTGGTCGGTTTAACCCAAAAGGTGTTGGCGCCTTATACACCTCACTGTCTCAATCAGGTGCATGGGTCGAGGCTCAGCAGGGGTTTCGTTTTAAAGCTCAGCCTCTGACAATATGTCAATATGATGTCGACTGCGACAATGTACTCGATCTGACCGATGAAACAGTGCTTCTAAACTGTGGCATCAAGCCCTCGACGCTAAGCTGTGCTTGGTTAGATCAAGTGACCCAGCAGCAAACGCCCGATAGTTGGTACTTATCGACGCAGCTCATCAGTGCAAAGGTCAACGCCATTATTGTGCCAAGTTTTGCGCGTGGAGCCACTCAGGACATGAAAAATATCGTATTTTGGCGATGGTGTGATACGCCACCCAACATGGTTAAAGTGATTGATGACTTTGAACGCCTGCCGCCATCACCTTATTAGCGCCGTCCGACACCGCAAGAAATGCGGGGAACAGGCTGGTCACGACAGCAGTTGCCGTGACTTTGGCGAACTGACGCTTCAATGCGGTAGAAGTATAAGATAGCAATAACGCTGATCTTGTTTGGCTCATCACCGCATGATTGAAGCATCTTAGGTCAAGCGGAGCATTTGAACTAAGTTGATTAAAGAAAGTGGTGATTAGCTATTTTATGGTAAATAGTCAGTTATGTTGAATCATCGCGTCAGAATACTGAAGGGGGAGAGAAAATGGAGGTGAGGAGTCAAGGCGCTTGTCTTATCGATACGATTCGTCATCTGATAAACACCTTATTTAACATAACATACATAATGCGCACTTAAGGTTGGTTTGTTAACATACAGCCGTACCGCTCAGTCCATTGCGTAAATCTTCTCAACCTGACTGATTTCTTTCCCGTTCCAAATCATTTCTGCGTGGAAGCATTGGATGACATCGCTAACCACTTTTGGCGTAGACATCGCCCAGCAGATCCTCCCTTCATTTCGCACTGAGTGGTAGCGGATCCCTGATAATGTATCATTTTGCCGTACCTGGCGGCCAAGCATCTGTGCCGCAGAGTAATCAATCAGGTCGTAAATTGGATCTGTCATTGGCTTGTCGCACACATCAATCACCTTATTATCATCAAATGTGAAACGAAGCGCCCTAAACACCAAACGATCATAGTGAAGCCCATTAACGCCAGCCCAATACTTGCGCTGGTGATACATGACCTCCTTTACAGCGGTTTGTTCGGTGTCACCAATATAAAGCATCCCAAAGCTGCCATCAGCAAAGCGTGAGCCATCACGGTTAATGTGCGTAAAGGCGGCTACCGCATAGCTACGACCACGTTCACAGTGGTACGGGATTTCCTCCGGCTTAATCAGGGAAACATCACCCACTTCATCGAGAATACGTGGATTCGTCAATGCTTGCAGTTGATACATCACCTCAAAATCTTCCGGATTAAGGACATCATCAAACAAATCAATCGTCGGGTACTTAGACGGAATGAGCCTATAACCTACCGCTTGATTTTCTCTCGCATTCGGCATGCTACCCCCATTGACCTGAACGTAACGCGTCGACACGACAGAACACTTCGTAAAGATCAGCGAATTTGCCGCTACTAATAATAGATAAAGGCGTCTGCCCTTCGAAGTAAGCGTTTTTGTTCTCCATCGACATGAAACCCTGAACGTTCTCTTGGTTATCGAAGATGATTCGAAGGCTACTGTGAATGTTTGCGATATAGCTTAAGCGCTCAAGCTGATCATCATCCATAGATATAGTGTCTGGGTTCGCCTTGTACTTTTGGAATGTAGACCTTGGCATGCGAAGAATTCGCTGCATGTCTGCGCCGGTACAGCCCCATCCTTCCATTATTTTTACAGCAGCTTTGAAGCCGACCTGAGCCATTCTCTTCTTGTCTGCCGCCTTTGGTGCTTGTGCTGCTGTCATATCATTCACCATTTCATGCTCACACACTCTCATTATGGACTTAATCTATAATTATATCCATATTGAGACAGAGAGATCTTGCACTTAGATTGATTGGCGTGTCGATGTCCGATAAAGTGCTGATAATACATCGTCAATGCGAGTACGCTTTATGATAAAAACAGCTTTGGTCGGTTTTGGCTTTTCTGCCAATACATTTCACGTTCCTTTTTTGAGTGCAATCTCTGAGTTCGCTATTTCAGCTGTTGTGTCCAGTAAACCCGAACAAGTTGCACAGCGATTGCCTAAAGCGGCTTGCTTTGACGACCTCAACACTTTACTCACTCAACAAACCCCAGATTTGGTGGTGATTACTACCCCCAACCACCTCCATTACCAACACGTTAAACAAGCATTAGAAGCCGGTTGCCATGTCTTGGTAGAAAAGCCTTTTGTGACCAATAGCCGTGATGGTCTCGAGCTAGCGGCGCTGGCCAAGCAAAAAGGCTTAGTGTTGTGCCCTTACCACAATCGACGTTGGGATGGTGATTTTCTCACCCTAAAAGGGTTACACCTAGCAGGTGAGCTTGGCGACATCAAAGTCATGCATTCCAGCTTTAATCGCTACCGCCCAGAAGTCCGCCAACGTTGGCGTGAATTGCCAGGTGAAGGCAGCGGCATTCTCTATGATCTCGGCTCTCATTTAATTGACCAAGCCCTCCATCTTTTAGGGGAACCGGATGCGGTATCCGGCACCTGTCGTGCGCTACGCCCTAGCAGCGAAACGACCGACTATTTTCAAGTGACGCTGCATTACCCAAACACAGAAGTAATTTTATCCTCCAGCCCTTACCGTTCAGGTACCACCGAACGCTTTGTCGTCCAGGGTGAAAAAGCGACCTTCAGTACCGTAGGGTTAGATATTCAAGAAGAGCAACTACGCGCAGGTTTGATGGTAACTGTCTCTGGTTTTGGTGAGCAAGCGTATCAAGGGATGCTCGAAGTTGGTGACAGCGTCACTCCTGATCCTCTCACCCTTGAAAACGGCCAATATCACCGCCTGTTCGATGGATTAGCAAAGGCAATTACCGATAACCAACCCTCGCCTGTTTGCCCAATTTCTGCAAGCAAAGTCATCTATGCTATTGAGCTGGCACAAACAGCCTCCGACACAGGCACTCGCCAACCGTGGCAGTTCTAAGACTGCAGTTTATAAATTAATTAAGAAGCTGAGCCACATGAGCGATGTGACTTAGCTTTTTGCTTTACAACATATAAAGTTATAGTGCGCTAAGTGATAAAAAGTAGCCCAGACACAGCTGGGCCACAAAGTATGGCGCGTATTAAGCGAGAGTAAACTGGTACACCATCATTAATAGGAGTAACCAAAACACCGAAATTCGCCATTGAGTTAATGCCACTAAGCCAAGCGCGATGGGCACTAAATCCAAAGGTTTTGTGTAGGCGGAAACCCATACGGGTTGATACAGCGCGGCGGCGAGTAACCCCACGACACTGGCATTAATGAGGCTGATAGCCCCGGCCAAGCGAGGCTGAGTTTTAACCGCCTCCCAAATCGGCAAAACACCGAACATAAGTAATGCACCAGGCAAGAAAATCGCAATCGTTGCAATAATACTGCCCCAAATGGGAGCTAACCCTTCAACACTGGCACCCAGATAACTCGCCATGGTGAACATCGGCCCCGGCACTAGCTGAGCCGCCGCATAACCTTCAATTAACGCCGAATCAGTGACAACGTCACCGATAATGGGCTCGAGCAATGGCAAAACCACATGCCCGCCACCAAAGACAAAACTGCCCGCTTGGTAGAACAGATTAAACACCTGTACCCATAAGGTTTGATTAAACAGCCAAGGTACTGTGAGCAATAGTAAAAAGAGACCCAGGATCACGCTACTGCGGCGCCACGCAATGTTAACTGGTGCATGATGTGATTGGGGCTTCGCAAACCCAATAGCTCCTACAATGCCTGCAATGACAATGGGAAGTACTTGATATAATACGCCCGATGGCGTTAGCAATAGCCATAACGTTGTTGCCACCGCCATTGTCCCAGTCGCTAACGAGCCGATAAATTTTCGGCCCATTGAGACAGTAGCATCAATCACTACCACCACCGCTAATAATTTGGCTGCGCTAATGATGCTTGCGACCCAATCAGAAGCTTGCGCACCGCTGTTTAATACCGCCGCCGCTGTCAACAAAACAAAAGAAGGCAAGGTAAACGCGACAAATGCGCCAAACGCACCTAAATAACCCGCGCGTTGATAGCCAATATACATACCGAGCTGACTGCTTCCTGGGCCAGGTAGAAACTGGCTGATGGCTAAACCAGAAGCAAAGGTATCCGCACTCAGCCACCGCTTTTCTTTGACGAACACACGCTCAAAATAGCCGACATGCGCGGCCGGCCCACCAAACGACATGCACCCTAATAAGAAAAACTGTTTGATTAATTCAATCATCTATCACCTCCTCGCTAAATTTTATGCGATATCAATCATGAATAAAAACAGCCATTCCAGTTTTCATTGTCGATATAAACAATAAATAAGCCGATATAAGAATAAATGAAAGATAGTGTGAAATTTTATAACCGTTTTAAAAGTGAGTACTTACATTTAATGTTTTCAGTGTATCTCACAGGAAACAATAATATATTGACATTAAAAAACAATAAGATAGAAAAAAGAAAAGGAAGGGGTTTTACGGTGCTTCTCTGATAGCTTAGTGTGACGTTGTCACTATTAATTCCAGAGGCAGGGAAATATGTGGTAGTCTCACCCTACTGAGAACATGGAAGCACAGACTATGCTCGAACATCTCCAACAAATTGTGGTGTTGGCTGCCGTTGCACAAGAGCAGCATTTTACGCGCGCCGCTGAACGACTTGGTATTTCCAAATCACAAGTGAGTAAACAGGTTCGTTACCTCGAGGATCGTTTGGGCGTCCAACTGGTACAGCGTAACACCCGCTCGGTATCGTTGACCGAAGTGGGAACTCGATATGCGGATTATGGTAGCCAGTTAATGGCAACCTTAGATGAAGCCGAAGCCATGGTCGCAGGTTATCGGAATGAGGTAACCGGTAAGCTAAAAATCGGCGTCGCGCAGTCATTCGGTAATACTATAATGACGCGCCATTTTGCCAAATTCCGACAGCTATACCCTGATCTTAATCTCGACATTAGTTTGTTCGACCATCGACCTAACCTGGTCGAAGAAGGCTATGACTGTTGGGTAGCGATTCATGAGCACCCTCCTGAGGGGATGGTGGCGAGAAAATTAGCAGACTGTCAGTTCAAACTGGTTGCTGCCCCAACCTACCTTGCGAATAACGGCACCCCGCAACAACTTAATGAATTACGTCATCATGACTGTATTACTTATCAAAGCCGTGAACGTCGTTATGACCAATGGCCCTTCACCAAGGCCAGCACGGAACAAGTGGTTCATATCAGCGGCCAATACACAATCAATAATGCCCCAGCGGTGCTCGAAGCAGTCAAAGCGGGATTGGGGATCGCCTATCTCGCGACCTATCTATTAAACGATGAGTTAGACACGGGTGAGCTGGTTGAGGTACTTCCCGACTGGCAGCCTTGTCTCGAACTGCCAATTTATATCGTTTACCCACGGCGTAAGCATCTTGCACCCAAGGTCAGAGAGTTTGTCGATTTCATGCGTGATGAAATTGGCGATCCACCGCCTTGGGATCGCCAATAAAGTGACAAGGTCACTCGGCGTTTTGTTCTCCTACAACGTCGACGACGTCGTCATCTGAAAGAACAGCACCTACTGTCTGTTGGTTGAGGACTGGATTGGCGTACATTTGTTGCAAATATTCACGCGCCGCTTCAGGCGCTTGAGCAATTTTTTGCTCGTAAAGACGGCGTTCGGCTGGTGTGACACTGTCATGTTCTACCCCAGCCGCAATATAGTTGGCCGGATACAGCCGATACAGCTGATGAATTTGGCTATCGATCTTCGCCGCCATGGAGTCAGGCGTATCTTGTGACAGTGTCACTGGCTCACCAAAGGCGACATGAACATGGCGCTTGTTGCCGACGATACCTTTGACGATGGTCTGAATGTCTTCAAACTCACTCTTTTCGTACGCCCCTAATCGCTTAACCGCATCCAATTCCGTCGCTTTGTCCAGATCACAAGGGTCGTTTTGATACGATATTGCTACAGGAACCACGTTTAAGTTGCCCATGTACGTATCAAAATCTTGCTTACGTTTTCGGCCTTCCATAAAGAACATTTTTAAGATCGCAGGATCAGTGATGTCTTCGCCGGTTTTTGCTCGCCCTTCTCGTTGCGCTATCCATATAGACTGCCCTTCATCGAGAGAAAGACGTAAGTAAGCGGATAATTGTGATAGCGATTTCATCATTTCACGGGGGGCTTTAGCAGAGCGCTTAACAATAAAACTTTTATTCAGTTTCATCAGCTCCGTTGCACACGGCTTACGCAACAAGTTATCACCAATGGCGATTCTTACCGTATCTAATCCGCGCTGATGCAAACACCAATTCACTAAGGCGGGATCCATGGCAATATCCCGATGATTCGAGACGAAGAGGTACGCTTGGCTTGGGTCGAGATTTTCAACACCGGAGACCGTGACTTTATCGCAGCTTGTTTTGATCATCTTGCGCATATAGCTGGCAACATGTAGCTGCACATCCTGTACGGTTCTGATGTTATTCCACTTTTTGGTCAGATACAGTTTTAGCGCAGGCTTGAGTAGCCAACCGAGCGGGCCTGATGCGTGTGGATAGCGATAAGACAGAATCGCATTGATAAATTCATCATCTTGAATAAGACGCTGAATCGCACCTGGAACTTCTTCGTCATAATAAGGACGAATCTCTTGATAGGGATCGTTAACTGTCTGCACGTTCTTCCATTATAGCTAATAAAAACCGCGCTATTTTACGCAGCCAAACAAGGATTCAAAGTGAATCCACCGATATTTTCCACAGGTTGGAGGTCAGACCTTATTGCACCAAAAGGGTTCCCTTTCGGGGTGTGTACTTGACCTTAACAGCAAAAGTGCTCACCATTGCCGCCTTGTTACATTGAGACGCCATTATGAAGTACACCAGCGAACATACGTTTTACCAACCATCATCACTGACTTTCACGCCTCGTAAGCGTCGTTACACGGCTAATTTGCTGTTTGTTGAAGACGGCGTCGTATTTGTTCGCTTAGGGAAAGCCGACATCCCTGTGCATAGTGGTCAAGGGTTTTGGCTTCCATTTGAGTGTTTGCATGCCCTGACCATCACGCCAAACACTCGAGTACATCAACTGGCCATATCGCCACGTGTCACGCAGAAGCTGCCTACACAAGTTGGCCATATCGAGGTGTCCCCCCTGCTTGTTGCCAGCCTTTGTGCACTGCTTACGTCAGGATATCAGCCGTCATCATCAGCGCAAGCACGCCGGCTTCAAGCTGTCGCATTAGATCAGGTTTCACTCATGACACCGTCACAAACACTCGACCGACAAACCCAAAGCTTGGCAGATTGTGTGACACGAGCGCAAACAGGTCAACCACCCGCAAACGCTGAACAACACTATCAATTACAAGCACTCACGCAACTGACCATGGAAGATTTACACGAATATTTTATCGTGAGACAACTCCGTGCAGCCCTTAAATCGGGGCAAACATTAACCAAGGCGGCGACAAATATCGGCATCGCGCACGCGCAAGCAGAATCACTGTATGCGCGTTATACCGACACCTTCGAGGCGTGATACACAAGACGAATCAATCTATCATGTGCTAATACGCCCTGAACGCTGAATCGGTTAGCTGTGCCGCGACGTTCGGGGTGGTTAACTCACTAATGGGTAGTCCCTGCTGGAGTCGTTCACGTATGTGGGTACTTCGGACCACCACTTTTTCTGGCATTCCTAATACAGACCAGCGCGCAAGGATCTCGTCACTGTTCGCGAATTGACCAAACTTAACCAAGTTGTCTGGTCCAACAACAAAAGTTAACGCGGCCTCTGGATAATCTTGCTGTAACGCACTCAGCAGCATAAATGTTGTGACAGGGTCACCTTCAGCGCCAAGCGATGCCTCGCGTTGACATAGTGTCAGGTTCGAGAGCGCGACATCATCGATAAACGTCCGCACCCACGCACAGCGAGTGTCATAAGGCGCCATCGCTTTCCCCCAAGCATGCTTGTAGCTAGGGACCAGCAATACCTGATCAAAGTGGTTCAGTTGTGCTAATACCGACGCATGGCCTTGCGTCGGCGGATTAAAAGCACTACCAAACACTGCAATTTGCTCTGTCATCGTATTCTCTTAGCCGAACCATTCTGGATGCGGTGGATATCGCGCATAATGATGCCATGAAACCAATCAAAAACCTAACACGTAACCAGCAACGCGAAGGGATTGATTTGGCTATACCCAACGCGCCAGAGATCATGCACAATAATACGCAGCCAAACCTTCATTAAAGTCGCATGCCAGAGTTAAAAAGAGGAACACAACATGGAACACCCGATCCGCGAAGAAATGCGCGTGCAACCCACGATTGACGCAGCACTCGAAGTACGCCGTCGCATTGCGTTTATCAAAGCCATGCTACAACGTTCAGGGACCCGGAGTCTTGTATTAGGCATTAGTGGAGGCGTCGATTCTTCAACATGTGGAAAACTGGCACAATTAGCCGTTGACGAACTTAATCAAGCCGCAGGCACCGAGCAATATCAGTTTATCGCGGTACGCTTACCCTACGGTGAGCAAAAAGATGAGGATGAAGCCCAACTCGCGCTATCATTTATCCAACCAAGTAAAACCGTGACAGTCAATGTAAAACCCGGTGTCGACGGTACACATCAATCGGTACTCGATGCAGTGTCGGAAGTTGGGCTATTGCCAGCAAACGAAGGGCGGATTGATTTTGCCAAAGGCAATGTTAAAGCACGCGCTCGAATGGTTGCACAGTATGAAATTGCAGGTTTAACCCAAGGTTTGGTCCTCGGCACCGATCACTCAGCAGAGAACATCACCGGCTTTTATACCAAATTCGGCGATGGCGCCTGCGATCTTGCCCCTTTATTTGGTCTCAATAAACGCCAAGTGCGTCAACTTGCCGCCCACTTAGAGGCGCCGGATGTGTTAGTTCATAAAGTCCCTACCGCGGATTTGGAAGACTTATCGCCACAAAAAGCCGACGAAGACGCATTACAACTCACGTATGAGCAAATTGATGATTTTCTTGAAGGTAAGCCAGTCGATAATGCGGTGAAAGAGAAGATTATTAAGGTGTACCAGGCAACGCAGCACAAACGACAGCCCGTCCCGACTGTGTATGACTTAGATAACTAACGACTAAGCATTAACAGCGTCGTCGAAAACAGCGGTTAAGAGATCGACGCGTGGAGCTGATGATCAGGATGTCGGTCTGCGTGTTGGCCGGCATCAATCAAGCCATCTAGCTCTTGCCATAAGTTGTCACACAAACCGGGGCGATATACAGCAACGCGAAAGCCGCCGTGTTCGCGTTGATATTGCTCAAACCGTTTTGGGCTGTGTTCACTACTGGCAATGACGTTCGCGAGTCGATCACAGGTTTTTACCACCAAGGCAAGCCAAGCCGCCTCATCCGTGACATCAAGCACAATCAAACGCTGGTTTAACGCGCGTTTTCGCTCTTCGCGATTGGGTCGGCGCGGATCGGTCACCAGCATCACAGCGCGGGCTACCGTGGGGCCGAAAAGCGCAGAGATCTCATCCACACGCGTCGCGGTGTCTTCCAAAATATCGTGCAGTTGCGCCACAATACGTGCTTGTTCACCAAAAGGCGTGGCAATCCGCTCGACATGATCCAGGTGACAACGATAGGGCTGAGCGCCATACCGCTGGAGGGCATGTCTTACCCTCGCCCACTCTCGCGCTTGTTCCAGCCGACTACCCATCCAACACTCCTTTACTGACCTACTTTAAATTAATCAGGGATTGTTGGAATTGTAAATAAAAACACAATATGTTTGCAGTGTGTCTCACTCTTCAGACGAAGAGGCTTGAGCCGCTTGCGCTGCTTGCGAACGTATTTCATTGGCAACCTGCATAATCGCCTCACCGCTGCTCATGCCTTTTGCCATCAGCGCGTGAATGCGCTCTGCCGCTTCTTGTTGTTGCTCGTGGTTTAGCGTAACGCCGTCAAACATTCGGTTACTCTCTTGATGATCAATGATTGGTAAGTGATGATTAAAAAAGGCAGGCCATTTTAGGGCCTGCCCAATCATTTGTCATGCAGTAACTGATTTAAAACGTAAAGGCCAGCTGAGCGGAACCACCATAGGTGTTGCTATCGATGATACTCGCGGCGATATCAAGATTGGCGACACCAAAGGGGGATAAACCAAGACCGAGGGTAAAGGCATTATCGACATTGTCTTCTAGATCCGCACGATAGCCGGTGCGTAGTTGCGCATGGCCAAAGGCGTCAAACTCTGCCCCGACTCGGAAAAACTGGGTGTCATCATCCACATTAAGCGTACCTTTAAAGCCGCTTTTCTTGTTGAGATCTAAATCGGCAGCAACGGTCACAAAGTCAGACACAAACGCCGAGCCAAGGGTAAATTGCGGCTCAAGCTCATAAGTAAAACGGTTATCCGTTATCGTACTGGTTACGGTATCGACATCTTGGCTAACTAAATTCTTGCCGGCAAGGCCAACCCGGTAAGGGCCCGATTGCCACACGGCGCCCAAATCAAGATTGAAAGCATTTTCTTCTTCGCGGTAGCGGCTATCATCCCAGTCGTCGGTATCATAAGCATCAACCGAGACGCCATAGTTATAGGTAGTGATCCGTTGCAGTTTAGGCGTTACCCCCACCGCGACGCGCTGGCCGGCAATATCAAGGTTGGTTGCCAGTGCCACCCCTAACTCACCAACCCCGGCGGCAAGAATGGTTGCTGAGGATTCTGGTGTAAAGTTACCAGTTGATTGATTAAAGTCATCGGAATCGATATCTGTTAAGACTGCTCCCTCAATTAACCCAGATGTATAGAGTGTCGCCGAGATAGAGCCTGTGGGAATCCCCACCGCAGCACCAACACCCGCATTGACGTAGGCTTTATCGCCTTGCACCGCTCTCAGTGAAGATTCAATTTTTGTTGCATCTTGTTGGTCAAACGCATCGGCGACATCATCGAGGCCGTCAATAAGCTCATCGGGATCTCGCGCTTCGGCACCAATATACGGGATAAGCACCCCAAACGCGCTATCGGGATCAAGTGCAGCCAAAGCTGGGTTATGAAAGCCTGCGGAAAGATAATCCCCCTATGCCACGCCTACCCCACCCATGGCATTGGCACGGGCATCGGTTGGGTTAGTCGCCGCCAACGCACTGGTTGAGCATGCGGCCAGTGCCACCACAAGCGCTTTTGTTTTAAAGGTCATTGCGTTACCCCTATGTTTTGATTTGCTATTTAAAAGGCAAGCATAGAGGTAAAAGTGAAAAATTGGACCGAACTCACTAAAAAGGTGTGAACTTTATCAAATTGACCATAACGCAAATGTCTATTTATTCGTCACTTTGTTTGTCCGAGCGGCTCGGCGCTATCCTATTTAAAGCGTCAGGATCCAAATCCGGTAAATCAATCGCCCGGCCGATACGCTGAACTTCTTCAATTGACAGCGCGCCCTGCCAGCGCCGTTCAATCAGGGCAACACTAAACCAGTATTGACCATTAGGCACATCTAACATTGGCAGCTGAGTAGGAAGCCGCTTATGCTTTTCAGCAGACCAGATCGGGGCACCATCCGGTTGATTGTGCGGATACAGGTTAAGGCTCAGAAAGGGCCGTTGACAGGTTGAGTTAAAATCATCAAAAGGGGCAATGTGCCAGCTTCGGGTATCTTTCCAGCTCAATGTTTGACGTGGCTGAGGCTGGGTCAGAAGCAACCAACTCGACCACGTATGGCCTGATACTGACTCTGCTGTGAGTTGATAAAGACCTTGGGAAATAGGATCGGAAAGGCCATCTTTGATCAAACGCCAACCGTGTTGCTGCGCCGGAGAGAACTCACCATGCATCACCGTTTTATCCGGCCATTTTTTAACGTGAGTGCATTCACCCCCGTTTGCGACTCCCCTGACACTTGGAGCCGATAATACACCCGACTCGTGGTTTGGACCGTTTCGCGACGCACAGATATATTGCTCAACCAATCAGGCAATGTCTTTTGGCTTAAACTGCGCCCACAGTCCTCCGTGATCGCGAGCGCAAGCAGCTGAGCGAGATGATCCTGCTTGGCAGCAGAAAGATTGGGTTGCTGCCAGGCTTCAATCATGGCCTCTACACTGGCTGCGGTTTTTCCATTTAATAGGCGCTGATGGGCACTGGTTAACGCGTCATTGCCGTTAAACCACGCGGCCTGCGCGCCACCAGCACCCAGCATAGTTGCTAATAGTCCAAAGAGAGCGCGCGTTTTCATCATGCCTTCATGCGATAGCCGACGCCACGTAGCGTCTCGATATTCACCGAGGGCAACTTCTGGCGTAGTTGTAATATATGGGTGTCAACCGTACGCGTGGTAGGATAATGGTTATACCCCCACACTTGATCGAGCAATTCATCACGCGTAAATACACGCCCTGCGTTTTTGGCGAGGAAATGCAACAAGTCAAACTCAGTGCGTGTCAATGTCATCTCTTGGTCACCACAAAAGACTGCACGACTCGCGGTATCGATTCTCACCTCATTGATCACGAGATCGTCACTCGATATTTCCGCTTCTCCGACAGGGTGACGAAGATGAACACGCACGCGCGCGAGCAGCTCTGCTTCGGCAAAGGGTTTAGTGATATAATCGGTAGCGCCCGAGTCTAACCCGCCAACGCGATCACGCACGGACACCATGGCTGTCAACAAGATCACTGGCACGGTTTTGAGTTTATTCCAATCCGCGAGCCATTCGATTGAGTCGCCTTCAGGCAGTTGGCGGTCCAAGATGACAAGATCCGCATCACGCCATAACTCAGCAACTTTCGCCGCACTATCAGCATATAAACACTGGTAGCCCGCTTGCTCCAAACTTGCCAATAAGCCGTCTGCTAGATTGGCATCATCTTCAACCAGAAGTAACGTCGGTTGCGTCACAATGAATCTCCAAAGTAAATGTGGTGGGTGGACCAGAAAGGATTAACTTGCCCCCCATTCTCTCAATCATCGATTCTACGATCGTCAGCCCGAGCCCAAGACCGCTTTGGCTGACAAAGGGTTTACGTATGTGCTTCCAATCCTTGGCGGTCAGATCGCCTTGGTCGCATATTGCAATGGTGAAACGATCCGCTGATACCTTTGCATGCACTTCAACCGGGGCGACACCATATTTGACCGCATTGGCAATCAAATTGTTCAATGATGTCGTCAACCAATAGACATTGGCCCGCACCGCGCCATCTTGACTTACCTGAAGCGTCACTTGATGTTCTTCACAAATGTATCCTAACCATTCTTCGATAGACGGAATCGTTTCTTTGCCCAATGGCTTTTGATTCGACTGCAAGTAATCCTTACTCGCTTCCGCCAGCTGTTTTAGACGCCTTGAATCTTCACACAAACGACGAAACTCATCATAAAAGGGCTCTGGTAACGTATCGAATTTACGCCGAAACCCCTCAACCGTCATCGACAAGCTGGCAATGGGGGTACGTAACTCGTGCGTCAATATTTGTAATACCAGCATACGCTCTTGCATCAACCGACGCTGTACCGTCCATCGGTTAAATCCCCAACCACCGAGGGCAACCAGGTTGATGATAATCAGCGCGCCGACAAGATAAGGCCAATAGCTAGGCGCTTTTTCTTCATTCCAACAAATGTTCCCCACACGGGCCAAACAAAAATCTTGCTCCCCCCGAGGCGTAAGGTGTAAATCAAATTCAGCAACAAGAGGTTGCCATTGCTGCGCGGCATACAAATGGTAATAGCTGCCCACACGGATCCACATTTCATTTTGACTGACCAAGGTTTTAGCGCCGCTATTCAATGCCTCGACGGCTGATGAATCCATTCTTTGCAGTCGACCGAGTAAACTGTCAGGTTCGGCTTTGGGTCGCTCTTGGATATGAAAAAAGCGCACAAGCTCGCTGCGTCGCGCCGGATATTTCTCCGCGTATTTGGCCGCATAGCTCCCGCCACCTGGATGAATAAACCCAGAGCGAGAAAACCAAGCAACCGGAAGCTGGGTGTTATTACACATGGCACGAGTAAACACCAAAGGCTCTGTCACTTGCGGATTCACTGGCCAAGGTCCTTGACACTTTTGCGCAGCCTGATACAGCCGGCGAATATCTTTTAGTGGGTAGCGCGCCGTCTGTGGCAATAAGCTCTCTGGACTGAGTAATACACGTGGAAAAGCACGGTTAATACCGATGAGGTTATAACGAGCAACAGGATCCGCCAACAGTAACTGAGCCCGGAACGCAGTCATTTGCTCTGAAAATGTACTCGCCGCCATCGCTGGCCAAGCTGTCAACGTAAAAATAATTAGCAGCAGAATTCGCATAGTGACAGCTTACCACCAAACCTATAAATAATGTCAGTGCATTGTAAGTTCAGACTGTCAGGATGCAAGATAGCTTTTACGCAAGATAGCTATTAGGCAAGATAGCTTTTACTCACATCCAGCGCCGGCGATCGTGCACAAAAAAGAGCCAGCTGAATCACTGGCTCTTTTGAAGGACGAGCTCTTTAAAATAATAGCGTCCCAGAGTTCAACTATAGTGCCTTTGAATTTAACTATAGCGCTTTAGAAATAGCCTCGACACTTTGTTTCGCATCGCCAAAGAGCATGGTGCTGTTGTCTTTAAAGAACAATGGGTTTTGCACCCCAGCATAGCCGGTATTCATTGAGCGTTTAAAGACCACTACATTTTTAGCATTCCAGACTTCAAGTACGGGCATGCCCGCAATGGGACTAGACGGGTCATCCATTGCGGCGGGGTTAACCGTATCGTTGGCTCCGATCACCAGTACCGTATCCGTATCTGGGAAATCATCATTAATTTCATCCATCTCTAATACGATGTCATAGGGGACTTTCGCTTCTGCGAGCAACACATTCATATGCCCAGGCAAACGCCCTGCCACGGGATGAATCGCGAATCGCACGTCAATGCCCATATTACGCAGTTTTTCTGTCACTTCGTAAACAGGATATTGCGCTTGCGCAACGGCCATACCATAACCGGGGGCGATCACAACACTGTTGGAGTCTTTTAGCATTTCTGCCACTTCTTCAGCGGTACTCTCGCGGTATTCACCGACCTCTTCGTCACCCGATGACGCAGCGCCATCTGAGCCAAAACCACCAGCAATCACACTAATGAATGAGCGATTCATGGCCTTGCACATGATGTAAGACAAAATGGCACCCGATGAGCCAACCAGGGCTCCCGTGACGATCAGTAGATCGTTCGCCAGCATAAAGCCTGCCGCTGCCGCTGCCCAACCGGAATACGAGTTCAGCATCGACACCACAACCGGCATATCTGCCCCGCCAATCGAGGCGACAAGGTGATAACCAAATGCGAGCGCAATGAGCGTCACTACAATAAGTGCAAACGTAGAGCCTTCTGCATTCACGAAGTTGATCAACAGCAAAAAGGAAACCACAACGGCAGCAAGATTAAGCTTATGACGATGCGGTAACGCTAACGCTTTCGACGAGATCACGCCACGCAGCTTACCAAAGGCAACAATTGAACCGGTGAATGTTATTGCACCGATAAACACGCCCAAGAAGATCTCAACTAAGTGAATATTGAGCATCGCACCGGTCAATGGTGGGTGATCAATATAGGTATTAAAGCCGACTAATACCGCGGCCAGGCCGACAAAGCTATGCAGCATCGCCACCAGCTCCGGCATTTCCGTCATCTCAACCCGTTTGGCATAGTAAATACCAATCGCGCCGCCAATAATCATCGCGAGTATAATCCAGCCAACACCTTGGACGTCAGGGCCCCAAATCGTCGCCACCAGCGCGATAGCCATCCCGGTAATCCCGTAGTAATTGCCGGCACGCGCAGACTCTTGCTTTGAGAGCCCAGCCAAACTCAGAATGAAACAGAGTGCAGCAACGATGTACGCAGCTTGTACCAATCCTTCAGACATTCTTTCTCCTTACCCTTTACGGAACATTTCAAGCATGCGCTTTGTAACAGTAAAGCCGCCAAAAATATTGATACTGGCGATCAACACGGCAATGAAGGAGAGGAAGGTAACAAAGCCGATCCCTTGTCCTACTTGCAATAGCGCCCCGACGATAATGATGCCTGAAATCGCATTGGTGACGGACATCAGTGGCGTGTGTAGTGCATGGGTCACATTCCATACCACGTAGTAGCCCACTACACAGGCAAGCACGAATACGGTCAAATGAGAAAGGAACTCACTCGGCGCGTAGTTCGCCACCCAGCCAAAAGCGCCCAATCCGGCTGCCATGAGGCCATACTTGGTTGCCCGTGACGTTTTCTTTGCCTCTGCTTTCGGCGCAGGTTCAGGTTTCGGCTCCGCTTTCGGTTGTGCCGACACTTGAATCGGCGGTGCGGGCCATGTGACTTCGCCTTCTTTAATAACAGTAACGCCACGGACGACTACATCTTCAAAATCAATAGTGATGTTGCCGTCTTTTTCTTTGCAAAGTAGTTTGGTGAGGTTAACCAAGTTGGTAGCATACAGCTGTGATGACTGAGTCGGCAAGCGCCCAACCATATCGGTGTAGCCAATCACTTTCACCCCATTTGGCGTAGTGATGACCTGGTCTTTTTCGGTGTACTCGCAGTTGCCACCATTGGCCGCAGCCAAATCAACAATCACACTACCTGATTTCATGCTGTCTACCATTTCTTTGGTAATCAGCGTTGGCGCAGGTTTTCCAGGGATCAGCGCTGTGGTGACGATAATATCGACATCTTCTGCTTGTTGGGCATAGAGTTTTTGTGCGGCCTGATTGAATTCATCCGACATCTCTTTGGCATAGCCATCACTGCTGCCTGCACTGTCTTGTTTGAAATCCACTTCAAGAAAGTCAGCGCCCATGCTTTCAACTTGCTCTTTTACCTCTGGGCGAACATCAAAGGCACGAACAATGGCACCTAGGCTCCCGGCAGCACCAATCGCAGCAAGGCCTGCCACTCCCGCACCGGCAACAAAAACCTTGGCAGGCGGCACTTTACCAGCGGCGGTGATTTGTCCGGTAAAGAAACGGCCAAATTCGTGGGCCGCTTCGACAACAGCGCGATAACCGGCAATGTTTGCCATCGAGCTTAAAGCATCTAATGATTGTGCGCGTGATATACGCGGCACTGCATCCATCGCCATCACATTAATATTGCGAGACGATAATCGCTCAAGCAGCTCTTCATTTTGAGCAGGCCAGATAAAGCTGACTAACGTGGTACCTGCTTGCAAGCGTTCCACTTCATCTTCGCCGGTTTGTTCAATCACACCCGGTGCGTTAACTTTAAAAATGACCTCAGATTGCCAAACGGCATCCGTATCAACAATGGTCGCCCCGGCAAGTTCGTACGCAGTATTTTCGAAGCTTGCTTTTTCGCCCGCTCCCTTTTCTACCACTACGTCAAAACCGAGTTTGATAAGCTGTTCCACCGATTTTGGCGTTGCAGCTACCCTCGTTTCATTAACGAGCCTTTCTTTTGGAACACCAATCTGCATAGCTATTCCCTGAATGTTGGCTTATAAGAAATTTTTAGTTGTCACAGGTGAGTTACCACCTATGAGACATTCACTGACTCAATATGTATTAAAAAAGGTTTTATCCATTTTTCACTCAGTTGCGGGTGTCAGTGCTTTGTGCTTAGCAACGCAACAGTCTTAACTTAACGAGTTTATTCCTTAATCACCACAGGGCGAGGATCGCCATTAGGGTATAAATGTGATCCAATCGACACTTTATCTGTTTTTATTGTTCATAGTTATGCATTAATTTTGGTATCACTCAGCATCGCCTAACCGCCACGCGCAAAAATCTTGTCGCCATTCTGGTCAATCATCATTTTGGCCTTTGTGATCATCAAGCTATTTGCATCGTCTTGATTTCCCAATAGATCAGAACGGATAAAGTGATGGGTCATCACCTGTTCATCGATTTCTTTGCAAATACGCCCGCATACACGGTACTGGCCGCTTTCTGCGGTCGCTTCGGGGTAAATCAAATAGCCTTTGTAATCTGTTGGGGTCACAGTCGCTTTAGCTTGTTTCGATTGACCACCAGAAAAAAGTGCGGAAAACCATCCCATCTTTCTTTACTCCTTTTTATCTTTCGGCTCGGACAAATCAGGCAATATATGATTGGTTAATGCCAAGGGTGATTAAACCACAAATAAAAAAACGCCACATCTCGATGATGTGGCGTTTCGCGTTCTGTCTACGTTTTGTCGTCTTATCGGTTTATGCCGATATCACGCTGCAAATGCGCCGGTAAACGGCTTGCATCATAAGCAGGTGCTTGCGTGCTGCGGGTAAACAACACATCCATGGCATGAGCGATCAGTCCTTTGATAGTTACCGCGTAAGATCGACGTGAACGTGTCATATTAACCGTTGCAGTCGTCATACGATCCTCGCTTTATTTTCTGAATCACTCGGTGCGTAGTATAGGTGGCTAACCCACAATGATAAATTGATGAAAATTAAAGCATAGGATTAGTTTTTATAATCCGAAAAGCAAGCAATCGCTAATCAGAAAATCATGTTAACTTACGGTTAAAAAAGCGCCTATTTGCTTTTACGTTCCCCTGAGCTGTCATTATATTTATTTTGTTTGAAAGCCGTCTCCACACCCATGCGATACCTTGTCACTTGCACATGGCCGTGTCTTACTTATTAAAAATGGCGATTTATCGCTCGATTATCGATTAAAACCTGATAACATCAATGTTACACATGTCACTAAGGTGTTGACCATGCTTGCGTTTCTAGCCCGACACTCTGCGATCTTTCTTTTTATTGCTGCGCTGATTGGCTTTGCATTTCCAGCGGTATCGCTAGCGTTGTTTCCTTTTCTTCCCTATGTTTTGTTTGCGCTGATGCTATTTACACTGCTTGGCATCCACCAAGGTTTACTGGTAAAAGCACTGGGCCAGTGGCAAGTGTGGGTATATGCATTTATTCATGCGGTGGTATTAACGCTGATAACCTGTTCGATCGCTTGGTTATTGGGTGCATCGACAGGGTTATTACTCGCGATTAGTGGGATCTGCGCAACCGGCTCCTTGTTTGCCACACCCGCCATTATCCGTTCGTTAGGCATGGACGCGCTGATCGCCATGGCCTACACCATCGCTTCAACGTTGCTGATGCCAGTTGTCTTATTCGTCAATTTAACAATATTCAGTGGTGATGCTTTTTCACTGGATTTACAAAGCTACGTGATTCGATTAGTGGTATTTATTTTCGGGCCCATGGCGTTCGCCGCGATTTTTCACGCGCTGGTCAAGCCCGAAAAACTCAAACGCATTCACGGCAAGCTCGCACAGTTTACTATTGTGCTGGTGTTTAGCTTTCCTTTGGGGCTGGTGGGGCCATTTGGAGAAACCTGGCAAAACGATCAAGCGTATGCCCTAGAACTGTTAGCAATTTCAGTCGCAATTTGCATGCTTTTTTTTACCATTGCCTTCGGTTTATACCGACGACAAGGACAAGCAGCCAGTATGATCGCCGCGGTGGCCGCCGTAAATCGCAATGTATTACTGACCTATACTGTTGCCGGCGTCGCACTTGGCCCGGTATTTTTACCCTTAATCGGTGCCATTCAGTTACCCATTTACCTACAGCCACTTTTAGTTCGCTGGGCCATACGTCACGCGCATCGCGCTGACACGCAGGTACCCTAGCGCGGCTCGTTTATACAACCGGTACAAAATAAACCAAAGATGCCCAAGCTATCAGCCAAAAGCTAATCAACCCCACATCAAACCAATCACGTTTTTCCATCACCTTCACCTTTCGAGAGTATGGCTACATTCAGGTCACCTATTACTGTTATCGACAATAACGACCCAAACTTAATCTAACGGCAACGTCATGCCGAATGTGCGGACCTATCGGTAAATAAGCAAAGGGTGGGCCAAGTTATTGGCTCCAACAGGTTTGTATCTGATCGGGGGTGTGCAGGTAGCAAACTAACGGCTGACTCGGGAGTGCGAGTGTCGTTTGCTGACGCGCATATTGAATAAAACACTCCGCCATTGATAACCCAATTGAGCGACGACGACCGGTCTGCAGTGCGTCATAGCCCTCTTTTCCTTGTGCCGTATAGGACGATGACACGCCGGTATATTGGTGATCATCGTCCATGCTCACCCAATGCTCATCCCGTTTTATCTCGAGCTGGGTAATGCGCTGCCCCATCGGGCGCCACGCTTCATAGCGATAACGGATAGCGGCACAATAAGGGAAACTACCAGTCCCAAGACCCGCAACGCCATTGTTGGTGGCATTATTGATTGCCCCTTCTAACGCGCAGCGGATTTGTTTCCCTGTCACGCGATACGCAATCACGTCGATCGCAAACGGTAGCAGTGTACCGGCAATCAATGCCGCTGAAAGCGGGCCAGCGTTTAGACCGACGCGAACGCCACCGGCATTGTGAATCGCAAACTCCGCATCAATCCCCTGCTCACGCGCGGCCCAAAGGAAACTTTCAGTGACCAAAGGGGCCACATCGCTACCGCCTTCACGGTCAGGGACGCGTACATGGCGTAAACGCTCAGGCACATCCGTGACAATGTCACGTTCTAGTCGCGCCACTTGTGGGCGATACGTCTGTTGCAAATAATGCTTTAGGTCTAAATCACTCGGTAAAATCAGCACATTAGACTGACTATTCAGGTAATCACGCGCCGATTGGTAAGAAGCCGCGGTTAATTGTTGCTCGCGCGAGGCATCCATCGCCAAACTGCGTCCAAGCAGTACGTAATTTTGGCCATTAAAGGCAGCTGGCCGACCATTTTCATCAATGGATAACGTAAAGCGGCCAATAGATTGCGCATGGCAACCGGCTTGCACAATCCAGGTATCGTTGACTTTATAGCCGTAGGGATCTTCTTTCGCCAAACCAAGGTTTTGAAAGTCTCCCTGCAGCACATGGGTATGTCCTCCCACGATCACATCGATACCCTTAACCGCGGCTGCTAATTCCTTGTCTTTATCATAACCAAGGTGGCTCAACAAAATAATGGTGTTGACACCTTGAGCGCGCAGATACGCCACCGTATTTTTGGCTATCTGAGTGGCCGGCAAAAACGGCGTATCATGATCGGGATGGGCTAGCGCTGCCATTTGCTCAACCGCTAAGCTAAACAGACCGACTTGATGGCCCGCGTAGGTTTTGATCAGGGTGCTCGCACGTGCGTGCTCGGGCACGTATGCCATTAAAGCGGGCTTGTCACTTACCCGTTTTTGCTTGTCTTTTGCTTCATCATCCACATGCCAATTACCGGCAAGTAAAGGAAACTGAATATCATCGAGAAAATCGGCAACGGGCCCATTGCCTTGATCCAGTTCATGATTACCGATGGCCATCGCGTCGATCCCTAGGCGATTAAGCATGTCGGCATTCGCTTTTCCTTTAAATAGGGAATAATACAGCGTGCCTTGGAAGCAATCGCCCGCATGCAGAAACAGAAAGCCGTGCTGATTGTGTTCAGCCTGTTGGCGAAAGTGCTTCACTGCCGAAGCAATACGTGCGAATCCACCACAATTCGCATACACCCGCGTGTCTTCGCTCTCTAAGCTGAGCGAGACAGGCGTAGACTCAAAATGTGAGTGCGTATCGTTAATATGCGCGATGGTTAATGAGAATGGTTGTCGTGCTGTCATAATAATCCGTGCCACAACACAAAAGAAGATGATACAAGCTTAACATTGACACATACAAGAAAGGTTAAGTTTTTGATAGATTACTACCTAATCCACAACAGGGAAGCGTGACGACATGCAAGTGAACAAGACCAAAGTGGCTTTTATTGGCCTCGGCGTGATGGGATTTTCGATGGCCGGCCACCTACAACATAACGGCTACCCGACTCGCGTGTACAACCGTACTACCCGCAAAGCCGAAACCTGGTGCGACACCTATTCAGGCACATATGGAATAACGCCAGCCGAAGCCGTAGCTGATGCTGATATCGTCTTTTTGTGTGTGGGAAACGATGATGACGTACGCAGTGTGGTGTATGGCGATATTGGCGTGTTAGCCAATATGAAAAAGGCAGTACGCTGGTCGATCATACCACTACCTCTGCCGAGCTGGCACTTGAGTTGGCACAAGTATGCGAACGCCAAGGCATAAGCTTTCTCGATGCCCCCGTCTCAGGCGGCCAAGCAGGGGCGGAAAAAGGCGCCCTCACCATTATGGTCGGTGGCAACCCGACTGTGTTCAGTGACGTTGAACCCGTCATGAACGCCTATGCCAGTGCAATCCAACATATTGGCCCGCATGGCAGTGGTCAACGCTGTAAAATGGCTAACCAAATATGTATTGCCGGCGTCTTACAAGGCTTATCCGAGGCACTCACCTTCGCGCAATCCGCTGATCTCGATATCGAAAAATGATTAATGCCATTCAGCACGGGGCCGCAGGCTCTTGGCAAATGGAAAACCGTGCTTTGACCATGGCGGAAGACAGTTTTGACTTTGGCTTTGCGATTGATTGGATGCGTAAAGATCTGGGCTTTTGTTTAGAAGAAGCCGCCAAGTTAGGCGTGGGACTTCCCTTAACCGAGCAGGTGGATCAACAGTATAACAAGTTACAAGCGCGCGGCTATGGCCGTTGCGACACCTCGGTCCTGATCAAGCAGTTTGATACAGATACCAAACCATCTTCATCGACCTAACCTCAAAATACGTCAATCCTCGGCACTTGAGGCCGAGGAAAGGCGAAAAAAGGTATATACTAAAGTTAATCACTAAGGAGGGTTGCAATGACAGCTATCTATGTAATCTGCGCCATCGCCATGATGATTGGCCTATTCACCTTATACGCACCCTCTATTGAAAAATGGTGTGATAAGCAGTTAAGCACGAGTAAGAAAGATAAGTAGTTATTATTTAGTAGCACACCTAAAAGGGCTCCTATGATCCCTTTGACTCCCGGAGTCAATCACGAAGAGTAACATATGAGAAGACCTTTCCACTGTCAAAGCAGTGCTCAAAGTCGGCTCATGACCAGTTTTTATCTGACCTAGCAAGCATCTTACCTTCTTAGGTGATCTTACTGATTATCAGTGATGCTGGATTTAAAGTCTGATGGCTCCCCACTTCTTACATAGAAGAATCAGTGAGATAGGATAAAAAAGGTAGGTAGTTCCATGATAATCGGCGATGATGGGTCACCACAACACAACAGCACCAACCATCATGAGTCCAGCCAGTATTCTACACTCTTTTTTCCTCATGTCCGAGTTCTCTGCCATCAAAGATAAACGACGCATCAACGCTGTCCTCGATTGCACCGATGCCTTGAATGGAAGTGGCACACTGACGTTAACCGGAGTCGGTCGCGGTATGAAACGTACACAAACCAGGGTTAAGCACAGTATCAAGCGGGTCTGCCGCCTATTGGGCAACCGACATCTTCAGCGGGAAAGAGCGAGTGTCTATGCCTTCGTGAGTCACTTTTTACTCAGGAACATTCAGCATCCAATCATTATTGTGGACTGGTCCCCGGTGAATCATGTCGATAAGCAGATTATTCGGGCAACGATCCCTGTAGGAGGAAGAGCATTTATCCTCTATGAAGAAGTTCATCCAGAGAGCCAACTTGCTTCTTCGAAGGTTCATAGGGCATTTATTCGCCGCCTTGCGATGATGATCCCCGAAGGGGTGCTCCCCATCGTCACTACCGATGCTGGTTTTAAAGTGCCGTGGTTCAAACCTATAGAAGAGCAAGGTTGGTATTGGCTCGGCCGAGTCCGAGGTAACAGCCATATCCAGGTTGGTGGCCAATGGCATGAAGCCGATAGACTGTTCGGACAAGCCCAACTTAAACCGCGCCAGTTAGGCGTTGCAAGACTCACAAAACAACATAAGCATGCTTGCCAGGCAGTGCTCTACCGCAAGAAGCTTAAAGGCCGAAAAGCGAAGAACTGAAGTGGCTCACTTAAACGAGATACCGCCAGTCGTGTCCATGCAAAAGGAGGAAGAGAGCCCTGGCTGTTAGTCTCGAACCTACCTGAAGACAGCTGGGGCACTGAACGCCTTGTCGCGTTATATACCCAACGGATAGCTATCGAAGAAGGGGTTCGAGACACAAAGAACGAGCGATTTGGTTTATCACTTAACTTTAGTGATAGTCATTGCCCTAAGTGGGTTGAGATCTTATTGCTGATTGCGATGCTGAGTCTTTGGCCTTCTCATTCTGGGAAAGGTGGGTTACATGAAAGGTTACTATAAAGACTTTCAGGCTAATACGATTCGAACCCGCCGGGTTCTGTCCTATTTTTTCTTGGGTAGGGAGCTGATTGGACGAAAAGGATATGATTGCAGAGTGCGGGATCTGGCTTTAGCACTTGGAGGGCTGAAGGCAATGGCAGCGGGAGAGCTCAGGTGAAAAAAGTGGGGATCCCTCAGCACTAAACCAAGCTTCTCCATCAGTTTGCTGGCACGATAGCGGCTCAGCGGGACATCTTGATCCGTCGCCATTCTCGCAATACTACGCGCGCCAGCAGAGCCTTCACTGTCGCGAAAGAGCTTCTTGACCTTGGCTTCTTCCACGACTTTTTGGGCACATATCGGCTTTTTTGAACGTTGTTGCCAGTGACGAAAGCTGCTGCGGTGTACCCTAAATACCTGGCACAGCTTGTTGACTGAATAGCTCGTCTTGAGTTTCTCGATTATCGAGAATTGTTCAGAGAGTCGGACATCAAGAGAGCGGTAGCTTTTTTAAAATGTCATTATGCTCCTCAAGACGCGCCAGCTTTTTCTTTAGCTCCCGAATTTCAATTTGCTCTTTTGTGATGGGGGAAGCATGAGGCGTAACGCCTTATTGCTCGTGTCTGAGTTGCCTTACCCACTTGTCCATGGTGGATTTGCCCACGCCCATGGCAGTAGCTGCTTCGATAATCGTGTAGTTTTGTTCGAGAACAACCTCAGCGGCTTCACGTTTAAATTCAGCGCTGAAAGTACGTCTTGTGCGTTTGGTCATGGTTTCACCTGTCATGCTATGAGGCGTATCTTAACACCTCTAATCAGGTGGCCAAATTCACTATGCCACTACAGCCTGAGCTTCAGGCTTGGCGTGAGCGGCAATTAGACGCGGTCTATCCGATTGTCTGGCTCGATGCCATTCACTATAAAATCAAAGAGAACGGCCGCTTTATCACTAAAGCGGTATACACCATTCTCGGCCTCAACGTTGGGGGAAAAAAGAGCTGCTGGGCCTTTACCTGTCAGAATCAGAAGGTGCCCACCACTGGCTCAGCGTGCTGACCGACCTGCACAACCGTGGTGTACAAGATATCCTTATTGCGTGCGTTGATGACCTTAAAGGCTTCCCGGAAGCGATTGAAAGTATCTATCCGAAGACGGAGATACAGCACTTCATTATTCATCAAATTCGCCACTCAATGAAATACGTGGCCAGTAAGCGCCAAAAAGCCTTTATGGCCGACTTGAAGTGTGTGTACAAAGCAGTGACGTTATCTGCCGCAGAGAGTGCGCTAGATGACTTAGAAGCTAAGTGGGGTGACAAATACCCCATCGTTATTAAGTCCTGGCGCAATAAATGGCCCACGCTCTCTGCTTACTTCAAATACCCGGAATACGTGCGTACCGCCATCTATACGACGAACGCCGTTGAGGCCGTGCACCGCCAGTTCCGCAAATTGACTAAAACCAAAGGCGGTTTTGCCAATGAGAACAGCTTGCTCAAGCTAATCTACGCAGGTATGTTAAAGGCGTCTGAGCGTTGGTCTCACCCGGAGCAGAACTGGAACCTGACGCTATCGCAGCTGACCATTCACTTCGAAGGCCGACTGGATGATCACATAGACCTATGAAAATTGGCTGACACAGAATATTGAACACCCTCGGATCCCTCTACACTGAACATCCTCAATCATATCAGTGATCGCTATAGATCAAATTGTTTTACCAGATCAAATTGTTCTTTAGCGATAGTTGATAAACCAGCACTCACCTCAGTCATATTAGATATAGCAAGATTGCTTTCATCAGACAGCTCCTTTATTGCATTCAATCTCATAGCTGTATCAGTCGTCATACTATTTTGTTCTTTCATACAACTCTCGATATCTTTACTTTCGTTGGCTATTTCTTGTAATGAACATTGAATCACTTTCACAGCTTTACTCGTTCCTAGAGCATAAGATTTAGACTTTTTCATATCTTCTACGCAGTTTAGAATAACACAATGTGTCTCACTTGCGCGGCTTTTTAAATACTGAACTTTATCTTCTATTTCAATAGTTGATTCCGATGTTTTTCTAGCAAGCTCTCGTACTTCATCAGCGACAACCGCAAATCCACGTCCATTCTCCCCTGCTCTAGCGGCTTCTATAGCAGCGTTTAATGCTAGTAAACTCGTCTTCTCTGACACGTTATGAATAACATCAAGCATTAAGCCAATATGATCGCAACTCCTTTTCAAATCAGTGACCGCAACGACTGACGAAGCTAACCTATCTTCCAAAACACCCATCATTTCCATATTGTCGTTCATCATATTTAAACTACTATCGGATGCTCTTTTTGCAGAAATAACTTTATTAGATGTCACATTCACACTATCATTAACTTTAGATACTGAAAACTCTATACCTCTCATGCTTGAATTAGCTTTTAACACTAAAGCGTTCTGTTCAGAAAGTTTACTATTTGTATCACTAATAGCATCACTGTTTTTCATTGCTGCCTTATTCATATCCTCAGATGCGCTTCCAATTTTCAGGATCAGCTCTTGTAACCTATCGGCCATGTGATTTATGTGCCGACCAATTATAGAAAATTCATTACTATAATTATTTAACAACCTCCCTTTCAAATCACCATCAGACAATCCCTCTAGAACTTTCACAATGTCAGATAAGGGCCGACGAACATTACGTGACACATTAATTCCGACCCCGGCAGCAATTATTGTCAAAATAAGCCCAACAGCAAACGTATGCACCACACCATCCTTGTATTTCGTGCTAGCAAGATACAAAGATTTATCGAGGTTACTTTTGGCAACTTTACTTATTTCACCCAACTCGAAACTTGCCTTCCTGGCCATCATATCTAATCTTATAACCCTTTCATCTAGCTCTTTTTTGTCACGCAGAACTATTTTATATTCTTCCAGAACTCCGTCATTCATTCCTATATGCTTGGTAAATTCCTTCAACGGAGAATCAAACTTATCTTTTAAATCAGGAGCCTGTGAAGATAAAAGTTTAAATGCATAATTTAGGTGCACAAGCGATTTTCTATTTTTTTTAATGACTTGATCCACATAAGCAAGATCACGACTTGATAGTGCATCTGATGTGTCATTTTGTAAATTATGCAACTGACTAAAGAACCCATCCGCCATTAAAGTTAGTGCTATATCATTCTTTTTTGCAACGTATTCTTTAAGCCCTACAGTTAACTTCATATTTAAACGCTGAAAATCTCTCATTAACTGTGAAAAACGATTCTCAGATATCAATGTTTTTTTATAAGAGCTCATGATTAAAGATGCTATTGAAGAGTATTCGCTGTCAAAAACGATAAGTGGATTATTGTGACTCCCTTCCATAGAGAGAAATCGGGCGCTATCTTCTATCTCTGAAAGTTTTTTATCAAAAACATCCTTCGCCTTAAAGAAGTTATCTTTAATACCGTCGAGCTTTTTGACTTCATTTTCATTTATATAGTTTTTGACAACTTTCTCCAAATGTAAAAGATTAGTTCTAGCCTCATTTGACTTCAACACTAATGGAAAAGATTCTTCACTCACAGCCTCAAAATCAGAATACATATTCTTCATGTTAAATATAAGCAAGACAACAGCCACAATAAACAAAACCACTAAAAAAGAGAACCCCAAATACATTCTTATTAAAACTGATCCCCTCATATCAAAAAATCCTATTTTAATGAAAAAACAACCAGACATCTTCCGGAATTTAAAAAGTTACGCCTAAATTAAAATCAAAAGCGGTAGACCGAGAAACGAATAACTAGGGCGACTTACTATAAACATCTAAATCTTCATCAAACCTAGGTGATTTCAAAAAACATATAACCCACCTGATACCCAGGGCGAGCGCATAAGTGTTCATTTTTCAACCATCGCCGGTATGCCTGCGG
>NZ_JABWMG010000079.1:0-257 GCF_013366455.1 Salinivibrio sp. EAGSL | reverse complement strand
GTGTACCTATTAGCAACTTAATTGGCACCAACGAGCGTGTGGTGGAGTACCAGCGTCTTTGGAATATGATCCAGCGTTACATGGATGTGAGTCAACCGATGCCAGATCTGTTGGTATTAGAAGAAGCTCGAGCCAAAGATCCTGTAACCGCCGCTCATGACCAACAGACTGGCCGCGACCCGCGTTACTGGCGAGATATGAACGATGAAACCTACAAGAAGACGCTAGCGGAAATAGCCGAACAACAAAAAACATCG
>NZ_JABWMG010000078.1:0-263 GCF_013366455.1 Salinivibrio sp. EAGSL | reverse complement strand
GCTGATAGGCAGATTTGAACTGCCGACCTCACCCTTACCAAGGGTGCGCTCTACCGACTGAGCTATATCAGCACTCTAAAAAGAGTGGAGCGGGCAGCGGGAATCGAACCCGCATCATCAGCTTGGAAGGCTGAGGTAATAGCCATTATACGATGCCCGCAATCGTTACTCGTAGAGCTATTCAAACAATTTGAAATTGGTGGTGGAAGAAGGATTCGAACCTTCGAAGGCTGAGCCGTCAGATTTACAGTCTGATCCCTTTG
>NZ_JABWMG010000077.1:0-263 GCF_013366455.1 Salinivibrio sp. EAGSL | reverse complement strand
CTGGCGACCGTGCTGGGAAGCCTTTCATGACGCGGATGTTCATGCGTTTTCCGTGCTCTGCGGCCAATGGCGCCGGCGAAGCGTTTAATGTGCACAGGGTTGGCGCGTACGATGGGTAAATTGGCTTCAATACACGCGAGCACAAAGGACATTTCTAATCGGCCAGTGGCTTCAATGATGATGCGCTCAGGCTGATATGGCTTGATGGTTTTCAATGCATCTTTAATGCCTTTATCAGTGTTTGGCACAGAGAAGAAGTGCGC
>NZ_JABWMG010000076.1:0-270 GCF_013366455.1 Salinivibrio sp. EAGSL | reverse complement strand
TCACACAGATTGTATAGGTTGAAGTTATAAGAGGATATGTTCCCAAACATATCAGTGTGTCCCATTCGTCTAGAGGCCTAGGACACCGCCCTTTCACGGCGGTAACAGGGGTTCGACTCCCCTATGGGACGCCATTGGGTTGTTAGCTCAGTTGGTAGAGCAGTTGACTTTTAATCAATTGGTCACAGGTTCGAATCCTGTACAACCCACCACATTATTGTGGGCGATTAGCTCAGTTGGGAGAGCACCTCCCTTACAAGGAGGGGGTCA
>NZ_JABWMG010000075.1:0-280 GCF_013366455.1 Salinivibrio sp. EAGSL | reverse complement strand
GGATTACATTGCATCGCAGACATCATCGCCATATACAACACGGTACGAACTTGAGCACGTCCACCTTGGATCACCCGTTTGCCTTTATATCGCCCACTTTCTTTTGTCACGGGTGCAACACCAATGAGAGATGCCGCTTGTTTGTTAGTTATATAGCCCAGCTCAGGGACGTTACTGATGATAGATGCTGCCGCAATGCTGCCAATGCCAGGCACGCTTTGTAAGAGCGTATTTTTAGTCTGATATTCAGGGCATGCTTCAATCAACTTCACGAGTTTTT
>NZ_JABWMG010000074.1:0-291 GCF_013366455.1 Salinivibrio sp. EAGSL | reverse complement strand
GGAAAAGCAAACACCAAAACTTTAATTGAAGAGTTTGATCATGGCTCAGATTGAACGCTGGCGGCAGGCCTAACACATGCAAGTCGAGCGGAAACGGCAGTATTGAAGCTTCGGTGGATTTACTGGACGTCGAGCGGCGGACGGGTGAGTAAAGGCTGGGAACCTGCCCTGACGAGGGGGATAACCGTTGGAAACGACGGCTAATACCGCATAATGTCTTAGTTCATTACGAGCTGGGACCAAAGGTGGCCTCTACATGTAAGCTATCGCGTTGGGATGGGCCCAGTTAGG
>NZ_JABWMG010000073.1:0-295 GCF_013366455.1 Salinivibrio sp. EAGSL | reverse complement strand
GAGCGCACCCTTGGTAAGGGTGAGGTCGGCAGTTCAAATCTGCCTATCAGCACCATCCTCTCCAAGGTAACTTCAAGCCGTTTGATGTATACTCAACAAACCTGATTGTTGGTTGTGTGGTCGTAATGCCACCGAAATACCGTGCTTAGAGGGACTGTCATGTCTAAAGAAAAATTTGAACGTACGAAAACGCACGTTAACGTTGGTACTATTGGCCACGTTGACC
The DNA here is from genome assembly GCF_013366455.1 of Salinivibrio sp. EAGSL. Lineage (NCBI taxonomy): Bacteria > Pseudomonadati > Pseudomonadota > Gammaproteobacteria > Vibrionales > Vibrionaceae > Salinivibrio > Salinivibrio sp. EAGSL. Next base: position 69 of record NZ_JABWMG010000073.1, on the reverse strand, counting down.
ATGGTAAAACTACACTGACTGCAGCTATCTGTACTGTACTTGCAAAAGTATACGGCGGTGCTGCGCGTG
>NZ_JABWMG010000072.1:0-303 GCF_013366455.1 Salinivibrio sp. EAGSL | reverse complement strand
TACCTACGGCGAGTCTTGTCGAAGATGTTACATTTTATGTGGATGCTGGCAAAAAGGCCCTTGAAGAACGCGGGCTAATTGTTGACGAACTTAAAATCTCAACGGCAACCAAAGAAAAAATAGATAGTACGCTCAAAAATAATGACTATATCTATGTTACTGGTGGTAATACCTTCTTTCTCCTTCAAGAGCTGCAAAGAACAGGCGCGGACACAGTTATATCTGAACAAGTAAATTCAGGGAAAATTTATATTGGTGAGTCTGCTGGTTCCATTGTGCTTTCACGCAATATTGAGTATGTAA
>NZ_JABWMG010000071.1:0-307 GCF_013366455.1 Salinivibrio sp. EAGSL | reverse complement strand
TGCCAATCATTATCACGATATGGGCCGCGCGCCATCCGACATCGGGGTCAAAATTGGCACCAATCGTGACAGGCGCCCGTTGACAATGTGCACTTATCCAACAATGTCCCGGGGCTTGTGTCACCTACGCCAATGGAATCATCGACGTTAAATATTAACGCCTTGTGGCATCGTCGCCGATGGCACCACCGATATAGAAACCAGGCGTAGGTCGGCATAAGCGCCAGCACAATGCCAATCATTATCACGATGTGGGCCGCGCGCCATCCGACATCAAAGCCAAAGATTAACCTCGATGTCAAATTTG
>NZ_JABWMG010000070.1:0-312 GCF_013366455.1 Salinivibrio sp. EAGSL | reverse complement strand
GAGCAGTTGACTTTTAATCAATTGGTCACAGGTTCGAATCCTGTACAACCCACCATTTCTCAGACGCGGGGCTATAGCTCAGCTGGGAGAGCGCTTGCATGGCATGCAAGAGGTCGGCGGTTCGATCCCGCCTAGCTCCACCAAGTCTGAAAGATGGGCGATTAGCTCAGTTGGGAGAGCACCTCCCTTACAAGGAGGGGGTCACTGGTTCGAGCCCGGTATCGCCCACCATTTCTCAATAGAGAAAAAGCCATTATTGGGGCTATAGCTCAGCTGGGAGAGCGCCTGCCTTGCACGCAGGAGGTCAGCAGT
>NZ_JABWMG010000006.1:0-171919 GCF_013366455.1 Salinivibrio sp. EAGSL | reverse complement strand
AGCCCACAAAGGTGACCGCGCTTATCAGTTTTGGCAGGAGGGTGTGCATCCTGAACTGATACAAAGCGACGCCATGATGTGGCAGAAAATCGACTACATTCATCAAAATCCGGTGAAGCGGGGCTATGTCGATGAAGCAGCTCACTGGCGTTATTCGAGTGCCAGAGACTACGAGGGAGCGTCGGGGCTGCTGGCGGTTTGTCGCGAATGGTAGCAAGGTAGGCATTCCCACGCAGGAGCGTGGGAACGAGTTAAAACCCCTTCCCCCGCAATCCACGTGAGATAGCGCATAAGGCGATAACTCCCTAAAGTTTGGCCTTTTTAGCCTGGTTGACTAACTTGATAGACAGTGCGATCAAACGCAATTTATCAAGGAATAACAAGGAGTGTGGGATGGTGGGATTAATGCGGTATTTGGCGGTGGCAAGCTTGCTCGTTGTGACATCTGTGATGGCGCAGTCAGAGCCACCCAAAAGTCATGTTTTATTTGAAAATGTGCGTATTTTTGATGGTACATCCGTGCAGCTTTCTGCTCCTGCTCATGTCTTGGTTGAGGGAAACAAGATTACCCAGATCTCGCGTGAGCCCATTAATGTGACGCCATCGTCGAACACAAAGGTGATCAAAGGGGCGGGGCGTACTTTAATGCCGGGGCTGATTGATGCACATTGGCATGCGATGCTGGCGACGGTTTCGGTGCCTCAGTTGCTCACCGCTGACACCGGGTATATTAACCTGCGTGCAGGGCACGAGGCGGAACGCACCTTAATGCGTGGCTTCACCAGCGTGCGTGATCTCAGTGGGCCGGTTTTTGGTCTTAAGCAAGCCATTGACGAGGGCATAGTAGCTGGGCCGCGTATTTGGCCATCGGGTGCGATGATCTCTCAAACCGGCGGGCATGGTGATTTTAGGATGCGTTATGAGGTGCCGGCGGCGAACAATGCAGGGTTAAGCCGTGGTGAGGCAACCAATGGGGGTGTGATAGCGGATGGTGTAGCAGAGGTAAGAAAACGTGTCCGCGAGCAACTGATGTTAGGCGCCTCGCAAATTAAACTCGCCGCGGGGGGTGGGGTAGCCTCTGCGTATGATCCGATTGATGTGGCCCAGTACTCGGAAGAAGAATTTCGCGCAGCGGTAGATGCGGCGGAAAACTGGGGTACGTATGTCACGGTGCACGCCTACACGCCCAAAGCCATTCAAACCGCGATTAAAGGCGGTGTTAAGGTGATTGACCATGGTCAGTTAATGGATGAAGCCACTGCACAAATGATGGCAGATAAAGGCATTTGGTTAAGTGGACAAGCCTTTCTTGCCAATGAGTACTCGAACCCGATGCAGGGTGAGGCGAAAGTAAAGCAACAACAAGTTGCAAAAGGCACCAACAACGCCTTTAAACTGGCCAAGCAATATGGGCTCAAGGTGGCTTGGGGAACCGATATTTTATTTACCCCCGCGATGACCAAACATCAAGGTGCGATCTTAACCACGATGACAAAGTGGTACTCGCCAGCTGAGGTGTTGTCGATGGCAACGGCGGACAATGCTGAACTACTGGCTTTATCGGGAAATCGCAGCCCATATCAAGGTAAATTGGGCGTGATTGAGCAAGACGCATTGGCCGATATTCTCCTCGTGGACGGCAATCCGCTAGAAAATCTTGACCTGATTGCCGAGCCTGACGCGCACTTGGTGGTGATCATGAAAGACGGCAAAATCTATAAAAACACCTCAGAAAAAACAACGTATTGATAGTAAAACAGCGCACGCGATGGTGAGGACAATAGCGTGCGTGGTCATCTCCTTTACTGCTAGGCTAGATCTTTTACCTCGTTCCCACGCTCCGGCGTGGTAATGCATATGGAGTGTGAATCATGGGGAGAAGCCGCTATAAAATCACCGAGCCTCACTTACCGCACTTCGTCACCTTGACCGTGCTGCACTGGATCCCGGTATTCACGCGCCCGGACACCGTCAATATCTTGCTCGACTCGTTGCGTTTTTTAAACAAGGATGGTCTAAAGGTATACGCTTGGGTGGTGTTAGAAAACCACTGTCATTTAGTGTTGCAAAGTAAGGCATTGGATCATGATATTGCTCGACTTAAATCATGGACAGCGAGAAATCTGATTCAATACCTTGCTGAGCGCAACGTTAAACAAATTCTGGATCAATTGGCGTTTTATAAAAAAGCCCACAAAGGTGACCGCGCTTATCAGTTTTGGCAGGAGGGTGTGCATCCTGAATTGATACAAAGCGACGCCATGATGTGGCAGAAAATCGACTACATTCATCAAAATCCGGTGAAGCGGGGCTATGTCGATGAAGCAGCTCACTGGCGTTATTCGAGTGCCAGAGATTACATGGGAGCGTCGGGGTTACTGGCGGTTTGTCGTGAGTGGTAGCGAGGTATGCACTTCCACACAGGAGCGTGGGAACGAGAGAAAACACCTCGGAAAAAACAGCGTATTGATCACTCGTTCCTACTCTCTGGCGTGACAATGCATAAGGAGTTTGAATCATGGCAGCGAGTCATCACCTCAGTCTATGGACAATGATTTTTCGATATCACAGATGCGTGCCATGAGTACTAAAGGGTCAAACGTTGACTCTTTGAAGCCAAATTTTTTGTAGAACGTTTGCGCACTGGTATCAATGGCATGAACTAAAATGCCCGCGCCACCAACAGCGTTCATTGCTTGTATTGAGCGAATGATACAATCTTTTAAAAGACCGGCTGCAATGCCTTGACCTTGATAGGCGTTATCCACCCCAAGCCTTGCTAAAATCACCATAGGAATCGGGTCAGGGCTATTTCTCCGTAGTGAGCTACATGCGTGCTCTCTCGATACTGAACCCATGGCAATGGCATAGTACCCAATCACTTGGTGGGCTGCTGTGTCATTGGCAACATACACTCTCGCGGTTCCGCGCTTTTGGCTCTTTAACGCCTGTTTTCTTAACCATGTATCGAGTGCTTTAATACCACATTGAAAGGCATTAATCTGGTGCTCATCAGTCAGTAGTGTGGGGGCACTTATTCCCAAGGCGCTTTCCTATTGAACAGATCCTTCACGCCTTCAAGCGCTCGCGGCTCTGCACGAAGTTCGTTGTCGAAAGCTTCAAACGCCTTTGCTTCAAGGACAAAATCCCGTTGTTCGGCCAGTATGCTATGCGCTTCATTAAGCGCTGCTTGCTGAATGAATACGGTTCTATCGACTTTTTTCAAACTTGCCGCAGCATCGATAATGTCTCTTACCGATGGCTGTACCCGCATGTTGATTGGCGCTGTTTTTGTAGCCATAACACCATCCTGTGTATCTATTTAATATACACTCTAAATGGTTTTTGTATATAGTCAATAGATATACGTTGTCATTTACGGATAAGCCGCAATATTCTCCGAGCTCCTTTACTGCTATGCTAGATCTTTTCCGCCAAACTCGGTACATTACACGCAAATAGAAACTATTCTCACTTTTGTTTGGGGCGAAAGCCCTGTCATTAAGCATGTTTGCAGATATCACCATGATAAAATCGTCTTCTTTTCGCCTTGCTTGGGGAGTGGCCGCTTGTTTGGCGCTGACGCCCGTTGCCAGTGCGGATCAGCTCGAACAGGCGCAAGCCATCGAGGGTAACACCACCCAAGAAGCGGCTCAGTCGCAATCTCGTATTAACCGCCGCGCGGACAGCAGTTTAGCCATGCGCCAAGAAATTGAACAAATCCAGGCGCAAATCAGTAACCTCGAAATCTACCGCGATCACTTACAAAACTTAGTCAGCAACCAACAGGCAGAAGCACAAAGCCTGCGCGATCAAATCACCGAGATCAAAGAGACGCGTCAAGGCATTGTGCCGTTGATGTATCGCATGCTCGGCGGGCTCGAGCAGTGGCTTGCTAACGATATTCCGCTCAAAGCCGATCAACGCCAAGCACGTGTTGAAAAACTGAAGGCGATGATGGGCCGCGCCGATGTGGCGGACTCAGAAAAATTCCGTCGTATTCTTGAGGCATATCAGATAGAGCGTGATTACGGCAGCAAACTCGATGCCTACCAAGATACCATTGCGCTTAACGGCCGCGATCATCAAGTGGATGTCTTGCACCTGGGCCGTGTGTCGCTGGTGGCGCGTCGCCTCGATGGTCAGCAGCATTGGGTGTGGAGCACCCGTGATGAAACCTGGGTCGAGCTAGATGCTAGCGCCGGTGAAGCGGTGGATAAGGCCTTTGCGGTGGCACAAAAACAAGTGGCCCCGTCGTTGTTATCTTTGCCATTAAGTGCCAACCAAGGGGTGAAATCATGAGCTGGAAAACCCTGATTGCCGCCGCCTGTTTGGTCGCAGTTGCCCCTTTGACTCACGCTGATGATTTGGTCGGACAAACTGAGCAAGCTCAGCAGCAGGCACGTGAGCACAACCAAGCGCGTGAAGCACAATTTACGATGACGGAACGTGAGCTGCGCCAAAAGCGTGATGAGCTCAAGGCAACTCGGAATGCGCTGGAGACGGAAACCGAAAAACTCAGTGATACTTTTAGTGACAACGAGCAGCAATTGGCGTCGTTGGAAGATAAACTTCGCTTAGAGTCGGGCAGTTTAGGTGAGCTATTTGGCGTGGTGCGCCAAGCGAGTAAAACCATTCAAACCGATGGCGTGTCCAGCTATGTGGCGATCACTCAGCCGGCATTTAATCAAACCGTCTCGGATATTGTCGCGGCCGATACATTGCCATCACTCAAGCAGCTCAATGCCCTATGGCAAGGGATGCTGACCCAAATGCAAACCAGCGGTGAGCTGCAAACCGTGTCGTTACCGGTAGTGAATGCGCAAGGTGTGGCATCGGAGCAAGCGGTGGTGCGTGTGGGCAACGTCGGCTTAGTGAATGATCAAGGTTACCTAAATTGGCAAACCGATCGCCAAGTCGCCGTGCCGTATCGCGCCCAACCGGACAATACGTTAACCACGTCAACCCTTGAGCAAGCGGTGTCTTCCGTGGGTGAGACGGTACTGATTGATCCGGCCCGTGGCACGTTGCTCGGCCAGCTAGAAAACGCGCCGAGCCTGGGCGATCGCTTCGCACAAGGCGGCTTTGTTGCCAAAGTGATTGCCACCTTGTTGGCCGTCGGCTTGCTCATTGCGCTATACCGCGGGGCAGTGTTGCTGTCGATTCATGCCAAAATGCATCGCCAATTGAAGCACCCAGACACCCCCGAAGATAACCCGCTTGGCCGTGTGCTTAAGGTCTATCACGATGCGCCCCAGCGTGATGTCGAATCGCTCGAATTACGCTTACTTGAAGCGGTGGTCGATGAGCAGCACGGCTGTGAAAAAGGCCTGTCGATGCTCAAACTCTTGGCGGCGCTTGCCCCTATGCTAGGCCTGTTGGGGACGGTGACAGGGATGATCGAAACCTTCCAGGTGATCACCCAGTTTGGTAATGGTGATCCGAAAGTCATGGCCGATGGGATCTCAATGGCCCTGGTGACCACGGTATTGGGTCTGATTGCGGCGATTCCCTTGCTGTTGGCGCATAATATTCTCAGCGGGCAGGCGGACCATATTCGCGGCATGCTCGAAAAACAAAGCATTAGTTTAGTCGCCGAGCAAGCGGAAACCACAGACAATCAGGCGGCAATCGGACCAACGGCATGATAGACGTCGAGTTATTCTCACAGCTGAATCAGCAAGACTTGGGGAGCACCTTGCGCCACTTTATGGCGGAAGGTGGCCCGGTGTTGTGGTGGCTCGGGGCGGTCGTGTTTGTGTGTTGGTTGCTGGTGATTGAACGGCTGTTGTATTTGTTCTCTCGCTTTCCCGCACAGCGTGATGCATGGGTGCGTGCTTGGCAGGCGCGCGCCGATCAGCGCTCTTGGTATGCCCGAGCCATTCGTCAAGGGGTCTTGTTTCAAGCCCAGCAAGAGTTGGGGCGCTATTTAGGATTTATTAAAGCCTTGGTGGCGATTTGTCCGATGCTCGGATTGCTTGGCACGGTGACCGGTATGATCTCTGTGTTTGATGTGATGGCAAGTCAAGGCACTAGCGACCCACGTTTGATGGCATCAGGGATCTCCATGGCAACCTTACCCACCATGGCGGGAATGGTTGCGGCCTTAGCTGGGATGTTTGCCCATGCTCGTTTAGTTAAAGCCTGTCAGCGCCGCGAAATTGCGCTCGAGCAGGCGCTTCGGAGTCAGTAATGCGATTGATTCGAGCCCAAAAACAGCGCGAAGAAGCGCAAGTTGATTTAACCTCCATGTTGGACATTGTGTTCATCATGTTGATCTTTTTTATTGTCACCAGCTCATTTGTGCGCGAGTCAGGCGTTGAAGTGAACCGTCCAGAAGCGAGTCACGCCACCAGTCAGAAAGAGGCCGGTATATTTATTGCGGTGACGGCCTCTAACGAGATCTATATCGATAAACGTCTCGTGGATGTTGAGCGTGTTGAAGCCACGCTAGAGCACTTATTGCTGGATAAACCGGATGCGTCTTTGGTGATTCAGGCTGATGAACTGGCGTATAATGGCACGGTCGTCAAGGTAATGGATGCGGCAAAAGGGGCGGGTATTGGCAGTATTGCGTTGGCAACGGAGTCACCGCAATGAAGCGATGGTTGATTTCAATGCCGGTGGCGTTGGTGTTTACTTTAGGGCTTTTTATGTTGATGGCATTGATGGTAGGTCATAGCAGTCAACGTCCGCAGGAAACATCGTCGTCAACGCGCATCGATATTTTTATGCAAGAGCCGGATACCGAGGTGCAGCGTCGCCAGCGGACTGTGCCAGAGCGGCCTAAACCGCCCGAAGTGCCTGACACACCCACGCCGGTGACGCAGACGCAATCGCAGTCTACCTCATCACCACAGCCTGATATGCCTAATTTGGATCTGCAAAGTGGGATCCAAGGGGTGATGGTACAAGCGCCTTCATTGGGTGAGCTAAATCTGAATACCGGCCCCAATAACCAACAAGCGATGCCATTGTTCCGGGTGGAGCCCAATTACCCGCCGCGTGCAATGCGCCGAAACTTAGAAGGCTATGTGGTGGTGCGTTTTACCATTGCTCCATCGGGTCGCCCGCAAGATTTAACAGTGGTCGATGCCAATCCACCGCGTGTGTTTGAACGTGAGGCATTACGTGCCCTACGGAAGTGGAAATACGAGCCGAAAGTGGTCGATGGTAATGCGGTGGCGCAACCCGGGCAACAGGTCAAATTGGAGTTTAATTTACGCTGATGTGGAAAAGACTATTTATTGGCGCGTTGCTATTGATGTCGGTGCCTGCTGCCGCGCAGCTTTCGCCATCGGTGGCACGCGCGATTGAAAAAGCACAAACCCTTGAGCAAGATGCAAAACTGGGTGAAGCCATTGCGCTGCTCGATAATTTGAGTGTCAGTCGGGCGTATGACAAAGCGTTTGTGGATCGCTCATTAGGGGTGTTTTATTGGCAATATGGCAATAATGACCAAGCCATTGTGCATATTCAGCGTGCGGTGGACAGTGAGCAGCTGCAAGATGCACAAGCGTGGCAAACCAAGCGCATGTTAGCCGATTTATTGCTGATCGATGGCCAGTATGCGTCGGCGCTGCAATATTACTACCCGTTGGCTCGCGCGATCCCCAAAGAAAAGGCGGATCAAAGTGAAGATGTGTGGCTGCGCATTATGCAGGCACATTATCAGCGCGAACAGTGGAGCCAGGTATTAAAGGCGTATCCCGATTATCAAGGTGTGGTCACAAGCACTGCCAGTGTATCGGCCTTATCACTTAAATTAGGGGCTCAGCTTCAGCTTGAGCAATGGCGTGGTGCCACACCGACGCTGAAAGCGTTGATTAAGCGCGAGCCTGACAATAAGCAGTGGTGGCGTCAACTGGCCGGAAACTATGTGCGATTGCAACAGCCAAAAGAGGCAATTAGCACTTACTTACTGGCGCAGCGCCAAGGCATTACCCTTGAGCCAAGCGAACAGCGTACGGTTGCCCAGCTCTATGCCAATGAGGGCGTGCCAGAGCGTGCGGCGCAATGGCTAAAACGTTTACCCGCCTCAGAGCAAGATGCGCAAACGCTGGCGCAACAGGCAAGCCTTTGGCAGCAGGCTCGGGAATGGCCACAAGCGATCGGGGCATGGAAACAGGCGGTGAAAAAAGACAGCCAATACCACTGGCAACTCGCGTTAATGCAGATCCAACAAGGTGAGTATCAGCAAGCGCTTACTTCGCTTGAGCATGCTGATAAAGGCGCCTCGGACAAAGATATTGCGTTGGCAAAAGTCCAAGCTCACTACAAGCTGAAGCAGTATGAGCAGGCACTGAAACAAGCGCGTCTTGCCAAACAGATTGCGCCGGATGATGCAGTAGAAAGCTGGCTGACCTTTTTGAAAAAGCGTCAACAAATGCAGAAGAGCTAACAAAAACTAACTAACAAAAAGCCCCAGCCAGGCAGTATGCCAAATGGCTGGGGCTTTTGGTTTTGTGTCGATATACGGGCTATTCCCGAATCATAGACACAAAAAAAGGACGCCTAGGCGCCCTTTATCAATCAGACTCGGTTTCTTATGCTACAGAAACGTCAGACGCCTGTGGGCCTTTTTGGCCTTGCTCAACGGTGAAGTTCACACGTTGGCCTTCAGTTAGGGTTTTGAAACCGTCACCAACGATAGCACGGAAGTGTACAAACACGTCCTTTTCACCGTTGTCACGAGTAATGAAACCGAAACCTTTCTCTTCGTTAAACCACTTTACGATACCAGTTGCTTGATTAGACATAATCATTCTCTCTTAAATTACTAAAAATAGGATAGCTTTGAACGGAGTCGATGACATGTCTAGAAGCGAAAGTAGGTAACGTTAGAAACTCTATAATATTGATAATAGCGCAGCTTATGTTGACTTTTACTTGATGAATCATTGACGCTCCGTGTTCCAGAGCTGACACCACAATACAGCAATCCACCCACATGTAAAGCCTTTATGATATTTAATTTTCAGGTGTTCTATGTTTGCGGGGAAAACAAAGCAATTTTTGCTTGTGATTCGGTAGGATAGCCAAATTGAGATGAAAAAAAAAGGACGCCTAAGCGCCCCTTATCAATCAGGTCTGATTTCTTATGCGACAGAAACTTCAGAGGCCTGTGGGCCTTTTTGGCCTTGTTCAACGGTGAAGTTAACTTGTTGACCTTCAGTCAGGGTTTTAAAACCGTCACCAACGATAGCGCGGAAGTGGACAAACACGTCCTTTTCGCCATTTTCGCGGGTGATAAAACCAAACCCTTTTTCTTCGTTAAACCATTTGACGATACCAGTTGCTTGATTAGACATAATCATTCTCTCTTAAATTACAAAAATTAGGATAGCTTTGAACGGAGTCGATGACATGTCTAGAAGCGAAAGCGGGTAACGTTAGAAACTCTATAATACAGATAATAGTGCAGCTTATGTTGCCTTTTACTTGATGAATCATTGACGCTCCGTGTTCCAGAGCTGTGACCACCGTACAGCAATCTGTTCACTTGTAAAGCGATGATGTTCATTTGGACAAAAAAAGGCCAGTCATCGTTGACTGGCCTTAGCAGGGTTAACGTGCAATCAGTGTGCTGTTAAGACAGCAGCTCTTCTGCAGTGTTAACCACGTTTTCAACCGTGAAGCCGAACATTTTGAACAGCTCGTCAGCGGGCGCGGATTCACCGAAGGTGGTCATCCCGACGACGCGACCGTCTAGGCCAACGTACTTGTACCAGTAGTCAGCAATACCCGCTTCAATGGCAATACGAGCGGTGACGTCTGATGGCAATACCGACTCGCGATAAGCGGCGTCTTGCTTATCAAACAAGTCAGTGCTTGGCATAGAGACCACACGGACTTGTTTGCCTGCTTCGCTTAGCTGAGCAGCTGATTCAACAGCCAGCTCTACTTCAGAGCCAGTCGCAATAAAGATCAGGTCAGGTTTGCCTGCACAGTCTTTGAGGATATAACCGCCTTTGGCAACGTTCGCCAATTGGGTCTCGTCGCGCGCTTGCTGAGCCAGGCCTTGACGCGAGAAGATCAGCGCACTTGGGCCGTCTTTACGCTCTACCGCGGCTTTCCACGCTACTGCCGATTCGACTTGGTCACAAGGGCGCCAGGTGCTCATGTTCGGCGTTTGGCGCAGGTTAGCCATTTGCTCGACCGGCTGGTGAGTTGGGCCATCTTCACCCAAGCCAATTGAGTCGTGGGTGTAAACCTGAATGTTCTGCGTTTTCATCAGTGCCGCCATGCGCATGGCATTACGTGCATACTCCATGAAAATCAGGAAGGTCGCCCCGTAAGGAACAAACCCGCCGTGCAGGGCAATACCGTTGATGATGGCGGTCATCCCGAACTCGCGCACACCATAGTGCAGGTAGTTGCCGCTCGCGTCGTCTGCGGTGATCGCTTTCGAGCCTGACCACATGGTCAAGTTAGACGGTGCCAAGTCGGCTGAGCCACCGAGCAGTTCTGGTAGCAGTTTGCCGAACGCTTCTAAGACGTTTTGCGACGCTTTACGTGATGCGATCTTAGCTGGATTGGCTTGCAGATCCGCAATCAGTTTTTGAGTTTCGCTGTCCCAGTTGCTTGGCAGTTCACCGTTCATACGACGGGTAAACTCGGCGGCAAGCTCAGGGTATTGTGCTTGATATGCGGCAAACTGCTCGTTCCAAGCGGCTTCTTTAGCTGCGCCGGCTTCTTTGGCGTCCCACTGTGCATAGATGTCTTGTGGGATCTCGAAAGGCGCGTGTTCCCAACCTAGGAATTCACGTGCGGCTTGTACTTCGTCATCACCCAGCGGCGCGCCGTGACAATCGTGGCTGCCTGATTTATTTGGCGAGCCATAACCGATGGTGGTTTTGGTGCAGATCAGCGTCGGTTTGCCGGTTTCGGCTTTCGCAGCGCTCAATGCAGCTTGAATCGCATCCGCATCGTGGCCATCGACAGCGGGGATCACATGCCAACCGTAAGATTCAAAACGCTTAGCGGTGTCGTCAGAGAACCAACCCTCAACGTGACCGTCGATTGAGATGCCGTTGTCATCCCAGAATGCGATCAATTTACCGAGACCTAGCGTGCCCGCCAGTGAGCACGATTCGTGAGAGATGCCTTCCATCAAGCAGCCATCACCCAAGAATGCGTAGGTGTGGTGATCGACGATGTTGTGACCGTCACGGTTAAATTGTGCTGCCAGTGCTTTTTCAGCAACGGCCATACCGACGGCGTTGGTAATCCCTTGGCCGAGTGGGCCAGTGGTGGTTTCAATACCCGGTGCATAGCCATATTCAGGGTGGCCTGGGGTATTCGAGTGCAATTGACGGAACTGCTTCAGATCGTCGATAGCAAGATCGTAGCCAGTCAGGTGCAACAATGAATAGATCAGCATTGAGCCGTGGCCGTTTGAGAGCACAAAGCGATCACGGTTAGCCCAATCTGGGTTTTGCGGGTTGTGATTCATGTGGTCACGCCACAATACTTCGGCGATATCGGCCATGCCCATTGGGGCGCCTGGGTGACCAGATTTGGCTTTTTGAACACCGTCCATCGCAAGGGCGCGGATGGCGTTGGCTAACATTTTGCGTTCCATGTGTTTACCTACAGGTTGAACAGGTGAAATAAGAGAAAACGATATCATAAAAGCGGCCTAAACCGCTTTTATTGTGTTAAATCACGCTTTGGGTTGGATCACAGTTGTTCGCGAATCATGTCTTCAAGTTTACCTTGATCGACCGCGAAGTTTCGGATGCCTTCAGCAAGTTTTTCGATGGCCATCGGATCTTGGTTGTGTTCCCACAAGAATTCCGCATGGGTCATTGCTGCTGGGCGTTGCTCGGTGGCGCCTGTGTCTTTTAGCTTCACAGGAATATCGCCTTCAGCATCGCTTAGCTCTTGCAACAATTGTGGGCTGATCGTGAGGCGGTCACAGCCGGCTAATTCTAGGATCTCACCGGCATTGCGGAAGCTTGCGCCCATCACAACGGTGTCGTAGCCGTGTGCTTTGTAGTAGTTGTAAATGGTGGTAACGGACTTCACGCCTGGGTCTTCTGCAGGCTCAAAATCACGGCCTTCTTTGGCTTTGTACCAATCCATAATACGGCCAACAAACGGTGAAATCAGGTAAGCGCCGGCTTCTGCGCAGGCACGTGCTTGTGCGAACGAGAATAATAGCGTCAGGTTACAATTGATCCCTTCTTTTTCCAGGATTTCAGCGGCACGAATGCCTTCCCAGGTTGAAGCCAGTTTGATCAGGATACGATCGTTGCTGATCCCCGCTTCGTTGTACATGCTGATCAGCTTACGTGCTTTAGCAACGCTTGCGTCGGTGTCATAGGATAAGCGGGCATCGACTTCTGTGGAGATGCGACCAGGAATGACATTAAGAATTTCTTTACCGATGTTCACTGCGAGGCGGTCACAGGTATCGGCGATTTGTTGGTCGGCATCACTGCTGTGTGATTTCGCATACGCAATCGCTTCATCAATCAATGTCGCATACTCTTTGATTTGCGCGGCTTTCAGGATCAGCGAAGGGTTGGTGGTTGCGTCTTGCGGTTGGTACTTTTTAATCGCTTCGATATCGCCTGTGTCTGCGACAACGGTGGTTAGGGCTCGGAGTTGGTCCAGTTTGTTGCTCATCTTCACTCACCTTCTTTACGTGGTAGGCCCAGACGCCGAGTTACGTGCTAACGCTTGATCTGAATATGAACAGATGCAACGCGTCTGAGCAAATGATGTGACGATCTTTGAGTTTTTTACGCCACTTGTCAATTGTATTGCGATATAAAGAGAGTTACCTCTCACTCTTTTGTCACGAATTTACTCATCCTGTTGAAATGTGAACACGCTTTCATCAGGTGCAGGCTCCGACATATTCAGCAGAGCCATTGCGCAGCTTGCACTGGTCGCGAGTACATCGATAACGCCCGTTCTCAGCGCACCGAGTATCGATAAGGCTTTGCGGCTCTCGCTCGCCATGGCAATAACACTCGGAATACGTGCCAAATCTGGCATCGCCAGTCCAACCACACGACCACGCATCAGGTTATCCGTGGGTTGTCCGTCAAGTCGGAAGAAATCAAAACCGCCGATGTCTCCGACAATACCATGATTCACCCGTGCTTCAACAAACTCGCGTGCGGTAAAGCAACCCAATTTGACCATATGACTATTCTCATCCATATCGCCAATGCCGACCAGTGCAAACTCTGCTTTTCTGGCCTGGTTCAAGGTTTCACTGATATTCGGATGGGACACGAACACCTGTTGAATCGACTCATTATCCACATACGCTGGGGCGTATAGGGTTTCACTGCTCCCCCCAAACTTTTTGGCTAATCGTCGACAGATATGATCGGCATTAAACGCGTCACCGCTGCGGTGTGTGCCGCCTATTGCGCAAACAAACCGGGCTTGACGATGCGAGACAACCCCCGGGTGATCGGCGACCGCTGCGACATTTTGACCTTGGCCCACCGCAACCACCATGCCATCGTTAAGGTTACCGTCAAGATAAGAGGATACCAAGGTCGCGACTTGTGTACGTTGTTCTTCGGCGCTCGGTTGGTCGAGTGAAATTAAGGCGCGTTTAAGGTTAAACCTGGCCATCAATCGCTGTTCGAGCTGGGCACTGTGTACGGGATGGAATTTGACCGTGATTTCCACAATACCTTCTTCACGTGCTTTACGTAAAAGACGGCTTACTTTGGGGCGGCTGATTTTATATTTGCGAGCAATTTCTTCCTGAGTCGCGCTTTGTTGATAGTACAAAATGGCGATTTCAGTTAATAAGTCGGTGTCTTCGTGATAGTGATCAGGGGGCGTTGATATGCTCATGCTCGATGGTCTCGCGACTGAACGGTACCTTAGGTTGCGTTTAAAGGCACGATGAATGCAATGCTTACCAGTATACGCCTGTTATACAAAACGAACAAATGTTCTGTCGCGATACCAATGTTCATAAGCTGTTACGGTGCTCGGTTATCGATTGACGAGAATATCGTTGAAATCGCGAGCAAACGAGAATGCGTGGCGTGCTCTGTTTGAAAAAGTAGCCATTGCTATCTAAGTTTATTAGTGCTCGTTCAAACAAAACTACTAGCGGCTGTGTAGAAGAGACTCGCGGCTACGTAGAAAAATAGCATGATGACGAGCTTGTCTTTGGCTAAGGGAGTGTGGCTTGATGCACGCACTACAATCACGACAACCCCTGATCTGGGGGGCGACATTGCTCGCATTACTCGCCTTGAGTACGTTCGGGGTGTGGATTGCTGATCTCAGTGAGGGTACGACCGAAGAGCAGCCTCTTCTTGACGTAAACTATAGTTACTTTGTTGACGAGACGAACGAGCTATCACTGGATTATGTGATGGCACATGCCCCTTTCACGTCGGTGTCAGGGCCAAACCACATTCCATGGAAATTAGCTTACCAAACGTACTGGATCAACATCGGCTTTGACTATACGGGCCTCACTGAGCGGCCGATACATGTGATCACTGATAACCCTTCGATTGATTATCTTGATGCTTATCACGTCCTCGATGGTGAACAGATTCGCTCGCGTGTAAAAGCTGGCGATATTACACCAGAAAGACTGAACCGCTTGCCCTTGCCGTCCTCTGTGCCCGTGACCTTGCTTCCCGATCATACCAATCAGCTTTTGATCAAAGTGACGTCACGAGATATGGCAACCATGCCACTATGGGTGATGGACCATGAGCACTATGACCATTTCGCCAAATCGCTGCATTTGGTATGGGGCGGATTTGTGAGTTTTGCCATGCTGATGGCACTCTATAGCGCCGGTGTCTATGTATACAGTCGGCAGCGCGTGTACTTAATTTATGTGTTTGCAACTGTGTTGAGTGCGTTAGTGGTGAGTGTGAATCATGGCTTTAGTCGTTACTTTGTCCCTGATTTTGTCCAGATATTTATCAGTAATCACTTGGTGGCACTCACTGTTTGTTTATTAACGGTCGGGTTATGGTTTACCTATTTTTTCTTAGATTTTACGCGTAGTCCTATTCATCAACGCGCGCGATCTCTATTTTTAATCACGACGGGTGGGCTGCTCGGTCTCGCATTACTGAGCTTTATTACGCCGGCTTATATGTCTGCCTCTTTTGTTCTCATTGCGCAAATCCCAGTCTACGGAGTGATTATTTATTACTTGTGGCAGCAATGGCAGCCGAGTAAATACTGGTTGTTTCTATTTATTTTGTGTTGGCTACCCGCAATGGCTGGCGGACTGACATTCTACGCACTGATGCTGAATTACATTGAGTACACTCTGTTGTCAAGTTATGTCTTGATGCTCGCGCTTGCGCTAACCATGATTCTATTTTCTCTGGCGCTTGCCGAGCGGTTTCGTTTTCAAAGGATGCAGGAAATGCGAGCGCTGACTCATGATACCTTGAGTTGTCTTCCTAATAACAACGTATTGCACATGGTGATCAGCGACCTCATTAGCCGCAACAACAATTTCAATTTGTGCTGTTTATCGATTGATAACTATAACAATTTATTGCCTTACCTAGATGAAAGTGCACGCGATGAATATATCAATGCGATTGCTGCACGTATGAATGACACCTTAGCGGTTCAGCCGGTACAAGCGATCAAAACGGACAGTGATATGCCCAGCCACCGCCTGGGCTGCCTAAAAGAAGGGGTGTTTGCTTTTTTAATTGAGGATGTGGATCGCAAGACGTGTGACCAGGTGCTAACTGCTGTAGTTGATAGCTTAAATGGTGATTTATGCGTGGGATCCTTTGTTACGCAAGTCAATGTGCGTATCGGTGTTTGTCACTATCCAACCGATGGTGAGCATCCAGGATTACTTATTAGCCGAGCGTTAAATGCCATTGACCAGCACCGTCCTTTTGTTGGCAGCTATGCGCACTTTAATTCTCATGAGCAGCGACACCATCAGCTACATGTCTCGCTCGTCACGGATTTGAGAGATGCGATTGAGAATGATGGGTTGGATCTCTATCACCAACCGCAAATTGATTTACGCACAGGCTCTATCCATGGCTCAGAGGTGCTGGCACGTTGGACGCACCCAGAGTATGGCCAGATATCGCCTGAGGTGTTTGTACGAATGGCCGAGGATGTCGGGATTATTAATAGTCTTACCCTTTGGGTGATTAAGCGTGCTTTTCAGCAGCAAGCGCAGCTTATTAACCGTGGCCACTGTCGTCGGCTTTCGGTCAACATTAGTGCGTCTGATATCTATATCCCTGATTTAGCCAATCGTGTGGTTGAACTGGCTCGAGAGTACCATATACCCACGAATTTAATTTCACTCGAACTGACCGAATCGATCATGGTGGAAGATTACAATTGGCTCAAGCAGTTGATTGCAGATCTATCGGCAAACGGTATTGAAGTCTCTATCGATGATTACGGGACAGGGTATTCGTCTTTGTACTTTCTATCTCAATTGCCTTTTACTGAGCTTAAGATTGACCGCAGCTTTGTGCGAGATCTTCCCAAAAGTAGCCGCCACCAAAGTATTGTTCGTGCAACCACCGATATGGCGCGATCGTTAGGGGTGATGGTGGTTGCCGAAGGGGTTGAGAGTGAAGAGGCCGAGAGCTTGCTTCGGCGTTATGGTGTGGACGTTTCGCAGGGCTACTACTATTCACGCCCCTTACCGTTTAGCCAATACCAAGCGTACGTGGAACGTATGGACAGTGCGCAGCCGAGTACAGTGATACGCGAACGAAATCGGCGCTCTTCATCTGGATAGGTGGATCTCAAAAAGTGTAAACCGTTCGCGAGGCTGTCGTTTGTAAGCGCTATCGTTTGTATGAGCTATCGTTCGCAAGAGCGACGGATATTATGAGGATCAGCGTTGTGGCGTCATCGCGAGTGCATCGCGTAAATGTCCTTTAGCTTGCTCAATATGCTTTCTTGCTAAATGCGGATCCTGCCCGGTTAACACCATAAAAATGGCTACCTTAACCTCACCGTCGGCATGGGACAGAGCCTGAACCGCGGTCGCTTCATCACAACCTGTCGCTTCCATCACGATCAGGGTTGAGCGTGTCACCAGTTTTTGATTGGTGGCTTTTACATCGACCATTAAGTTTTGATAACACTTACCGATTTTGACCATGGCGGCAGTGGTTAATAGGTTTAGTACTAACTTTTGCGCGGTGCCAGACTTCATACGGGTTGAGCCGGTAAGCGCTTCTGGGCCGACCTCGGGCGTTATCGCGATATCAGCATGCGAATTGATCGTGGCGTTGGGGTTACATGATAAGGCGATGGTGACAGCACCTTGTTGCTTAGCAAATTCAAGCGCGCCAACCACATACGGCGTTCGGCCACTGGCGGCAATACCGACGACAACATCTTTCGAACTGAGGTGTTGGGCGTCTAGATCCGCGACACCTGCCTTTGGATCATCTTCCGCTCCCTCTTGGGCGATAAACATCGCTTTTTCGCCTCCGGCAATAAGGCCAATTACCTGTTCATGTCCGACCCCGAAAGTAGGCGGGCACTCAACGGCATCTAATACACCCAGGCGTCCACTGGTGCCCGCGCCAATATAGATAAGCCGGCCTCCCGCGTTAAACCCGGCTACGATGTGGTCGACAGCGTCAGCGATAGCGGGAAGTTGTGATTGGACTGCAAGTGCGACGCCTTGGTCTTCGGCATTAATCATGGTCACCAAGCCAAGTGTATCTTGCTGATCGAGTCCGTAAGTGTGGGGATTACGCGTTTCGGATAATAAATGCTTGAGTTGCTCGACGCTGGGGGCTGTCATTGATGTTCCTTAATAGGGTAGATAGATGGCACCTAAGCAACACGCTTGGCTGGCGCCGGTCACGGCAGGGACGTTGCCAGGCTGGTGGTTGAGTGTTTGTTTAGCAAGCCATGCAAAGGCAATGGCTTCCATATCGTCACAACGGATCCCGACTTCATCGGTTTGAGCGATTGCCCAGTTGGGCATGGCTTGTTGCAGCGCGAGCATTAACGTTTGATTATGTGCTCCCCCACCACAAACAAAGATGCGTCCGCGCTTTAGCGGTCGTATGGCTATGGCGATACTCTCAACGGTGAGTGCCAAAAGTGTTGCTTGTACCTGATCGGGGGAGAGCGAAAACGCGAGCAACTGACGGTCGAGCCAGTCGAGGTTAAAATATTCTCGACCTGTGCTTTTGGGCGCAGGGCGAGAAAAGTAAGCATCCGACAGTAGCCGTTGGAGCAGGGGCTGATAAGGCGCACAGCTTGCCGCCCATTCACCATCTCGATCATAGGCTTGATGGCGATGTCGTTGTGTCCACGCATCCATTAGCATGTTACCGGGTCCGGTGTCGTAGCCATATAACGGGCGATCAGGGCATATCATTGAGACATTGGCGATGCCGCCGATATTGACCACCGCAGTCGGTTGTTCGCTATCGGAAAAGTAATCGTTATGAAATGCGGGCACCAGTGGTGCACCTTGGCCACCATACGCCATATCTTTGCGACGAAAATCGGCAACAGTGGTAATACCGGTTCGAGCGGCAATCACATTGGCGTCGCCAAGTTGCATGGTAAACGGGTAATCCCCACTTGGCTGGTGATACACCGTTTGTCCATGACAGCCTATCGCGGCGACATGCTTAGGCAATAAGGCGGCGTGTTCGAGCAAGGAATTAATCGCCGCGGCATAACATTCGCCTAAGCGACGATCGAGCTCACCGAGCGTTGTCACTGACACAGGGTGACCTCGGCTTAACGTAATCACCGTGGCTTTGATGTCTTGCGGTATCGGATCACTGTGTCGCGCAATTGACTCGACTTGACCGGCTTGGTTAAACCTGACAGCGACGGCATCGATATTATCTAAACTGGTTCCTGACATGACACCAATATAGATATCGGCTCCAGAGTATGACATGTGGCTGTTCCTTGCATAATGACGACGGTACGATAGCAGTAATGCGCAATGGGTATACACAAACAGCGAGTATAAACAGATTGCGATATCTCGCAAAGTGCTTGATTATTCGTCTGTGATAAACGCAGGATGAAGGAGACATAATGGGACCCGTTTGGCTCGATGTGCACGCAGAGCAAATCGATAATGAAGAGAAAGAAATTCTCGCGCATCCGAGCGTCGGTGGCGTGATTTTGTTTGCCCGCAACTATTACGATTCCGCGCAGCTTCGCGCACTGACACAGTCTATTCGTGCGGCGGCAGGCCGAGATATCTTAATTGGGGTGGATCAAGAAGGTGGACGCGTTCAACGCTTTCGAGAGGCATTTACGCCGATCCCGGCCGCACAGTCTTATCATGCACTTGGTGCAGCCACTGAGATGGCTGAGCAAGCTGGATGGTTGATGGCCGCCGAGTTAATTGCGCATGGGATTGATTTGAGCTTTGCACCTGTGCTTGATCGCGGCTTTGCGTGTGCCGCCATTAAAGATCGCGCGTTCGGTGAAGAACAACAGGTGGTGACGCAATACGCCAGCGCCTTTTCAATGGGTATGCGCCGTGCCGGCATGGCAACGACCGGGAAGCATTTTCCGGGGCATGGTGCTGTGTTAGAAGACTCTCATTTAGTTACCCCTGAAGATCCGCGTGATATTCTGCAGTCGTCTGATTTCGCTATTTTTAAAGCGTTTATTGAACAAGGCTTATTGGATGCGGTTATGCCTGCGCATGTGGTCTATCCGCAGCATGATACACAGCCTGCCAGTGGCTCACGCTATTGGCTAACTCATATTTTGCGTCAGCAACTCGGATTTAAAGGGATTATCTTCTCGGATGACTTAAGCATGGGTGGGGCGCATGTGTTTGGTGATGCCCCTTCTCGTGCTAAGGCAGCACTGGATGCAGGGTGTGATATGACGCTGATCTGTAATGATCGCGCAAGTACGGTGTCGGTTTTAGATGCATTACCGATTCAATCCGTGCCAATGGCAGATGCACTCCGCGTACGGACGCCGATTGATTGGCAGACACTTAAGCAAAATCCATTGTGGCAAACGACACATGCCGTATTAACGGAGTTCGATACCCATTGGCGAACGATGCAAGCCTAACACCGTCTCGGTGATAAGTGGCAACAAAAAGGCAACGCCGACGCATTGCCTTTTTTAATTTTGACGACAAACGTATCAACGCAGTTAGCGGTCATCACCGAAGTAGCTGTCCTCTTGCTGAGGTCGGTGCGCGCGTTTGCTTTGACGTTTTTTGCCTTTTTTACCGTGTGACATATCGTCATCAAAATCGTCGTGGTGGCGAGATTTAAACTTCTCTTTTTGTTGAGAGCCGTGTTTTAACCATTGATCCCACTGTGCCATGGTGGTGCTTTCCTAACGCTTGTTGATTTTTAAGGCTACGTGTAGCCGGATGATTAGGCAGTATGTTGTTGCCTAACAATTTTAAGATAGCCGAAAAATGCCTCACCGACTAGTGAAATTCGCCGCAAACGACCGTTTTTTTAACCGGCGTAAAGCTGACCGTTTGATTCTATTAACTGACTGATTAAATTGCTTTTATCGTTGTTTGTCAGCCAGATAAGGTGAAGAGGATGGGTAAGTGCTTGTACTTTATCGACTAAATGAAGTCGTTTGCTGTCTAGGTACTGTTGAATCGCCAAGGAAGGCAGAAATGCGATGCCGCCATGTGTGAGCAAATAGTTTAACGCCAGGTGGCACGACTGGGTGTGTAACACCGGTGGGCGCTGTAACTGCGCTATTTGGCTTTGTGCACTCGCAAATTGTGTGCCCCAGTCAAGATAGATAAGCGGTAGCTCATCACTCTTATCCAGGTGAAGATGAGCGACGTGGCTGACCAGCTGTAATTGATAATTGCCAAGGTGATGAGACTGCAGCCCTTCAAGTTTTGGTAACTCTGACGTTAGGCCCGCGTCGATGCGCTTCTCAATTAAATGGCGAGCGAGTAATTGCCTTGGCGTTGATTCAGCACGGAGTAGCCAGTCGGTATGGTCTGCACCTATCTGATTTATCCATGCGCTTACGCCATCAAGCTCCCATAACATCGGTGACGCCCCAAATGTTAATTGGCTACTGGCGGCTTGTATGGCACTGACATCGTGTTGCGCACGTTGCCAAGTTTGCAGCATAGTTTCTGCATAGGGAAATAAACGCTCACCTGCTTCTGTGAGGCGAACATTATTGCGCTGACGAATAAACAGTGCGGTGCCTAACTGGGTTTCAAGTTGGCGAATACGAAAGCTGACTGCGGATTGGGTCAGATAAAGATTATCCGCCGCATGACCGAAATGGCGGGTCTTACTGACTTCAATAAATGTACGCAGCAGTTGAATATCCAATACTTATATCCTCGTGACTGGATTTTTAGTATCGAGATAAATAACGCGAAACAGCGATATCGTCAAGGGAGACGACGCGGGCGTTAGGTTGAACTATCGATAACAATCGGGCGGTGAGACGTTAAAGCATGAGGTCCGCGAGTGTGAGCGGGCGATCGGTTAATCCAAGACGCTGAGCAGGCGTGACGTGGGCGTGATCTTGCCAACATAAATTGTGCCAGGCACGGTAAATATCAAGTAACGGCAGTAACCCTCCAGGGCGTAACCGGCGTCGTGGCTCATTAACCAACAGTGCAAATTGCTGATGGAAGTGTTGTTGATATTTCTTCATCGCATCACAGCTTGCATGGGTTAACCAATAGGCTTCTCTGCCCTTATTTTGCCCATGATCGCAAATGGCTTTGCTCCCTGCACCGCTGCGCGTAAACGCCCAGCGATCGCGCCACCAACTGAGTAACACAATATCAATTTTTTCTGGCTCTGAGCCGGGTTGCCAATAAGGATCTTGCTCGACGTAAACATGGCTTACCCGTTTGTCACGAATATCGGCTTCGAAAACGGATAAACAAGCCGAGCGCAATAAGGGCTCCTGCGGAGAAAACACCACAATGTGTTGCCAATGATCAATAAAAGGCTTGAGGTTTAAATAATGGGCATAGGTGGTGTATTGAGGACGAATCAGGGTACCACGATTAGGGTAAATAAAGTGCAACGGCTGGGTGTAAGGGTCTTCCACATTTGAGCGTGAAAACACCTCTCGGTATTTTGCGTCAACGCGACCCAGTAAGCCGTCAGGGCGTGGTGTTGGCTCCGAGCGCTGGCCTGCATTGGTGGTCGCCATAAAGCGGCAAGCGTCTTGATACGGATCATGATGCTCGGTGAGATGGTCATGATCATACGAATGATAGTTGACATCTTGAAGCAAAATATAGCCGCTATGCGCCTCTCCGGTCGCTAGCCATTGTACGCCATTTTCGCTGTTAGGTTGCAGCGGTGCATGAACACTCGCGAGGTGGCCTGTTGAGGTATCAGATAAAAAGCGTGTGTCGTACGCGGCAAGTTTTTGTCGACAACGCGCAGCTATTTGATTCAGGTGATCATAAAAGGTCTTTGGATTGAGAGAAAGCCGACGACAGATCTCTCGCACGGTATGGCCCGTGAAAAGGAAGGCCAGCAACTTTTGTTGCAGCTCACTCTTTTTGTTAATCCCAGACCAACGGTCGACAAAGGTACTTTGACAGCCTTTACACCGATAACGTTGTCTATCGCCGCTGTAGCCAAAGGCATGGTAACAGTGACGGTAGGTTAAGACTGGCTTACCTAAGTGCTCACAGGCGGGGTTGGTACAGGCACATAGTCCATCTGCATGGAGTTGACGTTGGGCTATCAACTCGGCATGAACTTGCTGGTTGTTGAGCAGAGGAGGAAACGCCCCGCATTCTCGGCATACTAGCGTTGGGCGTGCCGGATTAGAGCGCTGAACCAAATAATCTTGCTCATCCATTGACCCAAAGTTAGGACAGGTCAAGGTTTTACAAAAATTCAGCTGCAATTGACCGGCAGCGGGTGGCAGTTTACCGCTTGGCACGTTTCCTCCAACCCACATTTACAGGTTGATCGCGGTCTCGAGCGAGACAGTCATCATTTCATTAAACGACTTTTGACGCTCATCTGAGCTCAGTGCTTCACCACGAATAATGTGGTCAGACACGGTCAGAATGGTGAGAGCACGCGCGTTTAGCTCTGCAGCAACACCGTAGATACCCGCTGCTTCCATATCAACGGCAAGAATGCCAAGTTTGTCCATTTTGTTGAACAGATCGGCTTCTGGGCTGTAAAAGAGATCCGCAGAGAATACGTTACCAACGCGCACAGAGACGTTTTGTTTACGCGCTTCACCAACGGCAGTTTCCATAAGATGGAAATCACAAATAGCGGCGAAGTCATGATCGGCAAAACGGGTGCGGTTTACTTTTGAGTCGGTGGAAGCGCCTTGTGCAACGATCACGTCCATCAGTTTGACATCATCTTTTACTGCGCCACAGCTGCCGACGCGAATGACGTTTTTAACACCGTAATCTTTGATCAGCTCATGGACGTAGATGGAGCACGATGGGATACCCATACCGTGACCCATTACCGATACTTTTTTGCCTTTGTAAGTGCCGGTGTAACCGAACATATTACGGACATCAGTGACCAGTTCCGCGTTTTCTAGAAAGTTTTCGGCAATGTACTGCGCGCGCAGTGGATCACCTGGCATCAGGACTGTTTCAGCAAATGCGCCGTCTGCAGCGTTAATATGTGGGGTAGCCATAGTGTGCTCCAATTATCTAAAGTTAAGAGAAAAAGCGTTCGATCACGGCTTGATAAGCCATGCCGCCAAGGTAGATACCAACGATGCCCATGATCCCAGAAATCACCGGGGGAGCAGGCAATGGTAACTTGATCGCGCTGAAGAAAAAGCCAACAATGGCGCCAGCGACGACCGCAAGTAAAATTTCGTTCATTATAACCCTCAAACAACTCGTTAGATGCAGTTCAGCTCAATCCGGTACCGAATTTGCGACAGTCTTAGCTGTCTTTAATTATCGTTTCAGTCATACCGCTCGAGATGAGTCTAGTGTATGTAACCAGCGCATATATCCGCGCGATCTTGATCACAACTATATCCATGTTAACCCGTAAACCGGCCAATGATTACTAAATATGTTGATAGTGTCGGTGCAATCGCTTGCGTTGTAACCAAATAGGTCCGATTCGATGGTTTATTCGCGGATAAAAACGGGAAATAGACACAACACTGGCTGATATCTGTCTTTATTTTGCGCAAGATCAAAACAGTTTTAGTAACTGACGCCCTTATCGTGATGGTGTGTTGATCCGGCTTTATCAATAGAGTTATGAATATGAATAATTCTCACTTCTATTCGTGACTTGGCGTTTTAACTGCGTTAGCATGCTGCCATCAATTTTTGCGAGGAAAGGGCTATGCAAGCTTTTCGTTCATTTTTCCAATTCATTCTTTTAACCGTTTCTTTGGTATTAAGTGGTCACGCTGCTGCAAAAACCATCCACCATGCCATGGGCACCGTTGAGATTGACGGTGTGCCGCAGCGTGTGGTTGTGCTTGGGCAAGGCAGCCTCGATGTGCTTGACCGCCTGGGGGTTGAACCTGTAGGCGTGGTGAAATCATTGATGCCAGATTACTTAGCAAAAACTTACCAAGATGATAAGTATGTAGCGGTAGGGACCGTTAAAGAGCCTGATTATGAGGCAATCTTTACGGCAAAACCGGATTTGATCATCGCAGAGGCGCGTATGGCGTCGCTGATGAGTGAATTAGAAGAAATTGCGCCAACCATTATGTTCCAAGCCGATTATGACCATTATTGGCAGAGTGTTCAGCAAAACTGGCGCATGCTGGGTAATGTCTTCGACAAACAAGAAAAAGTGGAAGCCATTATCGACCAGGTAAATACCAAAATTGCACAAACACATGAAAAAGCGGTGGCAGATAACTTCAACGCGCTTATGGTGATGAGCAACGGCAGTAAAGTGGCGATGTTTGGTGAGAAAAGCCGCTTTGGTCTGGTTTTTGACGAGCTGGGACTAAAACCTGCGAAAAGTGATGACGTAGAAGTGGCTGGCTCTCACGGCAACCTGATTTCTTTTGAATACATTGCCGATGCCAATCCAGATGTGTTGCTGGTGCTTGATCGTGAGCAAGCGATTGGTGAGGGACAGGGAAAAGCTAAAGCGCGTTTCGATAACCCATTGGTAAATAAGACACTGGCGCACCAAAATCAACGTATCAGCTACTTAGATCCAACTGCTTGGTATATCACCATGGCTGGGATGACGGCGATGGATAAAATGATCGACGATGTCAATCGCGTACTTTAATCGTTTTTGATGACGCATCGCTTTCTGTATAGATTGCTTTTTTACAGATAAAAGTTGACCCGGGCTTCTCCCGGGTCTTTGTGGTTTCAGACCCAACGGTAGTCGTGTTGTGAAGTATCTTTCTATTCCTATCCTTATGGTGCTGGCGCTATTGTCGATATCTATCGGTGTCGCCCACGTTTCTTTGGATAGTTTGTGGGCCGGTGATTCAGAAGCCTGGACCATTTTTACCACCAGTCGTATTCCGCGCCTGCTGGCTATTTGTCTTGCCGGGGCTGGGCTGAGTGTGGCCGGCCTGATTATGCAGCAGATTTGTCAAAACCGCTTTGCCTCCCCAGATACCACGGGCACCATTGATTGCGCGCTGCTTGGCTATGTGGTTACGCTCGTGGTTTTTAGTGGTGCAAACCAATGGCTTGACCTGACAGTGATTGTCGGTACGGCGATGGCAGGTACTTGGCTATTTGTCCGTTTCTTACAGCGCCTCAAATTTAAAAATACCGTGCTTGTTCCTTTGATCGGGATTATGTACGGCAACGTGGTCTCGTCTCTTACTCAGTTCCTGGCTTACAAATACGATTTGATTCAAACCTTACAAGCGTGGACGGTGGCCAATTTTTCATCGGTGTTGGCGGGGAACTATGAAATCTTGTTTGTTGCCATGCCTGTATGTGCCGTGGCCTATGCCTATGCGAGCCAATTTAGCGCCGCCAGTATTGGAGAAAGCTTCGCCAAGAATATTGGTTTGGATTATCAAAAAGTGGTGCTGTTTGGTGTCATGGTGGTTGCCTTGTTGTCGTCGGCCGTGGTGATGATCGTCGGCGTGATCCCTTTTCTTGGCCTGATTGTGCCGAATGTTGTCTCATTGTTCATGGGCGATAATATTAAGCGTAATTTGCCTTGGACCGCCTTTTGGGGGGTGGTACTGGTCTTAAGTTGCGATATTTTAGGCCGCGTAATTATCTTCCCTTATGAAGTCCCTATTGCCATGATCATTTCGATTTTGGGTGGTGTGGTCTTTATCTACTTAGTGATGAGGGATAAAGCCAATGCGTGATGGACTCAAACTTTCTCTTGTTGCGGTGGGCGTTTTACTGGTCGCCGGTTATTTCTTAGGGCATGGCCTTACCGCGGATAATTATGCTTACTTTCTTTCTAGGCGTACGCCGAAGGTGCTTTCGATTGCGCTGGCAGCGATCGCAATATCGGCCTCTTCATTAGTGTTTCAAACCATCACCAATAATCGAATATTGACGCCCTCAATTCTTGGTTTTGATAGTTTGTACGTCTTATTGCAAACCCTGTTACTGGTGATCTTTGGTTCAACCAGTCTGTTTTTGGTGAATGCCTATTTAAACTTTGCGGTGAGTGTGGCATTGATGACGGTGACGGCGAGCGTGCTATTTACGCTGTATTTTCGTCGGCATCGCGCTAACGTCTATACCTTGTTGTTAATTGGTATCGTACTCGGGAGTGTGTTTGGCAGTGTTAGCCAGTTTTTTACCTTATTAGTTGACCCCAGTGAATTTGCGGTACTTCAAGATGCCATGTTTGCCAGTTTCAACAATGCGAATCGCGATCTGGTGTATATCAGTGTGCCGGTGTTAGGGCTGTGTTTGTTGGCGCTTTACCGCTATGCCAATCAGCTGGATGTTTGCTTACTTGGTGAAGATAATGCCACCAGTTTAGGCGTCGATATGCGCGGACTCACACTGAAGGTGATGGTGATCATCGCCATCATGATTGCGGTATCGACGGCTTTGGTCGGGCCTGTATTGTTCTTTGGTTTGATTGTAGTCAGCCTTGCCCGGCAAATGTTTGTGAGCTATCAGCATCGTTTTTTGATTCTTGCGACCAGTGTATTGGCAGTTTTTTTGTTGTTAACCGGTCAGTATGTTGTTGAGCAGTGGTTCGGGTTTGAAACCACTGTCAGTGTGATTATTAACTTTGTTGGTGGAAGCTATTTCTTGTACCTGCTAACGAAAAACAAGTTTTAACCATTATGATTGAATTAATTGGATTGTCGAAAGCCTACGGGCAAACCCAGGTGGTAAATCAGGCCAGTGCGTTGTTCCCACCGGGTAAAGTGACCGCGATAATTGGTCCAAATGGTGCGGGGAAAAGTACGCTGCTCTCTATGGCGAGTCGACTCACTGATAGTGATGCAGGTGAAGTCTTGATTGGCGATAAACCGCTCAGTGAATGGAGCAATGAGGCATTAGCAAAAAGGCTGGCGGTGTTGCGGCAGGCGAATAATGTCAATATGCGCTTTCGTGTTCGTGAGCTCGTGGCATTTGGTCGTTTTCCCCATTCTAAAGGGCGACTGACTGCGGATGATGATACGGTGATTGATGAAGCGTTAGCTCAATTAGGGTTAACGGAGTTACAAGACCGCTTTATTGATCAATTAAGTGGGGGCCAACGGCAGATGGCATTCATCGCGATGGTGGTGGCACAAAACACCGATTATATCTTTCTCGATGAACCGCTCAATAATCTCGATATTCGTCACTCGGTGGCGATCATGAAGACGGTCAGAGACCTGGCACATCGATATAACAAGGCCGTGGTGGTCGTGATGCACGATATTAACTTTAGCGCTTGTTATGCGGACAATATGGTCGCGATGAAAGATGGCGAAGTGGTATCGAGCGGTCCCGTTGATGAGGTAGTGACCAAGCCAGTGATGGAGCGTATTTACGAGATTGAGTTTGAGGTTGAACAAATCAATGGTCAGCGTATTTGCCTCTATTATGGCGCGGCAACACCGGCGTTAGCCTTGGCACAGTAAACTGTATCCAGCCGCAAGAGCGGCTGGATACATCGTCACTAGTGTGATTTAGCGGTACTCGAGGTCTTGTTGCTGGTGGTCGGCGCTCGCGTCAGCCACCAGCTTGCCAATGAGCCGAGTGTCACCATCGCCACGCCTTGCCAGAAGGAGAGCGTCAGCTCGGTCGACAAGAGAATCGCTGATAAAAACGTTGATAGGATCGGGATAAAATAAGACAAGGTTGCTAAGAACACCAAATTGCCCTTAAGAATACCAAGGTTCCACAGCCCGTAACCTCCTCCCATTGCCGCACCGGCCACGAACACATAAACTGCCTCCGACCAAGAACCGGAAAGCGCAGGCGCATCAGAGAGTGCAAAACCGACCCAGAGTGTGATGGCCGTTGCTATAAAGAACCACGTGATGCCGTTTTTTCCCTGCGCACTCATGCGGGTCAGATTACAATATATGGCCCAAATGATGGCGCCACTGAAAGCCAGGATATAGCTCAATGGGTTTGAGTGAATATTGGCGACTAAATGATGCCAAGAAACCCCCTGTTTGCCGCCTACTGTCCAGATAACGCCTAAAAATGCGATCATTAAGGCAGGATAAAGCCAAAGGCTGACTTTTTGGCGAGTAATAAGCACGGAAAAGAAGACGGTTAAGCACGGCCACAAATAGTTAATGACGCCCATTTCGATCGCTTGTGTGCGCGTATTAGCCCATGCTAGGGATAACGACAAGCATAATTCGTAGACCACGAATAACACGCCGCCGACAATCAAGTAGCGACGTGGAAAATCGCTGAGTTTGGGCGTACCGACAAAAACCACTAAGCAGAGCGCCGCGATAGTATAAATGGCGGCAGCGCCACCTACAGGGCCAAGTAATTCGGTCACGTGGCGGATCAATGCGACATTGCTGCTCCACAGTAGGATTGCACCACACCCTGCAAGCGTGTATTGATTCATAACAGGCAGTCCAAGCAAAAAAGCTTAAATTGCCTATCTTTTCGGCGTCTCGCAACCCTATTCAGCACCTTTTTGTTTGTTCGATACTTTGTTGGCAAGCAAGGTATCAAGTGGCGTGGGATAGTCGATTAAAAACCCTTGCACATAATGAATGCCGATCTCTTGTACGCGCGCGAGTTTTTCTTCATCAGACACCCACTCCGCGACAGTTTTATACCCCATGGTGTCACAGATACTGACGATAGATTCGAGGATCACTCGGTCAATGTCGTTTTCGTTATCGGTGAGGTTGGCAACGAACTGGCCATCCACTTTCACGACATCAACGTTAAAGAGTTTCAAGTAATGGAAAGAACATAGGCCGGCGCCAAAATCATCAAGTGCGATGTGAGCCCCATAGGCGCGTAACTCATCGATAAATGAAACGGCGGTATTTAAGTGGCTAATTAAGGCTGACTCTGTGATCTCGAAGCACAAGCGCTCAGCGGGAAAGACGGATGAGGCTAACAGGGCCTTCAAATGTGTTTGGAACTTGGGATCGCTGATTGAGTGCGCGGAGAGGTTGAGATTAAATTTAAGGCCAGAGTCGGCCAATTCTTGGGCGCGAGTATTGAGCACATAGTTAGCCACCCACGCATCAATGTCACGAATGTAACCAAAGGTCTCTGCGGCGGGGATAAATTGCCCCGGATTCATGATATTGCCATCCGTGTCAATCATCCGCACTAATAGTTCATACCAGTGTTCAATGGTTGGTCCTTTCGCGGGAGCGACTTGTTGACCATACAGGGTAAATCGATCCTCAGCCAATGCGCGGGTAATTTTTCCGACCATTTGCATATCGTTGTGGCGGCCTTGGGCGAAGCCTGATATATCGTTATAGTCGACGATTTGTCCACGGCCCGCTGACTTCGCTTCATACATGGCAACGTCAGCGCGGCTCATTAAGTCGGACAGAGTTAAGGCGTCATCACCGATATTGACTAAGCCGACACTGGCACTGATGGCGAAAATCCGCTCTTCATAAGAAAAAGATAGATTCTCGAGGCGACTGATTAAATCGGCAATTGTCTGTTTGGCATCCCGCATATTGCAGTGTGTGAGGAGGACTGCAAATTCGTCGCCGCCGAGTCGTGCAACGGTGTCATCACTGCGAATGTTATCAGCCAATGCTTGAGACACTTGGCAGAGAACATCGTCGCCCGCATGGTGGCCGACAGAATCGTTGATGATTTTGAACAGGTCGAGATCGACAAAGGCAAGTACCGACGGGGTATCGTCATGGTGTTGTGTAAGGTGCCTTTCCATGATGGTTTCAAAGGCCCGGCGGTTCGGTAAATGTGTCAGTGGATCGTGGTTAGCGTTGTAGTCGAGTTGCGCCATTAACGCATGTTCTTCAGACACATCACGTAAAATATACACATAGCCTTGATGACTGGTTAACGGCGATACTGCCACGGAGACATAGACGCGCTCCCCATTGGCTAACACAAGCTGGTAGGCATCTTTTATCTGTGTTTCAAAAAAGGTCGCGGTTTGATTTTCATGTAAACTCGAAAGCAGCACGCGCTGTTGTTGACGATACAGTTGGAAAATGTCGTCGATGGTTTGTCCAAGGGGCCGATCCTCACCATTGAGAGTCAGTCGCTGTGCCGTATGGTTGAGATAGGCTAAATGACCTTGGTCGTCGGTGGTGATTACGGCATCGTTGATGGAATTCATCACTACGTTTAATTGTTCGCGCTCCTGGGCAAGGGTTTGGTTGAGTTCATTTATTTCAGTATTGTCCCAGTTGGCGCCAATCAATCGTATGGTATTGCCGCTATCATCGATTTGTACACTGGCAAGGGCACGCAGGTAACGCGTTCGACCGTGAGTATCGAGAATCCGGAATTGGGTATCGATACGTTGTTGATATTTGAGGGCTTTGCCGAGTATACGCTTGACCCTATCGGCATCATCTGGATGGAGGCGATGTTGCCAAGTGGCCAATGTTTCTTTACCGTCAGAGACGGGTATATCGTAGAGCGCATACATCTGCGCATCCCATTCGAGCGTGTCGTCTGCGACGTTGTACTCCCAAATACCAATGTTAGCAGCTTTGGTCGCGGCTTCAAGGCGGCGGCGTAAGGTATCGGTTTGTTGGTTGGCTAGGTGCTGTTCGGTGACATCGATTACCGTACTTAGCACGGTTTCTGTCTCTTCACCGGTTTGTCGCGCCGACGCTTGCCGTAGATATCGGTAATCTCCCTGATCATTTTGAAAGCGAAATACTTCGATCATACGATCAGTACGCCCTTCAACCAGCAGGCGCATGGCTTGCTCCCAGCCGTGTAAATCGTCTGGATGGATTCGGGCGGTCCAGGCTTGGTAGGTTTGGATGCTTTTTGCACTGATCCCCAATAGTGGCGCTGACCAACCTGAAAACAGAATAACGCCAGTATGAACGTTCAATTCAAATACGGCGAGTTTGTTGATATCTAAAGCAAAACGCCAACGTTCTAGCCAGCGTTTTTGCTCTCTCTGTGCCGCTTTCAGTGCATTAATGTCTTCGACTTGGCTGATGAGATGCGTCACATGGCCGGCATGTTTGTCACGGACCGCAGTGACAGAGAGCCTTCCCCATACTTGCTCCCCATCCGCGCGCAGGAAGCGCTTCTCCAGCCGTTTATTATCGGTATGACCCATGCTCAGTTCATTAAAATAGTCTTTTAATGCCGCTTGATCTTGCTCGCGGGTAAAAATAGAAACATGGGAGCCAAGCAATACACGCGGTTCACAGGCAAAAAACTGCGCAAGGCTCGCGTTAGCGTCTTGAACGATGCCGCGAGGGTCGAGTATGGCCATACCAATAAGGGAGTTATGCATCGCTTGGGTTAATAACGCATGTTGCTCCAGATGATGCTTTTGATGACGTCGATAGCTATATGCGAATTGTGTCATTATCACCCCGACCATCATGGCGGCACCAGCCATCGCCATGCGAGACAGTGAGGCTTTTTGATCCGCTTCTACTTGAAATGTCAGTGCACCGAGGGCGGATAAAATGTCAAAGCTTAGTAATGTTAACGCGATACAGCCTAAACCAATCAGACGACTTTGCAGTGTTGCCGCCAACAAAAACAGCGCTGTGAGCGCCAAAAACGGGTGAGGTGAAAGATATAACAACAGGCTGATTGTACTGATCGCGGCCAAGCACAGGGCTATCAAGGCGATCCAAAACGTGCTCGATTTCGCAAGTCGATCATTAGGTCGTTCGCTGAGGTTCTCTTTGACGACTAACAAGAGAGGAAATAGGGCGACAAAACCGACAAATTCGCTAATAAACCACCGAAGTACTAAGTAATCGAACGGTTGATGGGTTCCTATTGACTGAACACTGGCACCGAGTGTCGCACCAAATAGAGGGCTGATGATAAGTGTGGGCGCTAAACCTCGAATAAAGGGCCACATACTCTCGAACGGGTTACCGTAACGTTTGTACGTTAATCGGTAAATGGTGCAACCTAATCCGGCGGTTGCAGTGTTGACAGCCGCCATGCTGGCACTGAGTGAAGCGGGAATCCCCATCATGGTATCGGCATAAAAGACGCCGGTGAAAAAGCCTGCGGCTGCGACAAGCCTCACGTAGCCTGAAAAGCAGCTAAACCCGAATGCGCCGGCAGCCGATACGTACCAAATCACGGCGAATTGTTCGCTTTCTGGCAGCACCGCTAATGAGAACCATACCAGCGAAAAGCTCATCGTGACTAAAATAAAAAAGGCCTGAATCGATTGGCGAATTCGTCGATGGGGGATCATGGTTCTCTCATTAATAACAATAATCTAGGGAGAGCTTAGCGCATTTTGCGTGGGATTTAATCACGTTTGTGGTAATTATCATACAAAGACACTCTCGATGTTTATGAGTCGCATTTATTTTTGTATCGCAACTGCGTCGCAACAGTTAATCCCCAAGATGTTAGACATACGGCTTTAGTCTAAATTTGATCGTGTTCACCGCGATGACCCAAAAAATATGGCATCTGTAATGGACCAAGGCTGAAAGTCTCTCGGTATTAGCAGGTGTCTGTAACCGTTAGGTTTTTAGCGTACTGAGTGTGCTAATCCGTTCCAAAGATAAGGATTATAGGTGGAAAATGACAAGGATCGTAGTGGATAACAAAATGGGATTTTGGGTCGCATTTGGCGTCGTTTGTGCGCTGTCTATATTTGGAGGATGGGTTGTAGTATCGGCGCAATTTACATGGGTTGTGTTGATATTGGCCTGTCAAGCTGTGGGCATAGGTCTTGCCGTAAAGCTCTATCTGTTCCCGCGACACGAGCAAGAATCTGCAGTTGAAAACGCTACACTAGACATTCCTACTGAAACCGTTGGACGATTAGCAACGCGTGCCACAATGAACGCGATGACGGCCGCAGAAGTCTCGCATCGCTCTGACATTTTAACGGCTCGTTTGACAGAGCAGTTTTCTGCGGTGGTAGAGATTACCGATAAAGCGCAACATATTGAGCAAACTCTTTCGCGTGCTTGCCAAGTCGAGACTGAATCGGTTGAGCAAGTGACTCGTATGCGGGATCTTAGTCAGCAGGGTGTAAATGAACTGACCGCATCCATTGCTGAGATGCGAGATATTAACCAAAAAACCGCCGAAACGGTTGCGCGAATTGAAGCTCTGGACGCCAACGTCAATAAAGTCAGTGCCGTCGCACAAGTTATTGATGATATCGCCGAACAAACAAACTTGCTGGCATTAAATGCCGCAATAGAAGCCGCTCGAGCTGGTGAGCAGGGGCGTGGTTTTGCGGTGGTGGCTGATGAAGTACGACAGCTTGCGCAGCGGACTTCACAGAGCACAAGTGAAGTCGCGACAATCATAAAACACATTATGGCAGAGTCGAGTAATGTGATGGCACATATTCAAGCCTTGTCATCCGATGTCGAGTCA
Source organism: Salinivibrio sp. EAGSL (assembly GCF_013366455.1). Classification (NCBI taxonomy): domain Bacteria; kingdom Pseudomonadati; phylum Pseudomonadota; class Gammaproteobacteria; order Vibrionales; family Vibrionaceae; genus Salinivibrio; species Salinivibrio sp. EAGSL. The sequence continues at coordinate 138,021 of NZ_JABWMG010000006.1, read as the reverse complement.
GGCACTGAAAATGTTGAGCGTGTCGGGTACATTTTAACCGAGCTTTCTTCGGGAGCCGATCAGGTTGAAGAAGCGGTAAAAGAGATAGCCCATGGGTCATCACAGAATAGCGCCAGTTTAGAGCAAATTGCATCCGCGCTGGTACAGGTCCGATCTGGACTTGAAATCAGTGATGAGCAAGTCACGGTCTTGAGTAAAGAAGCCGAGGGATTAATGGATACCGCAGAAAAAACCAATGCGGTTTTTGCTGAGCTCTCCGATGCTAGCCCTCATCAGCGTTTTTTCAAAGCGGCGAGTGTATGTCGAGATCGGATTGAAGCGGCTTTTGAACAGGCCCTTGCGAAGGGCGAGATTAGTCCTTCCGATTTGTTTGACCGCCACTATCAACCCATTGCCAATACGCATCCACAAAAATACACCACCCGTTTCGATACGTTTTGTGATCGATTATTACCGCCGATTCAAGAGCCTATTTTGGACATCGATGACAATATTGTTTACGTGATAGCCAATGACACGAACGGTTATGTTCCCACGCATAATCAACGTTTTTGTCAGCCATTAACCGGTGATTATGCGCAAGATATCACCGGTAACCGGACTAAACGCTTATTTGATGACCGTACAGGTAGGCGTTGTGGGCAACATACTGATACCATGCTGCTGCAAACCTATAAGCGCGATACCGGTGAAGTCATGCATGACCTTTCTGTCCCGCTCTTTGTTGCAGGTAAACATTGGGGCGCAGTGAGAATGGGATACTACCCACCGGTATCAGCAGAATGAGCGAAAAGGAGTAGCAATGAATCCAGTTGCGATTGTAACCGGGGCAAGTGGCGGCATTGGCCGCGAGACGGCGAAGTTATTGGCACAGCGTGGTTATGCCATTTGCATCAACTATTTGAGCAACAGTGAATCTGCTTTTGCGCTTGTTGATGAACTTCAAGCGATTGGAGTAAACGCGATCGCCGTTCAGGCCGATGTGTCGAGTGAAGAAGGTGTCAAGCGGTTGTTCAGTGAAGCGGATAACCGCTTAGGGAATATCACCGCATTGGTGAATAATGCCGGTATCATGTTGCCGCAATCGTCTGTCAGCGGTATGGATGCGGAGCGGATCAACGCGATGTTTCAAGCCAATGTTACCAGTGCCTTTTTGTGCTGCCGAGAGGCGGTGCATCGCATGGCGCAATCTCGTGGTGGTAACGGCGGCGCTATCGTTAATGTTTCCTCCGCAGCGGTTAAAACCGGATCACCCAATGAATACGTTGATTATGCCGCGACCAAAGCCGCATTAGACACACTGACTATGGGGCTAGCGAAAGAAGTGGGCCGTGAAGGGATTCGTGTCAACGCAGTGCGCCCAGGTCCAATTGATACCAATATGCATGCGGCAGGAGGAGAGCCTGATCGTGTCGCGCGTGTGGCTGATAATATCCCGCTTGGTCGTGGGGGGTCGACGCTGGAAGTAGCAGAAATGATTGCTTGGCTGCTGTCAGATAATGCATCTTATTCGACGGGTAGTTTATTTGATGTTGCTGGTGGCATGTAGTCTGCCGTATTTCGATGATACCACCGCGCGTTATGTCGCGCGGTGGTAATCTATATCGTAACGACCGTTGTTTGGCACCCTGCTATGAGCGGTTAAAAGCCGATACTGGTACCGACACTCACGGAGCTCGTTTCGGCATCGCCGCGATCGGCATAGGTGAGCTCAAAGTTCATTTTAGGTCCGACGGTCGGTTGTAACTCAAAGCCAACCGTTCCGCTGGCGCCCCAACCGATGTCTTTATCCGTCCCAAATTCGGTTTGATAGTAGTTTCCCCCACCACGCAGGTAGACACTGCCGATCGTCATAGGGAAGTTAACTTGTACGCCAACGGGAATATAGGTGGACGTCAACGTTGTTTCTGTACCATTGGCGTTATCAAAGTCGGCACTGGTTTCACCATACCCTGAATACAGGCTGGTATAATCGGTCAGCCGCCACGTGCCATTCACTTCCCAGGTGTGACCTGTCTCTGTTTGAGATCCGTATTTAACATCGGTAACACTGGCGCTAGCGCCGATACTGAGTGGCGATGTTTGGGCCTGTGCTGCTGTGGCGAGTAACATGCCCGCACAAAGCGTAGCAAGCGATAAGCGTTTGGTCATAATAACAATCCTTTTGGCCGAGATTCGCCTGACGTGTTTTCTCATTATAAAACGGTAACGGCGAGCAGACACCAAGCTTGAGTAATATTTGCGCTGTAGCGCTAGGTCATATTAAAGAATCTGCGCAATTGATTTTAACTCCCCGCCAGCAGTGCTATTGTATTGCCCCTTGTGTACCAGCATGACGCCATGCGTGTTTGTTTCTCAAAGGGCTTTAAACATGAAATTTGCAGTTCTCGATCAAGCGATTTACGACCACCTTTACCGTGATATTGAAGCCTTTCGAATCACGTTTGACTTGCCTTGTAACGATCCAACCTCATTAGACGACAAAGCAGATGATCTTCATACGGCATTGGCGGTTGAGGAGATGACCGAACTGGCTGAGGCTGACTCACTGGTTGAACAAGTTGATGCTATCGTCGACAGTGTTTATGTCCTCATGGGACGCGCCGTACAGATGGGGTCGCGCGGGTATCGTGATCAACTTGAAGTCAGTTATATGATTGATATTTTACTGCAAATTGCTAATCGACTCGGGATCGATTTCATAACCTGTTGGGACGAAGTGCATAGCAGTAATATGAGTAAAGTTTGCCGCGATGCGCAGGCGTTCGCGGACACCCAAGCCTACTATGAGAAAAAAGGCATTGAGGTTGTGGCAAGCCCCAAAGATGACGGGATTATTGCCAAATGCGCAACAGATGTGACGGTTGACGGTAAATTGATTCGTCAAGGCAAGGTCATGAAGTCCGTGTACTATCGCCCAGCAGATCTTGCAAAATGTGTAATGGCCGAATTGGCTTAAATTCACGCGATATACGCTAGCATAACGCCGCTTTTTCTATAAAAAGCGGCGTTTTTTCGTCATGGGCTCAGAGCTCATTTATCACACGCCTACTTAAATTGAGTAAAAGCTCTCCATTGAGCCTATTGTGCAGGCTTGTCATTAAAGTTTTGCAAAAGTGTCTTGTTTTCTTACAAAGATTGCTTCTCATTTCATCTATAATTTTGCCTTTAGTCCTGATTTGGGTCTAAGTTAAAAGCTTGTGAGTCCTCTAAAGTAGGCAGCACATTTTTTAGTGTAACTGCTCTATGTGTTGAACGCCTCACGTGGAGCGGCTCACGCTTTCGTTATAAATCTAGGGAGAACATCGTGGAACATCCTTTCTCACTTGAAGGTAAAGTCGGCATTGTGGCGGGCCTGGCGAATGAAAATAGCATTGCCTTTGGCTGCGCCCAAGCGTTACACCAAGCAGGCGCAGACGTACTGGTGACGTATGGGTCACCTAAGGCAGAGCGCTTTGTCACCCCCCTGAAGCCGTCAATGGGGGATCCTGAAATGATGTTGTGTGATGTGCAAGATGACCACCAATTGGATGCGCTATTTGCGCGTGCCAAAGAAAAATGGGGGCGGATTGATTTTGTTGTTCACTCGATCGCGTTTGCGCCGTTAGATGATTTACACGGTCGGGTGGTGGATTGCTCTCGAGAAGGCTTTTCGCTCGCGATGGATATTTCCTGCCACTCGTTCATTCGCATGGCTAAGCGGGCAGAGCCTCTTATGTCAGCTGGGGGCACATTATTTAACATGTCGTACTATGGCGCAGAAAAAGCCGTGGATAATTACAACTTGATGGGACCGGTTAAAGCCGCGCTCGAATCGACCACGCGCTATCTCGCCGCTGAACTTGGGCCGCAAGGTATCCGTGTTCATGCCATTTCTCCAGGCCCAATTCGTACGCGTGCCGCCTCTGGATTAAAAGAATTTGAAGCGTTGGCGGTAGACGGTGAAACGCGATCGCCGTTACGTCGACTGGCAACGGTACAGGATGTGGGGAATGCGGTTGTTTACCTTACCGCTGATGCAGGGCGTGTACTGACAGGGCTAACGCACTACGTCGACGCCGGTCATCATCTTCGTTTTTAAATCAGCGTATTTTTCGACGTTATAGACGATTAAGGAGCTTACTATGACAGGGACACATAACGAGGAGGTCATCGAGAATAAGACGTACGATGAAATTTCAATCGGTGATGAGGCGTTTTTAGAAAAACGTTTAACCATGGAGGACATTAAGCTTTTTGCGATAATGTCCGGTGATGTCAATCCTGCTCATGTGGATGATGACTTTGCCAAAAGCAGCCGTTTCCAAGAGATTATTGCCCATGGCATGTGGGGCGGCGCATTGATATCAACGGTGCTCGGTACCAAGTTACCCGGGCCTGGGACGGTTTATTTAGGCCAAACGTTAGCCTTTAAAGCACCGGTCATGCTTGGCGACGTACTTCGAGTAATCGTACGCGTCGACCAAATGGACGATAAACGCCATCATATTGTGTTTGCCTGTCGCTGCGAAAATCAACGCGGCGATACCGTCATCGAAGGCGAAGCACGCGTATTAGCCCCCACTAAAAAAGTAAGCCGTCAACGGACAGTCATGCCAGAAGTGCGCTTGTCTGAGCGCGGGCAGTTACACGCGATTCTTACCGCAGCGGATCATCCTGATCCCATGCATACGGCGGTTGTCCACCCCGTTGATGACAGTTCTATTCGTGGCGCGGTTGCGTCGGCAAAACAGCAACTAATCATTCCAACGCTGGTGGGGCCAAGAGATAAAATTCTCGCCGCTGCAGACACCGCCGAAGTGGATATTCAGGACTTCGAAATTGTCGATACTCCGCATAGTCACGCGGCTGCAGAGCGCGCCGTGCAAATGGCACGAGCGGGTCAAATTGAAGCATTAATGAAAGGTGCGTTGCATACTGACGAACTGTTGCACGAGGTTGTCAAACGTGAGGGAGGATTGCGTACTGAACGTTGTTTAAGCCATGTAATGGCATTCGATGTTCCGACCTATCCAAGACCGTTATTTATTACCGATGCTGCGATCAATATTTACCCAGGGCTCGCGCAAAAGCGCGATATCATTCAAAACGCGATTGAGCTGGCGCATGCGATCGGGAACGCCCATCCGCGGGTGGCCATATTGTCAGCCGTTGAAACGATTAATCCGAAGTTGAATGCGACGATTGATGCTGCCGCGCTGTGCAAAATGGCTGAACGTGGTCAGATCACGGGTGGGATCCTTGATGGCCCACTGGCCTTTGATAGTGCCGTTTCTGAGGACTCGCGTGCAACAAAAGGTATTGAGTCGCCAGTGGCAGGGCGTGCTGATATCTTGATGGCTCCCGATCTAGAAGCGGCCAATATGCTGATGAAACAACTCAGCTATCTTGCCGATGCCAAAGGCGCTGGTGTCGTGGTGGGCGCAAGAGTGCCCATTATGTTAACCAGTCGAGCCGATGACGCTTTAACGCGAATAGCGTCAAGCGCGCTAGCGTTATTACTGGCGGACTATCAACGAAAATCGCTCGATAAGTCGCGTGTCTAGTGGATGATGAAAAATATACTCGTAATCAATAGTGGTTCGTCGAGCCTAAAGTTTGCGTTGTTCGACGCTGGCGCAATGTCTAATTCTGACAACACGGATCAGCAAGTCTGTGTATTTCGGGGGCAGTTCTCTGGACTAGGGACAGAACGAACCGCGGTGATCATGCATGCCGGGAATCATGCCTATGCCACTGCTCCGGCTGAGGCCAACGATCATCAGGCGGCTATTATGTCGTTACTCGATTGGTTAGGGCAGCATAATGTGCTCGAACGCCTCATTACGGTCGGACATCGTGTGGTTCATGGGGGGATGCACTATGATTGTGCCACCCGCCTGGACCCGGATAAAGTGACGCTACTGGACGCATTGACGTCTTTGGCGCCATTGCATCAACCTTATAGCCTCGCACCCATTCGAGCGCTAGACGAGCGATTGCCAGGTACGCCTCAAATTGCCTGCTTCGATACCGCCTTTCATGCGAAGCAGCCTTTAGAGGCTCGCCAATTTGCGTTGCCTTATGCGATGTACGATCGCGGCTTTCAACGGTACGGTTTTCATGGGCTTTCCTATGATTATATTTGCCGTTGCTTACCTTCCATGATTCCTAATTATGATCCCCAAGCACGTGTGATTGTGGCCCACTTGGGTAACGGTGCCAGCTTATGTGCGATCCAAGCAGGACAGAGTATTGCATCGACCATGGGGTTTACAGCGCTAGAAGGGTTACCCATGGGGACGCGCTGTGGCGCAATTGATGCCGGATTGGTTTTACACCTCATCGGTGAAGAAGGAATGACGGTCGCTGAGGTAAGCAAACTCCTTTATAAGGAGTCTGGCCTGTTAGGCTTGTCTGGGATCAGCAGTGATATGCAAACATTATTACGTAGTGATAAACCCAGAGCCCAGCAGGCGATCGACCATTATTGTTATCGTATCGCCCGAGAGATCGGGAGTTTGACTGCCGCCTTGGGAGGACTCGATCATTTGGTGTTTACGGCGGGTGTTGGCGAGCATGCAGCACCCGTACGAGACAGTGTCGTGCGCCAATGTGGTTGGCTTGGCATCAGGTTAGATGCATCGGCGAATCAACTGAACCAAATCTGTATCTCAGCCGCTGACAGTGAGGTGGGCGTTTGGGTGATCCCGACCGATGAAGAACGCGTGATCGCGATGGATTGCGTAGCGATGATCGATATGGAATAACCACGAACAATCGTTAGTCAGTGCGAGTAGCTTTGCGGCTATGGTTATCTATAATCTCTGTTATCTCTCCCGATGCGACCAGTTGTTTCAGCGCATCGGTAAGCTGTTTTTTTAAATGCGAATTTGATGACGTTTTGCTTAGGACAATGTAACTTTCAAGGGCTTCGGAGTAGGTCAAAGGCTGCTTTTCAAGCACATCGTTTTGATCGAACTTCGCCACCATGTAGTCAATTTGATGACTTTCGCCAATCACCACACTTGCACGTTGATTGATTAATTGTTTAATCGCAAAGTCTATTTGACTAACAGGGCGTTTAGTAATATTCGAGTCGTTATCAAAATCGGATGTAAAGCTGGCGCCTCGTTCGAGTGACACTGAGTATGAGTACAAATCAGATTGATGTTTAATCGATATCATACTGCCTTTGTGAGTATAGAAAGCGTATATGAGATTGGTTCGATAAGGCGGCGAAAGATAATAAAGATAGCGCTCTCTAGAGGCTCGCTTCAGTACATTTGTCGCGATATCTGCTTTACCCGTTTCTAACAAACGCAGACATCGTTTCCATGCACATTGAACGGTTTCTACATCAACAGCGATCTTGTTCGCTAGAGCATTAACCACATCAACATCAATACCTTGGTAGGGATACTCACTGGTATCACTCCATGGTGGCCAATGCGGTATTGCATATATAATGATTTTATTTTCAGTGGCATAAGTGCATGCACTAAATGCGATGGTGATAAAAAATGCATGAATGAGACAGCGTCGCATAAGGCTCTTCCGAGTGACCACTTTTGAAGAGTGTAGCAGGGGCTACAGAGACTGCGATTCTGATTGTTCGTAAAAAATGTGATATTCCATACAAAGTTATCTCTTTCAGTCCACGACTGGGCGTGAAATGCGTATCCTTAGCGCCGACAAAGGATGTAAGGATAACACTATGATGCGCGGGTTTTGGGTGGGGTTATTGATACTCAGCCTAACAGGATGTGCACAAAAGCTGGGACGGCCGTTTGATATAAAAAATCTTGCGAAATCAGATATGGATTTGATTACCGATATTCATATCGCCGAAATTCGTCAGATCACCGAGCGACTACTGATCAAGCTCTATAAACGTAATCCCAGAGAGCTAAAAAAAGTGCCCGGAATGACCATCGACCAACGCGTTCACCAGCTAATGGCGGAGCAGCGTCCCCAGAATGGATTCCGTGAGCTGGGTGGAATGGACGGCATTGCATTGTTGCCGCTGGCATTTTCTACTGAGTTCGAGGGGGATCGTGTATTCGCACTGATGGCCGGTGTCACTGGGATGATAAGCGCTAGCTATAATCACCAGACTGAGTTCTTCTTACTCGATGATATTGATCAGCAAAAGCTTTATAACTGTGCACGTAACCTTGAAAAAATTGCGTGGCTGTTAAATAACCGTCGTGATGATCAAGGTCATTTGCTGCTGCTCAGTAACGGCATGAATGCAAATGGTGTCCCCAATTATAGTTATGAGCGCTTACTGAGTCAGATGATCTTGATCCAAGATATGATGGCACTGATGGTGGCGGACAGTACCAATCGTAATATCAATCAAGTGGTACACAGTATGGCCTCTATGACCTTTTTCCCGATTTGAACGCCACCGCTACCGGCCTACCACGCAATGGTGTTGCCTTGATAATCGAAAAAGTGTCCGCTTTGGCTGTCGGTGAGTGTATCGAGAACTTGCTTGAGCCCTTGCGCCGAGATGTCGGCGGTAATCAGCGCATTAGGACCGCCCATTTGGGTTTGTACCCAGCCAGGGTGTAGGGCGACGGTGCGAATCCCTTTTGGTCGTAAATCAATTGATAAGCTTTTGACGACTGCGTTTAGAGCGGCTTTGGAGCTTCTGTAGATATAACCCCCTCCTGATTGATTATCGCTCATACTCCCCACCTTTGATGAGATGAAGGCGAAAATAGGAGTATGTCCGCTATTGTTGGCAAGCGTGAGATGTGGGATAAACGACTCAGCCATGACTAGTGGCGCAATGGTATTGACCGCTAACACCTCTCGCCACGCCTCTGTGTCCGTTTCTCCTAGCTGATAGCCTTTGGGACCATATTGACCGGCATTATTGATCAGTAAGTGAATGGGCGTGTCACTGAGGTTTGATGCAAGTTGTTGCACTGCGGCGTGGTCTGTCACGTCCAACGCCTGTGTTGTCAGTGAGGCATAGTGATTTTTTAGCGTCATTAAATGCGGCGCGGAACCCGGAAAGCGGCAACAAGCAATAACACGCCAGCCATGTTCAAGATACCGCTCGGTAAGGGCTAAACCGATTCCGCGATTCGCGCCAGTGATAAGAAGTGTCGGGGTCATAAAACGCTCAATGTTGTGGATGAATATCACGTCATTATATGACTAATCCACCATCAACTTTAAGTGTTTGACCTGTGATAAAGCTCGCGTTGTCGCTGGCAAGAAAACTGATCGCATTCGCGATGTCTTGTGCGGTACCCATTCGCCCGAGTGGTGTCTTCCCTTTCATCATGTCGATGACTTTATCTGTTAAGTTGGCGGTCATAGGCGTTTCGATAAATCCAGGTGCGACACAGTTGGCGCGAATTTGTGCGCCATGACGAGCGAGCTCTTTTGACCAGGTTTTTGTCATTGCGATGACACCTCCTTTTGAAGCGGCATAGTTGGTTTGGCCAATATTGCCATCGGTACCGACCACTGACGATAAACTGACAATCGCGCCATGCTCTTGAGCGAGCATCAGCGGTGTTATCGCCTGTGTCATGGTAAATACCCCTTTAAGATTCACATCAATGACAGCATCCCAATCCTCTTCGCTCATCTTGGTTAGCAAATTATCACGCGTGATCCCTGCGTTGTTAACGAGCACATCGATGACTGCGTTGTGTTGGTGCAACGTCTGCACCCAGCTGGCGACAGTGTCTCTGTGGCAGACATCGAGCGCCACGGGTTTTATTACGGCATGGTTTTGCCAGTCTTGCATGTTATCTACAGTCCGGTCTAGCGCGTAAACGGTGTGTGCTCCCTGTTCGACAAATGTCTCGACGATGGAACGGCCAATACCTTGAGCGGCTCCCGTAATGACACAGTGTTTACCGGTCAGCATAGTTTTTCTCCTTGTTGTATTGATCAATAGGTTCTTGGGCGGTTGGTCATCTAAGCCTTTGCTTCTTCTCGCAACGTTGCGCCACTGAAAGATCAACGTGCAACAACTGGGCCAAAGGCAAGCGTATTAAGCATACATTGTGATATCAATCTGAGGAGAAATAGGCTAAAATTTAATCAAGATGTCACCTTGTTTAAGAGAGGACCTATGCCGACGTCAATCAACTCGCAACCTTTGTCGCAGCAATATATGCAGCGTCAACGTGACCGTCAGGATGATCAGGTCAACGGCGGTCTCAATAACTCGATGAGTGTGCAAGAACGCGCTGAAGTCATCCGTAAAGAGCGGGAGGAGCAAAAAGAGACTGCCGCATCGAGTGAGCAGCGCGAGGATAAACGCGACTATCAAGCTTTAATTGATCGTGTTGCTGAGCAAGAGGCGCAAAAGACAAAAGCGGACGCGTACAATCAGCAGCAACAGGCATTGATGGACCAAGTTCAAAAAACGGTTACCCCCAACGCACAGCAAACCAGCTATAGCTTGAAGGTTTAAAGCTTGAAGGTTTAAAGCTTGAAGATTTAAGCCTTGATGGCAGACGATGTTCAACAGGATCCCACCTGTAGACCGCTGGTTTCCCGACATTCTGCTCATCGGAAGCCATTATCAATCGGCCACGCCTCTCTTACCTACTTGGTTGGCCGTCGCTCTTCGGAGCGTCGGTGCGTTCATCTAAAATGCCCCGCCCTTTCTCCTGTTTTTGTTTCTTCAATGTAAACAAAGTGTATAAGAGGTGATTGAATCTCTTTACATGCCATTTTGTTTTATCACATTGATAAAAAACAACTTTTTGAGGATTTCCTTTTCCTGTTCAGTAAGTATTACAGTATTGGTTAACACTATTGTAACGACCTGAGCGTGCTGGATTACTAGTGCTTACTTTGGCGTCATGCTATTCCTACTGGCATCAACAAGGAGGAACCATTATGACATCCACACTGCAAAAACCTGTAAAAACCATTAACCCATTAGGGACAGATGGGTTTGAATTTGTGGAATATACCGCCCCCGATCAAGCCGGTATTGATGCGTTGAAAAGTCTATTTTCATTGATGGGTTTTGCTGAAATTGCCAAGCACAAACACAAGCATGTTTGGCTGTATCGCCAAGGCGATACCAACTTTATTGTTAATGGCGAACCCGAGTCTCAGGCACAAAGCTTTGCAGAGCATCATGGCGCGAGCGTGAATGCGATGGCATTCCGTGTGCAAGATGCTGTTCATGCAATTGCTTACGCGGCAAAACAAGGTGCCAAAGTGGTTGAGCCCAATATCGGTCCGATGGAGCTTAGCATTCCGGCGGTATATGGCATTGGCGACTCGTTACTCTACTTTGTTGATCGTTACGGTGATCAGAGTATTTACGAGGTTGACTTCGACTTCTATCCTGATTGGCAAGCGCGCCTTAAAGAAGCCGATGCAGGATTGAAGGTTATCGATCACCTGACGCACAATGTCGATATTGGCAACATGGATGTATGGGCTGATTTCTATGATCGTATCGCTAATTTCAAAGAGATCCGCTTTTTCGACATCGAAGGCAAAAAAACAGGGCTAAAATCTCGTGCATTGACTGCTCCGTGCGGAAAAATCCGTATCCCGATTAACGAATCCAGTGATGATAAGTCACAAATTGCCGAGTACCTAAAAGCGTACAATGGTGAGGGTATTCAGCACATTGCAATGACGACAGAGAATATCTATCAAACAGTACGCACGCTGCGAGATCGGGGAATGGCGTTTATGGATACGCCAGAGACCTATTATGAGCAAGTGAATCAGCGTGTTAGCGGTCACGAAGAAAATATTGATGAGCTCCGTGATACTCGTGTTCTGATTGATGGTGACGCGGATACTGGCATCTTGCTACAGATTTTTACCAATACAGTTATTGGTCCTGTTTTCTTTGAAATTATCCAGCGTAAAGGCAATCAAGGCTTTGGTGAGGGTAACTTTAAGGCTCTGTTCGAATCGATTGAGCTTGATCAAATACGTCGCGGCGTGTTGGATTGATCGCTCAGAAAATAAAACCCTTCGCGCTCTTTAACCGGAGCGCTTTTTTGTCTACCTTTCCTTGTATCTAGCCGGATATTTTTCGCCCCAACGACGAACGGGCTCTATGCTTATAGGGCAAGCTCTTCTATTAAATAGGTGATTATGAAAGCAGGCAAAGCCATTTTACGCCATTCCTTATCAGTATCGTTGATGACGAAGCTGGCGCTATGCTGGGTAATACTCATCGCCTTATTCGCATCACTATTACTTTTTGCCGATTATCAATCCCATAAATCACAGGTCCAGCGCGTGTTACAAGATGTTGGCAGCCGTGATGTCCGCACCATGACTGATCACCTATGGCGAGTAGAAACACAAGCATTTGAACAACAAATTGAACAACTTATTGCACAGCCAGAAATCGATTACATACACGTTTATGATGCTGACAGCACACAAATTGAACGTGGTGTAGAGCCAACTCAACAATCGATCCAGATGAGTTGGCCATTAATTGCCAAAAAAGAAGGCAATGAATATGTACTTGGCCAGCTTGATGTGGCCTCGAACTATACCGCATTACGTGCTTATCTAGGAGAGAGTGCGAAGTGGGCGTTTCTAGGTTGGTTGGGGGTTTCAGGGCTGGGCGTGATAGCGTCAATGTGGATAGTGCAACGGTATCTCACCGCACCATTATCGGCTCTGCACCAACAGGTGAATCAATGGGACAACGGCTTACCAAATCAAATCAGTGTCCCACCAGAATGTCGCGGTTGGTGGGGGTTTGAGGCGCGCTACAATGCTATGGTCACTCAATTTCGCCAAACGCTATCGCGGGTTGAGAACGAGAAGCTGGATGCCGAAAAGGCCAGCCACAAAAAAAGCGAGTTTCTGGCCAACATGAGCCATGAAATCCGTACGCCAATGAACGGCATTATCGGGATGGCATCGCTGCTGAAAAGTACGCGTTTGAATGATGAACAACAAGAGTTCGTCGAAATGCTAGAAACCTCCTCGATGTCGTTACTGGATGTGATTAACGATATCTTGGACTTCTCTAAAATAGAGGCAGGTAAGTTAGAGTTAGAACCATTAGAGCTCAATGTATTTGAGTTGGGTAAAGATCTGGAAAACTTGTTCACGTTGAGAGCTAAAGAGAAACACTTACAGTTTGGCTGTGAGATTGACCCAGAGATATCGCCCTTGCTGGTTGGTGACACACCGCGATTACGCCAAGTGATGATCAACCTAGTCGGGAATGCGACTAAATTCACTGAACAAGGCGACGTCGCCGTTTCGATTACCAAAGTTCTTGATGAGGGAAACGCTTGTGTACTTCGTTTTCAAGTGAAAGATACTGGACCTGGTGTTCCGATTGAAGCGCAAAATCGTATCTTTGGTAAGTTTGAGCAAGGCGACGCTTCAGCAGCAACCGCAGGTGGTACTGGGTTAGGCCTCGCGATTTCTCAGCAAATTGTCAACCTGATGGGGGGGCGAATCACCCTAGAAAGTGAAGTGGATGTGGGTAGCCTATTCTCGTTCTCGGCGCGCTTTGAATGTGCAGATGTGCCGCTTGCGACGCCCGTAGAGGCGTATTTATTCGCGGGCGCGCCAATGCTACTGGTTGATGACAGTCGTCTTAATATGCGGATTACAACCGCGCAACTGAGTAATCTCGGCTGTCAAGTGACCTGTTGTATGCATCCCGATGATGCGTTGCCGCTTATTAAAGAACGGCTTGATAGCCAATCTCCATTTAAAGTCGTTTTGCTTGATAAGATCATGCCCAAAATGGATGGCTTTAGTCTCGCCGAGCAAATTGTCACTGAATTGGGTGAGAGAAGCCCAGCCATTATCATGCTGACGGCTGCGCCTGATGTGATTGATAGACCGCGCATCGAGCGATCAGGCATTGAAGGTTATCTTGGACGCCCTTATCAATTTAATGATTTAAAAGCTAATTTAGTTCGGATCCTTCAACAAAGACAGCCCACGCTGGGTATTGTGCGTTCAACAGGAAAGGGGACATCACTGGCAGGGCTACATGTTCTCGTGGTTGAGGATTCCAAAGTTAATCAACGCGTTACAGAAGCTATGCTGACGCAGTTAGGCATCAATGTGCGATCAGCGGATAACGGCGAGCAAGCGTTAGCCCTTTGGAGCAGTCAGCCTTTTGACGCCATTTTCATGGACTGCCAAATGCCGGTCATGGACGGCTATGAGGCGGCAGCACTGATCAGGCGTAAAGCGTCTCGCACGGACCGAATCCCCATTATTGCATTAACTGCCAACGCAACAGCAGAAGATAAAGAAGCATGCTTAGCGGCTGGCATGGATGATTATATTGCTAAGCCTGTTCGACAACACGAACTAGCAACCATGCTAAGAAAGCATACGTTTACCACAGACACACAACTATTGACCAAAGAGTAAGCGAAATAGTCAGCGCTGTTACGCAAGTGTGATCTTAGTTACAAACATATCATAAAATACGAAGGATTCTTGGTGTGGTCTAACCTCTTTTCGTTAGGGTTCTAATCTTTGAGTGGGCTTGGCACCAAACATAATTAGAAAGCAAAACGCAAAGAGGAAATATGAACAGAAAAAAACTGTTTTCAGGGGTAGCGGCTTTATTGCTAAGTGTCGGCGCTCATGCTGGCGAACTTAACGTGATGGCTTATAACATCATGCAATTGAGCAACCTACAAGATTGGGATCAAGCAGAACGAGCGGCTCGTTTACCGACTGCGATTGCCGACATGGATACCCAGCCCGACATCATTTTGGTTAGCGAAGCCTTCAACGCTGAAGCAGAGCAAGCAATGAACCAACTTGCCAACCTATATCCTTACCAAACGCCCAATGTGGGGCAAGATTGCAGTGGTGAGGGTTGGGATGCATTAACAGGAGATTGCTCTAACTCTCCTTTCGTCGTCCGGGGTGGCGTCACCATTATTTCCAAGTATCCGATTTTGACTCAGCAAGCGCACATTTATAATAACAGTTTACGGGGCAGCTGGGACTATCAAGCAAATAAGGGGTTTGCGTACGCTAAGATCGATAAAAATGGCGAGATCTTCCATTTGATAGGTACGCACTTACAAGCCACGCATGATGGCATGTCTGATGAAGAACACGAGGTTCGTTTAGGGCAACTTGGCGAGATCAAACAATTTATTAGCAACAAAGACATACCGACTGACGAACCCGTGATTGTCGGCGGAGATATGAATGTGGAATGGAGCCGTCAAGATGAAATTAAGGATATGAAAGCGGCACTTAATGGTGCACTGCGCTTCTCTGAGCCTGAAGTGACCTCTTTCTCCGCTGAACATAACTGGTTTACTAAAGCAAACGCGTATCACTTTGAGTATGATCTGAATTACAACACGACGTTAGATTATATTTTATGGAGTCGCGATCATGGCAAGCCTGTTAACCAGCCGCAAATGCAGGTTGTGCGCTTAAAAGCGAAGGATAGCTGGTACTGGGATTACTTAGAAGGTGAGTGGCCACAAGAAGCAGGACAAACCTATCATGATGGTTACTACAATGAGCTTTCTGATCACTATCCGGTAATGATTCAGTTTAAATATCAATAGTGTGATTGAGTGATCTCATTCAGTTTTTGCCGGAAAACGGCAAAAACTCGCTGGAAAAAACGGTGAGCCTTAGTTGGTTCACTGTTTATATGCTGCATTTAATATGCCCAGTAGCACCATGGTTGCAAGGCTGACGCAAGTGATGATGGGAAGAGGTGGATAATTAAGTGTTAATGTCGCTAATAGTGACGCGAATCCATATCCGAGCGTATGCGCCATAGCGATATAACCACTGACTTTCCCCGGTTCATTGTCGAGCCTTTGCATCGCTTGGCTAGTATAGGCAGGGATCAGCAACGCACAGGCCCCTGATATTACGAGCATAGCAACGATTAATGCGCCCAGGGTAGGGAGTAAAAGTAAGCTATAACCTGCAACTAAGCTGATTGCGCCGATGCCCAGCATGTGGTCGATGCTTAGACGCTGTTTTTTTACCACCAACACTTGTACGGTGAGCGTTGCAATGCCGCTTAAGGTAAGCAAATAGCTCATCATCTGGCTAACTTTACTGGCAGACCATTCGGTGATGGTATGGAGTATCGGCGTGAGGTTGTATTGCAATAGGGCAATTGCTGCACACACGGCGAGTCCATATCCCATATAGGGCCAAATAGCTTTTGGCGCCAGCCACTGACTGACAGGCGAGCTTGATGTATCTTTCTGGCCCTCACGGTGAGGCATGAGGCTGATAACCAATGTGGCGATTAATGGCAGTAATAACATCAGCACAAGTGAGGCATACGGGCTGACGATTAAAACCGCCGAGGCGATTAATGGGCCGGCCAAGCGACCGAGACTTAAACCAATACTGATTGAGGTGATCGCCTGCATGCGGCGTGCCTCGCCAGCGAGTAACACGGCCCAATGCTGATTGGCGGGAACCATGCCCGCCACGGTTAAGCCATACACGACTCTTGCCATCAGCGCTAATGCTAACCAAGGCCATTGGTTGAGGCTGTTTTGCGCGCCCAGCGTGGCGATCAGTAACAGGACAAAGCTAATAGCCATGCCGATTAAGGCTTGAAGAACCACAAATTTGGGGCCGTACTGATCGCTTATACGTCCCCAAAAAGGCGCAGCAGGGAGAAAGAGTACACTACCCACCGCTATGATCACCGCCCAGGTTGACAATGAAAATCCGCCTTGTGCCACTAACAGTGGCAGCGAGACCAACAGCCCGTTTTGTCCAATGCCCATCAGAGCAGCAATAGACGTTAAGGTGATAGGATGCCATTTAGCGGTCTGTGTCGCGGGCTTTGTTTGTGTGTACGCCATTACCAGCCTGCTACCTTTTGCATCTGAGCTGACTGTGTGGAGGACTCAGTCAGCGTCCAGTCGAGTAAGCCGTGATGATGCGTAATGTCGTATAGGGGCGTGTCGCTAATCGCATTAATAATGGTTGCTGCCCGCCAGGCCGCGAGACTCAATTGTGGCTCAATAATACCGTGACAATGGGTGCCGACATTCATCATATATAAAGCGAGTGAACTGCCTTCACGCATTTTTACTCGGTAGTGAGCATTCACATTCGGTCGTCCCTCGTCATCAAGGTCGAGGTGGTCGCTTAAAGTATCGAGGCACTGAGGGAGTGCGCGAGAAAAACCAGTACACAAGATCACCACCTCTGCATCGAGTGCTGTGGTTACTCCGGTCAAGGTAGCTGTGGTCGCTAACTGGTAACCTGCTTGGTGTGATTGCATCCCAGTAAGCGTTTGTCCTGGAAGCAGTCGCCACCATTGCGGTGACCGGCGCACATATTTATCGTGATACAGGCGTTGATACAGTCCTTGCAAGCAGTCGTCGGTAATCCCATCACTGGCAAGCTTTTGTTGCGCAAGCTGAGTGTGTTTGATCTTGGGGTCGAGGCTATGAAACTGCTCTGCGTAATCAGGGATAAAATACTGATCAGTAAAAGGGTTCTCATCTAATCCTTGCAGATTAGGACGGCGAGAAATCCAATCAATATGCGCTACTTTACCAAATTCACCATCAAAGAGATGCTGGAAGACATCGGCACCGGTTTGACCACCACCAACAATGGCAACTTTTTTACCCCTTAAGTCCGGTTGTCGGAGGGCAAGTTCACTGGCATGAAAGACCCGCTCACCCACAAATGGCGCAGCACAGTCAGGCATAAACGGTTGGGTACCGGTGCCAACGATCAAATGATCGCAGCTCAATTGTCCGTGTGGCGTACTCACCGCGAAGCCTGAGCCGTGAGGCATGATATTCAGTACTGGCGTATCGAATTGGGTGTTGGGAAGCTGATGAGCCACCCAAGCCATATAATCAGAAAACTCTAACCGCGATACCGTCTGTTCGCCCCGCGCGGTAAAGGGATAAAATTTTTTGGTCTTAACCAGGTAATTAATAAAGGTGTAAGGGCTCGTTGGGTCGACGGCCGTCACCATGTCTTTTAGGTATGAGGTTTGCATTTTCGCATCATCCAGCAATAAGCCGGGATGCCACGCAAACCGTGGCTTTTGCTCAACAAACAAATTCGAAATGGACTGACTGTGGGGAGCCAGCAGCGCCGCCGCACTGAGATTAAAGGGGCCAAGCCCTACACCTAAAATAGAATAATGCCTTGTCATAACTGCATCCTTATTGCGCATAACGTGCGAAAAAGTCGTTACGCTCACATTGCATCAGTGCAGCGCGCTTATGGGGAAAATCGAATTCTTTTTGTTTTTTCATGCCCACACCGCGAGCAATTCGGGCTACGCGCCAATTTGTTGCATTAGGCTCACCCATTACGTTTCGGGTACGAGGCTCGGCTAAGAAACAGTAATGGATAATAGATTGCGCCCAGGTATTAAAGTATTGGCGACCCAAAAAGTCGGAATTACCGACTAACATATGCATACCACGATCGAAAGCATCGACATCGTAGTAAGGTCCAAGCCGGTCTTCCGCGACCCAATAAATTTCAAAGTAGCCGAAAGGCTTTCCATCAAACTCGCCAATCACGGGGAGCAAGTGCGCATCGTGATGGGCCTTTTGCAGATATTGACGATGAAACTCGAGCGAGCCCTCTAACTCCCAAATCGGGGCAATATCCGGATGGTTGTGCCAGGCGTGAAAGCAAGCAAGATCGCGTTTCGTTTCTGCTGGACGTAGCGTTAGTGTGCGCTTGAGGTGATAAAAGTAGCGACGATAGAACACGCCTTGTGGTTTCTCAGGTCGCGTTGGGTGGGTTAAACCGTTCTCTGCGGTTTGGTATACCTCATTGGAGGGTGACTGAGCTTGGTGCCAAATCGGGCAGTGTTGTTTAAACTGCGACAGTGTCAGTGGTGTGCAGGGGGCGACGACGGATTGCAGAGCGTGAGGATAATCACTGGCATACAGTGCTTGGCACTGATGCTGATAAAAGGCGTGCTCAACCGCCGCCCACCAGAGTGATTCATCATTGCAATAGCGCGTGGTTAGCGTCGCAGTGTCATTGTCCGGTTTGTGCAGCACGAAGGTCGCTTTGGCTTGACCATGTTCCATCACGTCGATGAGGTGATAAGACGCGTCGAGCGAGTGGCTGCGAAGCCCCACGGTGCGATCAAGATTGACCGGTTTAAATACGCATGAGCCCAGTGCGTTATCATCATAAAATGGGTTATCGATATCCGTGTAAATTTGGCTGGGATCGGCCAGTGTCGCTTCATTGTGATCGGCGAGGAAAGTGTGGAAGTTCCGTTTCCAGTGCAGGGTCGGCGAGTCGAGAAGATAGTCATACAGGCGGCTATCCACAGGATGGCTCGCTCGCCAAGTTGCGAAAGCTTGACGGCACACCTGCCACAAACGCTGCTCGGTGACACCGGTGGCTTCGCTGATCGCGGAAAGTGTATTGATTAGTGTATTACCAATCAGGTAGTAGCTCAGATACGGATCAACCTTGTCGGCTGGCACGTAACAGCTTGGTAACCCTTCACTGAATGCATCGGGGAACAGCGCAGGGGCAGGGTCGGTGACCCAAATACCTTGGCAGTCTCTGTACATCATGGCGCTAGGCAAACCGTGCGCGGTACGCAGCAAGATATTTTGCTGATGGGCCAGTAACAAGATGCCATAATCGCTGCGTGCCAAACACAGGGGATACAGAATATGGTCCAAGAAGGCGGCTAACCAATGATGTGCGGCGTCGTGCTGTGTCCATTGATGATGTTGTGCGGCTTGCGCGATCAGCGCGCCAATTTGGCTGCCTTGCCCATGTGGCTGGTTGATACTGGCGAGCAGGTGGACATCTTGATCGGCTTGGTGGGCGAAAATATTGTCGCGCAAGCTCACCAAAGGCAGTGATAAAGGCTCACCTTGCTTGGACAAAATGGTGCACCAGACCGGCTCTTCGATAAAGGTCGTCGTGGCGGCTCGCTGCTGCAGCGTTTGTCCGGGGGCTGCGTTGAGCATTTTACTCAGTAAGGCACCACGCTTGGCTTCAGTGGCGGTTAATAGCCGTACCGAGTTAGTGAGCTTGACAGGTAGAGAGACTTTTAACATCCACTGATGGTCGGGATGATAGATGGCGCGTGACGATGAGGTCGCCAGCCAGCCGCTACTGGTCAAGGCTAAATCAATCACGCTGTTTTTGAGTGCACGTGCGTCATCACTGTCACGCCATGCTTGCGCTTGTAAAGGATGCATGGGCAAGGGAAGCCAGCCTTGCGGTAAATTGGCCGCATGGGTTAAGCCCACGCTATCGACAAACAAGGATTGCAAGGTGTCGAGTACATCATGGTTAACCCCTTCACCTGTCCATTGCCCCGGCGCAACCGCAAACCATTCAATCGCAAATGACTCCGCAAATTCGGGTAGATACGCCTCTTGCTGTTCGGGCGTCAGTGGTTCATTGCTCTTGGGGGCAGGGTGCATGCTATGACCGCCGGTCAGAGACTGCTCCGATTCGATAAAACGCTGTGGCCAGCGGTCAGCGAACCTGTGTTGCCAATGTGCTTCTGCTCGCTGTACATAGGCGTCAGACTGGCTAACACGTGATGCAAAGCGGTCGAGACGCTCGCCACTGATCTCAGGCACTGATTGCGCGATACGGTAAACCGCATCGGCAAAGGTAGTAGGGACAGTTTCACCGTCGCTACCGCGCCACAGTATGTCACCTTGATAACGATGACGGCCGGCTGCTGAGGTGTAGGTGAGCGGTAATAATAATTCGCCGTGTTCACACGGGAAACTGGCGTGGTCAGGCTGACCTTTTATCACACGCGTGTGTGGGTGCTCGACAAACAACGCATTGAAAAACGCATTCAAACTCAGGGGATGTGTCATGACAACTCCTTACAGACACGGGCTTACTAAGGCAATGTTGTGGTGCAACTATGAGTGAAACAAATTAGGAGAAAAGGCGCCCAGCGAGGACTGGGCGCGAAAAGGAACATAGTTAAAACGTGGCGCTGTAGCTTAAGCTAAAGGTGCGCCCTACGCCGGCGTAGTCAAACAGTGCTGCGGCAGTTTGTTTCGATGGTTCAGGCTGTTCACTGTAGGCGTTTTGTGCTTTACGACTCCAAATGGTTTGATATTGCTTATCAAGTAGGTTTTGGATACCAAAATTAATCTGGCCTACTGGCAAGGTGTAGTAACCATTGAGACCGACAAGCTCGTAGCCTTCTAGGTTATATCCTGCCTCGTCCGACAAATCGCCAACGTGTTGGAGGTTGAGCTCGGTGCCCCAATCGAAGTTATCGTAACCCACTGCCGCCATTGCAGTAGAAGGGCTGGCATTGTAGATACTCAGCTCATCCCAGCTACCATTTTTCTTGGTTTCGCTTTGCACTAAGTGACCCTGCGCGCGGCTATACCAGACATCAGTGAAGTAATATTTAATCTGTCCTTCAAGGCCGTAAATACGCTTTTTATTACTGTTTAACTCTAAGCTAGCTTTTTTATATTTATAAGTCTTATCTGAGAGGGAGTAATAAGCAGCTAGCTGAGCATTATAGTCTTGTTGTTGGGTGCGCCAACCAAGTTCAAAGGAGTTTGTTTTAGCACCATCCAGCGGGGTGTTTTCCACATTCACACTCTCTTTTAACGTGGTTCCGGAGTAATCGCCTTTGCCGTAAAACTTACCTGGATCCGGCATATTAAAGCCTTGGCTAAAGTTAGCCCAAACTTGCTGGTTGTCGGTCAGGTCATATTTTAACCCAGCATTTGCCAGCCAGATGTCTTTGTCAGTGGTTCCACCTGGAATGGCATCAGCTTCTGGAGAAGAGGAAACTAATGTTAATGCTTGCTGAGCAAATCCAATAAAGTCATCGCCTTTATACTTGGTGTATTGATACCGTAATCCTGCAAAAGCGTTGAATTTATCTGTTATTGACCAATCCGCCTGCGCAAATATGCCTGCATTTTGGGTAGTAAAGTCGGGATAGCGGCCTATGTCCCCTATATGTTTGAACTCAAGGCCATTGCTAGCATAGCTAGTATCAGGGTCATAAACACGCTGGAACGCATTAAACTCTTCATGGCTATAATCGACGCCATAGTTGAGTGTGAAAGCTCCCAACTCCTTCTCTAATAATAACTTCGCTCCGATAACATTATTGCTTTGCTCTGAAGCACTCATGGTGAAAGTGTTGCCAACTAATCTGGGATATGGGAAATATCCAAAAGTCTCTTCACGATAGTAAACTTGCGCAAGTAATGAATGATTCAGTAAATTAACATTACTATATTGAGCGTTTAACATCATACGCTCAGTGAAAGGTTGTTCGTCAAGCTCTAGGCCTTCTGAACGCTTGAGTTTATTAGAATCTAATAAGCCAGAAAATACAGTAATCGCTCCTCCATAAATACTGGTTTTAGGCCCATAATCAATCCCATAATCCGTATCCTGCTGACTATCATAGTATTGAGCAGTTAGAGAGAGATGCTGTTCGTCATCTGGGCGGTAATCGAGGCTGCCCATCACATCAATGCTGTCATTAAATTGGGTATCGGTTTGGGTCACATCGGGCAGAATAGGATCGCCATTGCCGTCGTAGGCCGCGCCTTTGCCTTCATACGCTACTGACAAGCGCCCTTGCAAGGTATCACTGCCGCCGGATACCGCGACCGCGGCTTTTTTGGTCAGGTCGTCGCTGTTGTTAAACCCAGTGGTGACGCCGGTGTGAACCTCGAGCTGGGCATCGCCCGCTTCACCGCGTTTGGTGATGATATTGATAATACCGCCGGTTGCGCCCGCGCCATAAATGGAGGTCGCGCCTGATAGTACCTCAACACGCGCGACATTAAAGGGGTCGATACTATCCAATTGGCGGCTGATGGTACGTGCAGCATTCAATGCGACACCATCAATCATGATTTGCGCGCTGCGGCCACGTAAATTCTGTGAGGCGTTGGTACGTGCGTTGGTGCTGCCAAAGTCAAAGCTTGGGATCAGCTTCCCGAGCGCGCCTTTTAATGACTCACCGCCTTGAATTTCACGGGTTAATTCTTCATTGGTGATTACCCAGTTGGTGCTGGCGGAATCGGCGATGGTCGTTTGAATCTTACTACCGGTCACAATGATGGTTTCGGTATTGGCCGCAGAAGGGGCGGCATGGGCGAGATGGGCGCTGATCACTAACGCCAGCGGCGAGAGTGAAAAGCCGACTGCTTTTATGGTGTTCATAATTATCCTTATTCGTCACAACACTGCAGGGTTGGTGAGGCTGCATCCCTGCAGTACTACTGAATCACTACCTTTTTCCCATCATCAAATGATAATGGATATCATTATGATTATTGATCTTTGTTCCTTATGTCAATACATTGATAACCGAATTGCCACATTTCACTTAAATTGGTGAAAAATAACGCATAAAGGACATAGGAAATGCAGGGGAATTATTGGCAAGCAGCCAATCAGAAGTTGCTCGCAAAAACCATCAGAGAGCTTCATTTTGAAAACGCGATTACCGTCTCTCATACCGAAGGGCGCGACTATCAACTCACTCTCCCTAATGCGAACTGGTCGTTTTCAGCCACCATGAGCCTATGGGGCATGGTGATTGTGGATATCGGCAGTGTGTCACGTGGGGATAATCATCAGCCCGAGCTCATCGCGCTAATAATAGATTTACAGCCAGAGATTAAGATGACGCCACTCCACCTCGGTGGGCTGATTGAAGAGTTACAAGAAACCCTCAGCGCCGAACAGCAACATCTTGCAATGTTAGATGTTATGCCAGCCGATGAGCTGGTCGCGTTATCTGAATCGGCTCGCCAGGCCTATTTGGATGCACACCCTAAGTTTCTTGCCAACAAAGGCCGGTTAGGCTGGGGACAGCAAGAGAGCCAGCAGTATGCACCTGAATACGGTAACGTTTTTGCCTTGCATTATATCGCTGTACATCGAGACTGCGCACAACATGGTTTTTGTGAGGGGCTGGATCAGGCAAGTTTGCTCATCGATACACTATCGCCAGCTGCTTATGACGCGCTTATGTCGCGCTTGCCGGCGGATAAGCATGATTACCTTATCATGATGGTTCATCCTTGGCAGATGCAGCGTTATATCTACAGCCAATACGCTTCTTCAATTTCTTCTGGAAAGATAATTGATTTAGGTACGCGTCCTGAGCAGTGGCTAGCGCAACAGTCTATTCGTACCTTGAGTCGTGCGGATAACCAAGGAAAATACGATGTTAAAACCGCGCTGACGATCCTTAATACGTCTTGTTATCGCGGCGTGCCCGGCAGCTTTATTGCGCACGGCCTCGTGCTGTCAAAATGGCTCTCAGAGTGTGTGAGTCAGGACGATCTACTGTCCCGTCTTGGCATGCACGTGCAACAAGAAGTGGCAGGGATATATTGCCCACAGCCTTATCAGGCGCAGATAGACAGTTGCTACAAATACCATGAGATGTTGGGATGTGTTTGGCGTGAACGTGCGGAAAGCTTGCTGCTATCGAATCAGCGACCTATGAGTTTGGCGACGTTGATGCAAGCCGGAGGCGATGGGATAAGTTGTGTGGAAGCGCTGATTGCGCACACCGCGTTAACGCCTAACGAATGGTTGCAGCGTTTGTTTGATCACGTTGTTGTGCCCCTTTATCACTTGCTGTGTCAATACGGGATTGGTCTCGTCGCCCATGGGCAAAACATAACGGTAGTGCTTGAGGGTGACGTCCCTGTAGGTTGTATGATCAAAGATTTTCATGGTGACCTACGCTTTGTCGATCAGCCATTTCCGGAGCTAAATAGCTTGGATAAAGATGTGCGAGGTAATATTAAACACTTGCCACCACACTATCTAGTTCACGACCTGTACACCGGACATTTCGTGACGACGTTACGCTTTATCTCGCCATGGTTTGTCTCACTTGGCGTTAGTGAAACTCAGTTTTATCGCCAGTTAGGTGATACGCTTCGGGCTTATCAACACGCGCATCCGGCGCTTAGCGCCCGTTTTGCGCTGTTTGATGTGTTGAGTGAGACCAAAGAGAAAGTGTGTATCAATCGGGTCAGATTCAACATTGGTTACGATGATAGCAATGAACGGCCGTTGCCCATGTTTGGTGAGCCTATCGCTAACCCTCTCGCCATTTAAAAAAACCCGCCTTTTGGCGGGTTTCTTTTAGTCGGTTAAGCAACGGGATTACTTCCCACTCTTGCTTTGCTTGGTGAGCTCTTTGATGGTGCGGCTGATTTCACGGCGTTGCTTAGAAATCTCCGCGTTTTTGATGATGTGGTCATCGACGCGGTCTTCATAATCACCTTTCATGTTCTTGATGATTTCGACGATATCTTCGTACGACATTTCTGGTTGGATGTAATCCAACAAGTTTTCGAGTAAGACAACACGTTTTTGGTTGTCTCGGATTTTTTTGTCGTTGTCTTGGATTTCGCGTTTTAGCTTGTTCTTTTGTCGTGAGTGCTTAACGATCTCGTATACGCTGGTCATCATAGTCGCCTTCTATTTTTTGAAGTATGAAAAAATTAAACCACAAGCGCGGCAGCAAACCCAGCCTTTTTCCGCTTGAGGTGGAGAGTTTTTGGTCACTTGAGTCGCCGAGAGGGCGATAGAAGAGTCAGTATGAACCTTGATACTAAGATACCCTGAGGCGAACACCTTTTCGACCATCCTACATCTCGATGAATTTGTTTGATGGTGGCAAAGATAACAGGCTGACATTGACAGTGTTATGACACATATCAATCCCAGCCATGGCCCGTCCGATGACCGTCAATAGTCGGTTGGGCTACCTTCTAACTTGACCGATGAACCCGATGTTTTCATCATGGCGCCGCGCAACATCGCTTGTACCAGCTCGGTGGCGTCAAACTTTGTGAGTGCTTCATGGCGCCCACTTGTTTGGCACGATCAACGCTAATGTCACTGGACAATGAGGTATGCAGGATTAAGTATGCTTCTGCCAATTTATCATCATTACGGATTTCAAACGCCAGCTCGTAGCCATCGATGCCTGGCATTTCAATATCACTGACAATGATGTCAAACGGCTTGCCGGCTGATGCGGCGTTTTTCATCATTTGCAGCGCTTCTAGGCCGTTATTCGTCACAAAATAGGGGATGTTAATACTATCCAATGCCTCAGAAAGCTGTCTTCTGGCGGTTAAGGAGTCATCGACTAGCAGGATATTCATCGGCTTGAGTTTTTCACGATCCACATCGGCTAAGATAGGATGGAGCTTGTCGGGATCGGATGGGAAATATGCTCCATGATGTATTCCACATCAAGGAGCTGCACGAGTTTATCGTCGATGTGCATAACACCGGTTAAGAACGCGCGCGTTCCTAAGGTTTCGGGCGGCTCAGAAATAGAGCGCCAATCACATTCGCTGATTTTATCGATTCCACGTACCAAAAAACCCATCACGCGGCGTTGGCAATCCGTGACGATGATATAACAAGACGCCCACTCGGACTTGGCAACAGGCTTGTAGCCAATAGCTTTCGCCATATCAATCACGGGGGTGGCGATGCCACGGAAACTGGTGGTCCCTATCACCGTTGGATGGGAGCCGGGCAAATCCGTGAGCGGCTGAAAAGGAATGATCTCCCGCACTTTTAGCGTACCAATCGCGAAAGATTGGGTGGCGGTGAGGCGGAACATCAACATGCCTTGTGCTTGATTAGCTTTGCTCTTCATAGCATCACTCTGCGTGTAATCGTCAATCGTTTAGTTATGGTAACAGCCTTAGCATTGTTCACCTATTCTTATACAAGGATAGGGGCTGATTCGGGAAAAGATACCTAATCCATCCGTATTGTCTCATATTTGAAACTTATTGATAGTCTCATTTAAACGTGGTGTCAGCCACGCTTTTTCCTCGCACCTTTTGTTAAAATGTGGGACTAAAACGGGTAAGCTGTAAGGCGAAAGGTATGCCTAATATGAGCAAATAGGTTGCCTGTCGCCATATCTTACCTAAAATAAGACTAGACTTTTTTTTGTCTCGGTGCCCAGAGCACAATAGAAAAGTCGTGAACAGCGGCACGTCGATAAGCAAATATACGTGTCCGGATACATGCGAATGAGCAGTAACACGACGGTTGAGTGAACTATGACCAATATTTTAGATTCGGTAGATTCGCGGACACGGCTGGTGGGTGAGAACCGCCTTGAGCTGTTAATGTTTTATCTAGGTTCTAGCCAACCTTTTGCCATCAACGTTTTTAAAGTCCGCGAAGTTATCAAGGTGCCTAAGCTCAACCAAATGCCGGGCTCGCATCCTAATATTCGTGGCGTGGCGATGATCCGAGGTAAATCGATCCCAGTGATTGACTTACGCCAGTCGATTGGTATGGGAACCATCGGGATGTCTGATGAGTGCAACGTCATCGTGACGGAATACAATCGCACTATTCAAGCCTTCTTGGTGGGTCAAGTGATTAATATCAAGAATATGGGCTGGGATGAAATCATGGAGCCGCCGGCAAGCTCAGGCCGTAATAACTACCTGACCGCGATTACTCGCCAAGACTTTGATGGACAAACTCGTTTGGTTGAGATTGTCGATGTAGAAAAAGTCTTGGCAGAAATTGTCGCCTATGAAGTTGGTGTGTCGGAAGATGTGCTTGATCCGCAAATTACGCCTTACATGGCTGGACAGCGTGTATTGGTCGTGGATGACTCATCGACGGCACGAGCGCAGGTTAGTGAAACACTGTCGCAGTTTGGCGTCGAGTGCATCATCAAGAAAAACGGTGCTGAAGCATTGAATTTGCTGAAGAGCTGGTGCGATGAAGGCAAAAATGTCAGTGACGAGATTTTGCTGATGATCACCGATGCAGAAATGCCAGAAATGGATGGCTACAAACTGACGCACGAAGTGCGTTCTGATAGCCGAATGAGTGACTTGTACATTGCACTAAATACCTCGTTGAGTGGCAGTTTTAACGAAGCAATGGTTGAGAAGGTAGGGTGTAATCGGTTTATCTCCAAATTCCAACCTGATCTTCTAGTGAATGTGGTACAGGAGCGCTTACGTCAGGTTGTGGCAAGTTAAATAGCCTTGGCGTCTGAGAATACATAAGCGGGCAGTGGCTCGCTTTTTTTTGTATGACATTGTGAGGATCTGGCCACGACCATTATTCGTGGGTCGCTAAAACGCATACTAGATATGGTGTTGGTTGAACTACATTTAGCGTTCGGGGCATAAAGTTATCTACCGTATCTGTGGATAACCTCGTTAATTTCTTTGTAAGTAATGGTAACACGTCAGGTAAGAGCGGGAAGGAAACCTAATTTATACGGTTTGGCTAAAATTTAACCATATTGTTTTGAGCGGTGATAACGTTTCTAAACAGGATCTGCGTTTTTAAACAGAGCCTAAGTTTTTAAATAGAGCCTAAGTTTTCAAACAGAATCTTAGCAAATATGCGATACTCGCGAGGCGAAGCGCCTGTTTCGTTGAAAGATCTTGCTTGGTTGAAACATAGCGCGGTCGCGTAACAGGGTTGGCGCGGCATAAACAGGGTGGCGTTCACAGGAGAGTAGTCGTGATCACGGTAGACAAACATGAAGGGCTGTCAGTCAGGATAGCGGTGCTTAATGAAGAAGTGAGTGCGCAAGAGGTGGCATTCTACCTTTTCGTGCCTGGCGAACTGAAGTTTGGTAAACATGTGCTGTCTGAAGACGATTTTTACTACCGCGTGCTTGCTAATAGTCGTACTTATTTCACGTCCCGCTATCACTTACCGCTCGTTCATGCCCGTCTAGCCAGTCGCGATAAACTTCCTACTGAGCAATATCGCGTCAGCTTGAGTCTTTATGCCTATCAATACGCCTTGTCACTGGAAAAAGCGACGCATGACTTTTTTGAGTCCGTATCAGGGCTTGATGACGCTGATGCTCTTGAGCAGTTAGAAGATACCATTGAAATGGCGGTTGAAATTTTGCGTCGTTTACGCCGCTATAAACCGCAAGATACCAAACTGCTCAAGTACTATCATAACATTGATAATTACTTGTCATGGTTGACGGAACAGCGTTTCCTCTCGCTACTTGCGCATATGCCACGTGGGAACGTGTATAAAACGGTCCGTCAACAATTGATTGAGCTATGTCAGGCTGAAGAGGCGCATCGACTGGTTAATCGCTATAACTCGGATAAAGCGGTGCGCGATCCAACGCGTATGGTCAATAAGATGCGTTTAGCACGCCGATTGATTGAATTTCCTGTCACGATTCGACAAATTCCACAGGCTTTGGGCAAAAATCTGAATAAGCTTGCTAAGGCTTCAGCGACCGCGTTTGTGATGCTCTTTGTGACCACGGTGATTATTCATGCTCGTCAGTATCTGGGAGAAATCACGTTGTCTTTTGTGCTTGCAATGGCAGGGATCTATGCATTACGTGAGATCTTTAAAGATGATTTGCGTGAAGCGCTTTGGCGGTGGATCCGTAGAGGTCGCCCCAAATGGCGTAAGCGCTTTATTGATCCGACGTCGAATAGGCAAATTGGACGACAGCTTGAATGGCTTGATTACCTTGACTATAACACCTTACCTGATGAGGTGAAAAAGCTACGCCGTGGTAAATTGCGTCAGCGAGAAGAAGCGGTTGTACGACTTAAGGTAAAAACACAACTAGAAACGACCCGTTTTTTATCGGGATACGACACCACCAGAGATGTATGGAAATTTGACTTTCGCTCTTTTTCTCGGTTAATGGACCGCGGTAGCCAACGCTTGTATCGCCTTAATGAAGGACAAGTGCTAAAAGATTCGGTGGAAAAACGGCATCAATTTAATCTGATCAGCTGCCAACGGATTAAAGGTCAGTCAACCGTTTATCAGCGCTGGAAAATCACAGTAAATAGGTCAAAAGTTGTTGATATTGAAGAGGTTTTTGATTGATTACTTGGAAAGTAATACGTTCTTCTGGTTCAGGTAGTCAATACAAAATGCATAAAAGTCTATTGCTGATAGGGGTTTGGCGAAAAAATAACCCTGAAACTCATCGACCCCCATTTGCTGAAGGCTGGTTAACTGCTCCCTAGTTTCAACTCCCTCGGCGACCACATGAATACCAAGTTGGTGGGCCATGTGGCAAATGGTATCAACGAGCACTTGCTGTCGTGTTATATCTGCCATGCCAGTGACAAATGAGCGATCGACTTTGACTTTGTCGAAGCTTAAATGATTGAGCACTGCCATGGACGACCAGCCGGTTCCAAAGTCGTCAAGCGCGATACGGATCCCGACATCACGAAGCTGGTTCATCAAAAGACTGAATCGACCGATATCATCAATGGTCATTGTTTCTGTGACTTCAAAAATGAGTTGTTTGCGTTGTTCTGGGTGTTTGGCGAAAATCGTTATTACATCAGCAATTAAAGACTCATTGAAAAATGAATCGGAAAGGTTAACGGCGATATCAATATGCGTATTGATACTTTGCCATTCTGTATTGAGCGCGAGATGAACTTGTTGCAGTATCCACGTACCTAAGCGCTGCCCGAGCCCTGACTCTTCGGCGACATTTACGATAAGTTCCGGGTTAATTGGCCCGTACTCAGGATGATGCCAGCGAACTAAAGCCTCGCAACCTAATCGATTTGGATCCGCCGATACAATAGGCTGAAAAGCGACATAAAGTGCATCTTGGTATGGGTCTATCAAGTGGGCCTTTAATTCATCGCGGAGCCTACGACGTTGTTGCGCTTCTTGTTCATACTCCGTTTTAAAGGTGTCAATACTGTCTTTCGTGACAGGCGCTTGTTTGGCTCTCATTAAGGCAAGGTCAGCGTTATTAAGCAACTCATTGGCAAACTGCCAGTGACTGTTTCCTGAGTGGGTATCAACATCAAGACTTTTTGCGATACCTATTGCCAAGGACAATCGATGGCCTGGATAAATACTGTCAATAGCACGACGTAGTGAGTCACATAATGGTTGGGTGAAAAAGCTGAGATGACGACCATCCGAGTAAGCAAGCACTGCAAACTCATTGCTACTGACACGCGCACATGGATACCCATAAGGCAAACAAATGCTGTTTAACTGACTGGCAAGTTTTGTTAATGCCTTATCCCCTTGCTCATACCCCATCAAATCGTTGATGTCTTTAAAACGACGGATATCTATCAACAGTAAGGTATGTATACGGTTTTGCTGGACCGCTTTATACAGGCAGTCCAGAAGATAGTTTCGGTTGGGTAAGCCGGTGAGGCGATCCTGCCACGCCAATTCTTGTTGCTTGCTGCTATTGCGATACAGGCGAAACGCGAAAAAAATCAATACTAATGTGAGTATGAACATTGCAGCGTACATCACTTTGATTTTTTCATCGAGAAATGCGCGCTGTTCGATGGAGGCTGGACCCGTAAAGTTATTCACCATCAAGTTACGAATTTGGGGAAGCACAATGTCTATTTCATTGAGCAAATTTTGAAGCCGTTCTCGATCACCGTTTAACACAGCCTGCTCATGCCGTTGAATGAGTCGAAAAGCGCGCTCCACAATAGGTTGGGCATTGAAAGCGCGTCGCATTGCCGCTGTTTCTCGACTACTTAAAAATGTATCGTACCGACTCCATAAGATGTCATAGGTAAGAAGCAGTGATCGTCTTGGGCTTGAATCCTCGACAAGATAGAGTGCCAAGTCATTTCGAAACTCGAGGGTCTCTAATTCCATTTGGGCAAGTGCCCAGGCAGACAGCTGGGTATGAAGTGTTTGTTTCGTATAAGCTTGATGAAATTGATAAAGCGCCGTCGCGGTCAAGAGTAGAGCCGTGAAGACAAACATAACAAAAGCAATAAGAGGGCGCTTTACCATTCGACTTTGTACCTCATCAACTCTCTATCTCAAGTGGTGTTATCGGCTGTTTTTCGCCGCATTGTGCTTTTTAATATAGGCGCTGGACGCTACTCTTTTAACACTTCAACACGATTGACTTGCCATGCCATTCGGCTGTGTAGTACTTCATTTTCAAGTTGGCTAAAGGCCGAGAGTGGATAGATAACCCAAATGGGACCTTTGTCTCGAACCCGCATCCAGTCGCCATTCTTTTTAATCGCGAAGATGGGATTATATTTTTTGATATCGTCTCTCGGAATTGTCGCCCAATAATCATTCAGCGCATAGGCTTTGAGGCTATGTGCGGGCTTATTCACCGTTTCTAACAGTTTTTGGGCAGAGACACCAAGAAAAACCTGTTCTCCTTCGGTCCATGGCGTTTGTGTTTTGATCGTGCGATCCGCCAGCTGAATGAGTTGTTCACGGGTTAGCGTTTGTTTTGCTACGTCACCGGATATCGTCAGCATTGGCGTAGCTTCAACACGTGATGCTAGCAATGCCAAGAATACTGTCGCTATCAAAAGAAAGTGTGTGCTGCGCTTTTTATGCGACTGTGTCGTTGCACTCTCGATGGTTACCATGTTGTTCCTTCCTCGTGCTGTTATTTTTTAAACCTAGCTTGAGCGGGTAACTTCCTCAAGAAAGTACGGATAAATCGCTAACATGCCCTCAGTTATTATATAGAACGTAATAGAATATAATTCTGTTAAAGTTTTTATTTGTGCGGGTATTATCATGTCATTATGTTTTATAGTCGTGATAATGACTTATATTTGCCATTTTAACGATTTTTTATACCAATAAAGAGCTCTGACATGAGAAATCCTCATTTTTCTACCCTTGCTGTTCATGGTGGTGATCAAACCGACAAAGGTCACCATGCGGCTTTTACTCCGATTTATACCGCCAGTAGCTTTATTCAGCCCGATCTGAGCCATCAAGCAGACTTTGGCTACTCCCGTGTTGGCAATCCAACACGATATGCTTACGAGAGTGCGTTGGCGGCGCTCGAGCAAGGCTGTTATGCGACCGCGACGGCCTCGGGGATGGCTGCGACAGCCTTGGCCTTAGAACTGCTACCCGCAGGTGCGCACATTATTGCGATGCGTGGTGTGTATGGGGGTACACATCGCTTGTTCGACAAACTCCGCGCCCGCAATAACGGACTCAGTATCGATTATGTTGATCTCAATGACTTGGACGCCGTGGCGGCAGCCGTCAAACCAAGTACTGCCATGGTTTGGATTGAAACTCCGACGAATCCCTTGTTAGAACTGGTTGATATTGCTGCGATTTGCCAGTTTGCCCGCGAGCATGCCTTATTAACCTGTGTGGATAACACCTTTGCGACCGCCTGGAACCAAACGCCACTGAGCTTGGGGGCGGATATTGTGATGTTGTCGACCAGCAAATACATTGGTGGGCATTCTGACATGATTGGCGGCGCGCTGGTCACCGCAGATGAAACCTTGGCGAAAAAAATTGATTTTGCCAAAACCACGGTCGGCGCAATTGCCTCGCCATTTGATGCTTATCTCGCGTTACGCGGATTAAAAACGCTCGATCTGCGTATGCAGCGTCAATGCGATAATGCGCTAAACGTTGCGACCGCGCTGGAAAACCACCCTGCCATTGAAGCGGTTTTCTATCCGGGCTTACCGTCACACCCGCAACATGCGCTTTGTCAGACGCAAATGCGCTCAGGGGGAGCAGTCGTCACCATTCAGTTAAAAGGCACGCGGGTCGAAAGCGAGCGATTTTTAAGCCGCTTACGTTACTTTATCTTGGCGGAATCGCTGGGTGGTGTGGAAAGTATGATTAACCATTCAGCGTCCATGTCTCACGGCTCCATGAGTGAAGAGGAACGCGAGGCGATGGGGGTTTTCGATACCACCTTCCGGCTCTCGGTCGGCATTGAAGACAGTCGTGACTTGATTGATGATCTCCTGTATGCGCTCGATCAGGAGGCATCATGACCGATTATGGCGTCTGGACGGTGGTGACGCCCCTGGTCACGATTGTGCTTGCGGTGGTCACGCGTCAGGTCATTCTGTCGCTACTGACAGGGGCGATGGTGGGTTATACCGTGATCGCCAATTTCAATCCATTCGCTGGCGTCGCCAAGGCACTGGATAGTTATATTGGTGTGTTTGCCAGTGCGGGAAACACGCGCACCATCTTGTTTTGTTTTATGGTGGGTGGATTAATTCGTCTTATCCAAGTCACTGGTGGCACGCGGGCCGTGATTCATGCGCTCACCGAGCGTGCTCAATTGGTGAAAAATCCGATTGCGGTGCAGTTGCTCGCGATGGTCACCACCATGCTGATTTTTATTGAAAGCTCCATTTCCATTATGTCAGCGGGGACGGTGAGTCGTGATTTAGCCGATCACTATCGCGTCTCTCGCGAGAAGCTCGCCTATGTGATCCAGTCATCCTGCGTCGCGACCTGCTCTAGTGTGATGATCAATGGTTGGGGTGCCGCGATGATGGCGATTATCGGCGTGCAAGTCAGCAAAGGTTATGTTGAAGGGGAGCCCTTCAACATTCTATTGCACGCTATTCCTTACAACTTAATGGCGTGGCTCTCCTTGCTAGCAGTGCTGTTTTATGTGCTCACTGGGGCGAGTTGGGGGCCAATGGCGAAAGCTGACCAACGTGCAGCAGCCGGGCAAGTACTGCGTGAGGGCGCCTTTCCTATTGCTGGCGATCATCAGCGCGATGATGAGCCGCTAGGCAAAGTGAGCTATTTTGTTCTGCCGTTACTGAGCACCATTTTAATGGTGCCGGTGGGCCTGTTTATCACCGGTAATGGCGATATTGCCTCTGGGTCTGGCTCGACTGCTGTTTTTGGGCGGTGATGGGAGGGACTGCGGTCGCGATGGCTTTCTTTATCGGCACGCGTGTCTTGTCGTTAGATGCCTTTTTCCGCCACCTGTTAGCCGGATACGCCAATATGATGCCTCTGGGGGCAATTATGTCGCTGGCATTTTTAATGGGGGATTTATCGGCAGACTTACATACGGGACACTACATCACTCAGGTGATTGATGGCATTTTGCCTGCGGGATTATCAGCCGCTTTTGTCTTTGTGATTGCCGCTATCATGTCACTGGCGACCGGGACCTCGTGGGGCACGTTTGCAATCATGATCCCGATAGGTATTCAGGTTGGCGCTGCGGCAGGCATTGACCCGCACTTGATGATTGGCGCATCGATATCTGGGGCGATTTTTGGCGATATGACGTCACCAATCAGTGATACCGGCATTGTTGCGTCGATGGCAACAGGCAATGATCACGTTGATCATATCTGTACGCAATTTCCTTACGTTATGGTCGTGGGAGCTGTCAGCACAGTGGCATTTGCGGTCTTAGGGAGTATTTAAAGAGAGACTCCCCAAGCGATGGCGCGGGCGGTTGAATAACCTCAATGCAAGCGTTGTTACTGCATTGAGGCGTAAAGGCAAGCAGGGGCGTTGTTACCAAAAAAGCCCCCTCTAAACGATTGGCTAGATCTTGTTGATGATTGGTGCTGTTTGCTGATTTAAATACGCGATAATGTCATCCGATTCGTACATCCAACGTGTGTCTCCAGCATCATCTTCGATACGCAAACAGGGCACTTTAATACGGCCACCACCTTGCTCAAGCGCTTGCCGTGCGGCCAGATCACGTTTGGCATCTTTAACCGCCAAAGGTAGCCCCAGTTTGCGACTCGCCTGACGAACTTTGACACAAAACGGGCATGCAGCAAATTGATAGAGCGTGAATTGTTCTGACAACCGCTCAAGTGCTTGTGTTTGTTCTGCACTTAACTTGGGAGACTTAGGTTTGGTTAAGGCCTCGACAACGAGAATAATTTTTCCAAGGATCCAACGAATAACGCCCATATAACCTCCATGCGTTCAATAAAGCCAGAGTGTAACACGCCAAACACGTTTGCTCATCGTTAACATATTGTTCCTGTATGGAAATAAAGTGTTTCCACCTGAGTACAGAATCGCGTTGTGCCTCTCGATCGCGCTGTTAGACTATGCATGCGACAACCTCACGATAAAAAGCAAACGATTACGAGTACCCTATGATACTGCAAGCTATTGACTTCCAAGCACCGAATGCGGAGCAAGCATTTGTTGAATCTTTACGTGAAACAGGCTTTGGCGTTCTTAAAAACCACCCGCTACAACAGCAGCGAGTCGCTGATATTTACCAAGAGTGGGAAGGCTTTTTTAACACCGAGGAAAAGCACGATTTCACCTTTAAGTCAGACACGCAAGATGGCTTTTTCCCCGCTAAAATTGCGGAAACGGCGAAAGGCCATACCAAGCGTGATCTAAAGGAGTTCTTTCATTATTACCCTTGGGGGCAGTGTCCTGAAGCACGACGAGATAACCTGCAATCTTATTATCAACAAGCGACCAGTTTAGCTGAAACCTTGTTGTCTTGGGTTGAGCGTCAATCGCCTGTCAGCGTCAGTGAGCACTACTCACAATCACTGTCGAGTATGATTGCGGGGAGTGAACAGACGTTACTGCGCGTATTACATTATCCGCCGTTAAACGGTGATGAAGAGCTAGGTGCAATCCGGGCCGCCGCGCACGAGGATATTAACTTGCTCACTATCCTTCCGGCGGCGAATGAGCCGGGCCTGCAGGTGAAAGCCAAAGATGGTAGTTGGTTGGATGTACCGTGTGATTTTGGCAATTTGATTGTCAATATTGGTGATATGCTGCAAGAGGCATCGGGCGGCTATTTCCCATCAACCACCCATCGCGTGATAAACCCTGAGGGGGCGGATAAAACTAAAGCACGTATTTCCTTACCACTGTTTTTGCATCCCAAACCAGAAGTGGTGTTGTCTTCTCGCCACACTGCGAAAAGCTACTTAATGGAACGTCTACGTGAGCTGGGCGTGATTTAACCTTAGGCCTCCAATAGCTGCCGAGATAAGATATTGCCTCGGCAGCGTTAAAACCCTATCGTTCGCCCTGATACGGTCACCTAAAACAAGTACGAGCATAGTTTTAAGGGGAAGGCGTCAGTTTCAATAAACTCCCGTTACTTCTGTCTGTCAGTAACAATATACTGCCATCGTTTGCTTGGATAACATCACGTATACGACCAAACTGACCATCAAGCATCCGCTCCTCATGAATCACTTTGCCATCTTCCAATACTAGCCTGACTAATAGCCCAAATTTTAAAGAGCCAAGCAGCAGGTTGCCTTGCCACATTGGGAAGCGATCACTGTCAACCATGATCATGCCTGACGGTGCAATTGACGGATCCCAATAATAAACCGGTTGGCGCATCCCTGGTTTTGATGTCCCCTCTCCGATTTGTGTGCCCAGTCCATAGTTAACGCCATATGTTATAGTCGGCCAGCCATAGTTTTCACCGGTGAGAATAACGTTGAGTTCATCGCCACCTTGGGGACCGTGCTCATGTGCCCAAATACGTGTGCCTGTGTTATCGAGGGCGATGCCTTGGATATTTCGGTGCCCGAAGCTAAACACCTCCGCACGTTTGTCATCCGCCTGTAGGAAGGGATTACTCTTCGGCACTGTACCATCAAGATTAAGACGCACGAGCGTGCCCAGATGATCGTCGGCAAATTGCGCGCGATCGCGGTGGCCACGATCGCCGAGCGTGATATATAGGTGCTCAGAAGTGACCAATAAACGACTGCCAAAATGGCGCCCGCCACTGCGTTTGGGAGAGGCTTTAAAAATAACACGACTGTCAATGAGTACATCTTTAGACAGTGTGGCCATTATAACCTCAGTACCGGCTTGTCCTCGCTCGTCGATGGCGGCATAGGAAAGATATAAACGCTGGTTGGTCGCAAAATCAGGTGCCAAGGCGATATCTAATAGGCCCCCTTGCCCCTCTTGAAACACGTTTTTTGGGGTGCCTAAAATGGAGACGACCAGCCCATTGGGTGTCAGCCGTTTAAGCTTGCCGTCACGCTCGGTAATCAGTAGATCGCCATCCGGAAGCTCAGTGATCCCCCATGGATGAGAAAAGCCGGATTTCAGTGTTTCAACACGAAGGCTCACCGCCTCCGTGTTGATGGTTTTTGCCTCTGCAGCCCCTATTGTCCCAAGAAACAGAACGACCAAGCACAATGAATGCGACAAACGCATTGCTCACCTCCCATTAATGTGTGCGTAGTTTTTCGTACAAGCGGTCTTTGAGGTGCGCGCGCTGTCGTTTCATGGCAGTAAAGATGTCGTCGCTGGTGGGGATTTGGTTCATCTCTAAACCACGAATATGGTGATCGAGTTGATGATAGCGTTGCGCATCGAGCTGAAACGCGGGGTCATATTGCTTAAGGTGGTGGATACGATCGCGATGCTCCGGGAAATCAAAAACGAGTGCGTGGTTTTCTCCTTGCATACAGCCTCCTGTTATCGGCCTGCCTTTTATAAGGTTAGGCCTGCTTACCGCGATTATCCAAATTTCATCGATGATAATCACGGTGATGTAGTAGGCGAGCTGTCTAGGTCTTTGTCTTTTCGGGAAAAGAGACGCGTTGACCATCGGTCTTCAGAAGGCTAATGGTGCGTGGAGAGCCATCTTCATTCAAGGTGACCAATCCTACGGCGCTGGCATTGACGAGACGCTTCGGGCCTGGCGTATCAGGGTCGCGCCGATCAATGCGCATACGCTTGCGTTTAGTGAGCCAATTCAGTGGAGACAGTGGGCTGAATAAAACGCGATCGCACCACTCGCAAAAGCTCAGAAGTGGCTCGGGGAAGCGGTTTTTGAAACCACTGGCAGTTATTTGCCACAAACGCGGACTATGGGTGCGAAATCGGATTCGAATATCATAAGCAAACGAGTAATGCACATCCCCAGATAAAATCACATAATTGGTGGGCGTACGTTGATGACGAAAAATACTGAGTAGCGTATTGGCACTCCCTGGGTGGGCCATCCAGTTTTCGGCATCGACGACAGTCGGCGCGCCTAGCCAGGTCGCAATTCGCTGTAATACCTCGATAAATTTAACGCCAAACATGGGAGCGGCAGAGACGATCACCGCGCTATCATGCCTTAACAGATCATGTTGAAAATCCATCAGTGCTTTCCCAGTCCATCAGGCCCGACGGTTTATTCATTTGTGACTCGGATCGCCAGCGACGAGTGCGTGTATCTAACACAACAAGATGTGGCGTGGTTGGTACCGTGTAATGCCAGTGCTCAAAGCGCAGACATTGCTCCACCATAGCCTGGTGCGTCTCTGTTTGTGTGTCCAGGTCGCAAACACTAATGGGCTGATAGGCGCTTTGGCGGGCGGTAGTGAGAAAGTCTTGGCCAAAGTTATCGGGCGCATTGCCCCAACCTTGGCACAACCAGTAAGCCATCAGACCATTGCCGATAATGCGACGAGAAAAGGGATTGAGATACGCGGCCTGCTCCCAACCGACGGTGATATTCCAATCATCCGTGATGTCATGGTCATCAAAGATCATATAGGTTGATAGATGTGCTAATAGTCGCTGCACACCGGTTAAACCGGAACGAAAGGCATTGAGTGCGAGTGTTTCTTGTTGATAGCGTTCGCGTTGACTGTCGGTAAGTTGACTGGGGAGATGAAGATGAGGTCCGTCTGTTCTTCATGCTGTGTCGTACGCCGTAGCATGGGGCCGGCAATAAAGAGTGGGAGCGATGCGTCTTTATCCAATGTCTCTGGGTCCTCGAAATCAGCTACTGGGCTACTGGGCTACTGGGCTACTGGGCTACTGGGCTACTGGGTTGTATATTTGTACTTTTACCTACGTGAGTGCAAAGAAGATAGTTTAATCGTCTGATTTGTTGCCTTTTTAGCCATTCGAGCCGAGTATGTGGGGATTTATTGAAAAAAGGGTTGCACCGAGATAATGGATTGCCTATCATCTCGCTCGTTGTCGAAAAAGACAATTCCCCCATAGTTCAGTTGGTAGAACGGCGGACTGTTAATCCGTATGTCACTGGTTCGAGTCCAGTTGGGGGAGCCAAATTTAGAGAAAGCGCTAGTCGAAAGACTGGCGTTTTTTTTTGGCTTTTGTCACGTATTGTCAAACGCCACGCTAGGTAGCGTGGCGTTTGCACTTTCTGCCATTAATTTTGCGTTATGTATAGATTACGGGTGTACCGCAATTTATTCGGGTTCTCAACGTTATAACCGCCTACTTTAGGGCTTTTAATCACACTACGTGTGTAGAAGTACAGCGGAATGGCTGGCATGTCGCGAGCAAAAATACGCTCAGCTTCTTGATAGTAATCGTTGCGTTTTTCTGGGTCGACGACCGTTAGAGCTTGATCCAGCGCGTGATCATAATCTTTATTCCCCCAACTGGTTTTATTCATACCGTCACTACTGAAATAGCTCAAGAACGTCGATGCTTCGTTATAGTCACCAATCCAACCGTCTCGGGCGACATCAAAATCTTTTTGCAGCACTTTTTGTAAAAAGGTTTTCCACTCTTGGTTGGCTAAGTTGACATCAACCGGGAGGTGGCGTTTCCACATCGAGGTTACTGCCAGTGCCAGTTTTTTGTGTGACTCCATAGTGTTGTAAACCAGTTCAAACTCCAGTGGATTGTCTTGCGTAAACCCGGCTTCCGCCAATAAGGATTTGGCTTTTTGATAGCGCGCATCCTGACTCATTTCCGCCCATTCAAGCTTGGGTGCCTCAAAGTGGTTAATCGCTGGTGGGGTAGCGCCATACGCAGGAATTTGGCCTTGGCCGAGAATAATATCGGTGATGATGTTTCTATCAATGGCATAAGATAAGGCTTTGCGCACTCTGACATCGTCAAAAGGGGCCTTTTCGGTATTAAATAAGTAATAATAGGTTGCCAAAGACGGCATGGTGATCAATTCATTAGGGCGTTCTTTTTTGATTTGATCATACGCTTCCAAAGGGAAGCTCGAGGTGATATCGATCTCGCCGGTACGATAACGGTTATATTCAGCATTGACATTACTTGATGCAACATACGAAGTCTTATTAATCACTGTTTCTTTGTCGTTCCAATAAAGCGGATTTCGCTCAAGATCAATGCGCTCATTAATGACCCAGTTAGTGAGATTGTAGGCACCCGAGTTCACCATATTGTTGGGGCGAGTCCAGCTGTCACCAAACGCTTCAAGCGCATGCTGTGGTACTGGATACGTTGATGAGTGAGTCAGCATATTGGGGAAGTAAGGCGTACGACGTTCCAGGGTAAACTCAACCGTGTGATCGTCAATGGCTTTAACCCCGAGTTGCTCTGCTGGCTTTTCGCCGTCAGTGATCGCTTTTGCGTTCTGAATATTGGCGGTCCCTAAATACCAAGCGTAAGGCGCACCTGTAACAGGATCGACGACGCGTCGTAAGGTAAAGATAACGTCGTCGGCCGTTATAGGCTCACCGTCTGACCATTTCGCATCACGTAGATGAAACGTATATTTAAGTCCATCGTCACTGATTTCCCAGTCTTTCGCCAGGCCGGGCACAACCTCGCCTTCTGGATTACGAATCATTAACCCTTCAAATAAATCGGAGATAATTTTATTGCTGGCGGTATCGCTGGATTTGGTCGGGTCTAGTGTTGGTACTTCACCGGCGACGCCCCAAATGAGGGTCTGTTCATTAGCGAGGGTGACATTCTCTGGCACTTGGGCGGCAAACGCTGAACTGCATAATGTTAACGCCATGGCACTGGCGAGTATCTTGATTTTCATAAGCCTTCCTTGGTTGAGTGTTTTGTTAATAAATCTTAACAATCAATAGATTAACCCTAATTGCTGATGAAATAAAACCTAGATGAAAGAAATATGATGCGCGTTGGTGACAGCAATAAAAGGTGACACCTCGCGAGCAGCATTAAACAGGGGTTTAAGCGATTAAAGCAGCATGATCGTTGGTCTTCCTGGTGTTTGTATGGCTAAGTTGTCATGCTTTTAGCATAGAAACACGATGACTTGCTAAGCTCGTTGGATTATGCGAGCCTCAAACATTCATCTTAAATCAAATAAAATCAAGGCAAGGAACTGCTTCTGACTGTTACAAGGAGAGTAAAATGAAAGTGTACGGACATCCGCTGTCAATAAATGTTCAGAAAGTGATGTGGTTGATTGAGGAGCTGGATTTAAGTATTGCGCTAGAAGAAGTCGATATTCGTCATAGCCATCGTGACGCACAAGCCATCGCTGAGCGTTGTCCGATGCAACAAACCCCCGTTTTAGAAGACGGCCCGAATAGCGTGTGGGAGTCACATACCATATTGCGCTACCTCGTTGCTTGTTATGGTAACAAAATGTGGTATCCGGATTGTGCGTTTCAACGATCATGTTATGAACGCTGGATGGACTGGTGTCTCTCCTCATTCCAACCCGTTATTAAAAGGGCGTTATTCTCTTCAGCCTCTGACCACCCACATGCTATGTCTTCACAAGCTATGTCTTCACAAGCTATGTCTTCACAAGCTATGTCATCACGAGATATGTCATCACGAGAAAAGGCGCTAGAGCAGTGTCGTTATCATCTGGAACGAATCGATGAGGTACTGGCGGAGCAAAAATATCTCGCATCAGATCGCATAACATTGGCTGATATTGCGATAGGAAGTTTGATCCATAGCTTGCATAATGAGGCGTCTTTAACCTTGCCACCTAATATCTCTCGCTGGTATCAGCAGTTAGCTGATTTGCCAGGCTATCAGCGTTGGATCATGCAAGCAGAGTCGACTCTGCCTGCATAATACAAGCCTTAACACTGTCTTTGTTACAG
Source organism: Salinivibrio sp. EAGSL (assembly GCF_013366455.1). NCBI lineage: Bacteria > Pseudomonadati > Pseudomonadota > Gammaproteobacteria > Vibrionales > Vibrionaceae > Salinivibrio > Salinivibrio sp. EAGSL. The sequence goes on along the minus strand of NZ_JABWMG010000006.1, from coordinate 95,479 downwards.
TGTTTTTAGGGGGCCGACCACGCATAACGCATTCTGGTAGCCGGGTTGCTGCTCAACTTGCTCCAGATAGCGAAAAATGTTGGCGTGATGTTCGGTATGAAGCTGTGGGCGCGCTGCCAATAATGGAAAACTCATTTGAATATCGGCCGCTGTGATTTGGTCCCCACAGAGCCATTTATGATGCGCTAAATGATTATCTATCATAGCGAAATGGTCGTGTAACTGCGGCGTCAGGAACTGCTGCTTCACACCATCCATCAGCTTCCGGGCTAGGGGCCGAATAAAAAATGGCATGGGAGATTCTGGAATTTTACTGAATATCAGAGACATCACCAATGGTGGCATCAGAGAGCCTTCGGCATAATGCATCCAGTATCGATAGAGGCTCTTCTCTGTTTTTGTTTCAGGTATTAAGCTGCCATCCCCGTATGTATCTAACAAATATTCAATGATTGCGCCAGATTCCGCAATCACAATGTCCCCGTCTTCGATCACGGGCGCTTTCCCCAAGCTGTGTATTTGTTTCAACTCACGCGGTGCGAGTTTGGTTTTTGGGTCACGCTGGTGGCGAACCAACTGATATGGAACCGCCAAAGACTCCAATAACCAAACAATACGCTGAGACCGCGATTGCTCTAAATGATGTAAAGTAATCATATCGGACCGTTTTAGACTGTAATTTAAAAACTAGGCTCGGGATAACGTACGACTCTAATGCTGATTCGATCAATAATGGTTGGCAGATCATTGGGTAAGAGCGGGAAGGACTTGTCCTTCGATACGAAGATCCGGACTGATTTCTTGAATATTTGTACCGCGAATATACAGATTGCCGCCGATATAGATATCGTCAGGAATAGCGTTTATCGGTGAGTTCGTGAGGTATAAATTGCCTTCAACAAATAGACGCTGAGGGAGCGCTGTCAATGGCGTATTGACCAGGCTTAAATCGCCTCGCACCACGAGGTTAGGGGGCAGACGCGTTATTTGTGTATTGGTCAGGTTAATATAGCCACCGACTTTCATCCTCGGTAGCTGCTTCAAAGCGGTATTGGCCGCGTTAAAATACCCGCCCACCTCTAATCCGCGAGGTAGCCGTACAATATCACTGGCTTCAATATCCAGGTACCCTTTTGTTTTGAACCCTGCAGGGAGTGCTGTAATCGGCGCAAACCGCAGTTTTACGTTACCGTAATTATCTATGTAGCCGTGGAAGCGAAGGTCTTGTACAAACTGGCTAGCGGGCTCATTCATTGCCAATGTCGGATAGACAACTATCATTGGAGTGATCAACAGGCAAAATCTGACAAGAAGTGCTCGCATAAGAGTAGGGCATAATGGCTAGTGTTTGGACCAATGTAGAGCGTTTTGGCAGATATTCAAGCTGGTTGAGCTAGGCAATCATCGAAAATGTGGTTTGCTGCGTATGATTTTGCAACATTTATCTTGCAACACTTATTATGACAACGAGGTGCCAGTGAAGAGCACGCACTATAAAACTTTGCGCTTGGTGCTGGGCGATCAGCTCAATGCGAGCCATTCATGGTTTAAACAGACCGATGACTCTGTGCTTTATTTGGTTGCGGAGCTTAACCAAGAAGCCACCTATGTCAGGCATCATGTCCAAAAGGTAAGCGCATTCTTCGCGGCGATGGCGGCCTTTTCCCATGCACTTGAGCAGGCGGGTCACCATGTCTGTTACCTCACTTTAGATGACACTCAACGCTATCAAGATTTACCCGCGCTAATAAGTGCTTTGTGTGAACATTATCAGGTAAACACCTTTGCGTATCAGCGGCCGGACGAGTATCGGCTTTCGCAGCAACTCATCGCGCTCAATCTCCCCGATAAAGTGGCAATCCAATGTGTTGATACAGAGCACTTTTTATTGCCTTACGAGCATATAGCGACTCAGTTTACGGCGAATAAACATCGTAAAATGGAATATTTTTATCGGGATATGCGTCGCCAGTTTGGTGTCCTGATGGACGGTGATGCGCCAGAAGGAGGACGCTGGAATTACGATCAAGATAATCGTAACAAGCTCAAAAAAAGCGATTTAGCTGCTATTCCGTCTCCCTTAGTATTCAGTAACGATGTTCGCGATATTTTAGCTCGTATCAAACGGCATGACGTTGCGACGATCGGTGAACCTGCACCAGACCTACTCTGGCCTGTGACACGTTCACAGGCGAAAGCCTTGTTGGATCACTTTTGCCGTCATTGCTTGCCTCTGTTTGGTCAGTTTCAAGATGCCATGACGGGTCGTAGCGATCACCAATGGAGCCTCTATCACAGCCGTTTGTCGTTTGCACTGAATGCAAAGTTACTTCATCCCATGCAGGTTATTACCGTCGCGATTGAGTATTTCCGACATAGTGATGCCATCAATCTGGCGCAGATCGAAGGCTTTGTGCGTCAAATTTTAGGCTGGCGGGAGTACATCCGTGGCGTATATTGGGCAAATATGCCTGCTTATGCAGAGAAAAATGTCCTCGAGGCAAATCGACCACTCCCGCGTTATTTCTGGGATGGGCAAACCAAAATGCGCTGTGTGTCTCAAGCGGTGACCCAGTCATTGCAAACGGCCTACGCACACCATATTCAACGACTCATGGTAACGGGGAACTTTTGCTTGCTAGCCGGTATTAACCCGGATGCCGTCGATGACTGGTACTTATCAATTTATATTGATGCGATAGAATGGGTTGAGATGCCTAACACCAGGGGGATGACGCAATTTGCTGATAACGGGTTGGTTGGCACGAAACCCTATGCGGCCAGTGGCGCTTATATTAATCGCATGAGTGATTATTGCGGCGATTGTCATTACTCAGTGAAAGAGAAAGTGGGGGATAACGCGTGTCCACTGAATGCACTTTATTGGCATTTTATGCAGCGTCATCGCGATCGCTTTAGTCAAAATCCAAGAATGGCCATGCCTTACAGAAACTGGGATAAAATGGACGCTGCCCAGCGCGAGGCCATGATTGAGCGTGCAGACTATTTGCTTGCTCACCTCGATAATCTCTAGTGTTGGTGGTCAATACCTCTTTATGGTGCGCTTACTGCCAATAAGCGCACTGTGTTGCGTCACTCTTGACTAATCACCGCCGCTATTGGGTGTTTGGCACCACTTGAATCTCAACCCGACGATTCAATGCGCGATTGGATGCACTGTTATTGGCAACGAGTGGACGTGTTTCGCCAAATCCAGAGGTATAAAGGCGCGCATTGTCGATAGACTGGCTGGCAAGATAGCGTTTAACGCTCATCGCACGTCGCTCAGACAAGCCTTGGTTGTATGAGGCTGCCCCTGTGTTGTCGGTATGGCCCTCAATGCTTAAAAAGGTTTTGTCGTATTTGCGCATGACGTTGGAAACCGCATTGAGGGTGGGATAGAAGTCGGCGGCGATAGCATCTTGATCCAATCCAAAGGTAATATTCGATGGCATGATCAAACGAATGTTATCCCCTTCTCGCACTACTTGAATGCCGGAACCTGCCAATTCTTCACGGAAAGCCTGCTCTTGCTTATCCATATAGTTGCCCACCGCGGCACCACCGATCGCGCCAATGGCCGCCCCGATGAATGCGCGTTTATCTTTGTGGTTGGAGGTGGACTTACCCGCAATCGCACCGGTGATCGCGCCAATGGCCGCACCTTTTTGGGCATTCGACATGGATTCACAGCCTGTTAATGCCAGTGAGGCAGTCAAAACCGCAACCGCAGTCAGTTTATATTTTGTTCCCATTGTGTTCTCTCTATCACAAGTTAGCGATGACTCTACTCTATTGCATGTTAGACATTATTCTTCAAGAAAGTGTCAAAAAAATGATTTTCTGCTGATGTTTTAAACACAATGGACTCCGTCGCAGACACAACTCTCAGTTTTGTCTTTTATTTTGTTTATCTTGCCTAGCAAATTGCGCTGGATCAAAATGTGACGAACTAATGGCGTGTTACAAAATGGCATCAAAAGGGGAAAGCACTTTCTGCTAAAACCTCTGTTATCCCTACAAAAGGAGTCAAGGATCATGTCGAGCACTTTCTTTATCCCAGCGGTTAACCTTATGGGTGCCGGATGCCTTTCAGAAGCCGCAGACGCTATTCAATCGCATGGATTTAAAAAAGCCCTCATTGTCACCGATAAGGTGCTGAACGAAATTGGTGTCGTCAAACAAATCGCGGCGTTACTGGATAGTCGCCAGGTTGACAGTGTGGTGTATGACGGTACTCAGCCTAACCCAACAACCGGCAATGTGGCGCAAGGCCTTGAGCTTTTGCAAGCGAATCAATGTGACTGCGTGATCTCTTTGGGTGGCGGATCGCCGCATGATTGTGCGAAGGGTATCGCTTTAGTTGCCACGAACGGCGGCCATATCAGTGATTATGAAGGTGTCGATCAATCGGCGAAACCTCAACTGCCACTGATTGCGATCAATACAACAGCCGGCACGGCATCTGAGATGACGCGTTTTTGTATTATTACTGAAGAAGAACGTCATATTAAGATGGCGATTGTCGATAAGCATACCACGCCAATTATCTCGGTGAATGATCCTGAGCTTATGCTCGCGAAGCCAGCTTCACTAACCGCGGCGACCGGAATGGACGCATTAACTCACGCCGTTGAAGCGTATGTATCAACCGCCGCGACACCGATCACGGATGCCGTCGCGCTCAAAGCAATGACCTTGATTCAAGAGCACCTTCGTACCGCCGTGGCTGACGGACAGAATATTGAGGCACGTGAACAAATGGCTTATGCGCAGTTTATGGCCGGTATGGCATTCAATAATGCGTCGCTCGGCTATGTGCATGCCATGGCACATCAGCTCGGCGGGTTTTATGACCTCCCTCATGGTGTGTGTAACGCGGTATTGCTCCCCCATGTTCAGCGCTATAACGCGCAAGTCTGTGCAAGTCGTTTACGCGATGTGGCAACTGCGATGGGCGTTGATACCGAAAACATGACTGAGGATGAAGGTGCGAAAGCCGCAATCCAAGCGATTCAGTCGTTGTCAACGGATGTAGGTATTCCTGCAGGTCTGAATGAATTGGGCGTTAAACAATACGATATTGATGTGTTGACGGAAAATGCGCTCAAAGATGCTTGCGGGTTTACCAATCCGAAGCAAGCAACCCATGAAGAAATTGCTAAAATTTTCATGGAAGCCATGTAATCAGCCGCTAAATCGATATTGAAGAACAAAAGGCCTGAGCGATCAGGCCTTTTTTAATCGGCGTTAATCGCTTCTGTCTTCCACTTCGACGATTTGGTTTTGGCAAGTCTGACCACTTAGTACGATCTGAATGTTCGCCAATGTGGTCTCGGCAATGTTGTGCAGTGCTTCTTTGGTTAAGAAAGCCTGGTGGCCGGTAATCAATACGTTGTGGCAGGCTGAAAGCCGACGAAATACGTCATCCACAATCACATCATTCGATTTATCTTGGAAAAAGAGATCGCGCTCATTGTCGTAGACATCTAAGCCTAATGAGCCAATTCGGCCTTGTTTGAGTGCTTCGATGGCCGCGACAGAATCAAGAAGCTCGCCCCGACTGGTGTTTATCACCATCACACCGTCTTTCATTTGATTGAATGCGTTGGCACTGAGTAAATGGTAGTTCTCTTTAGACATGGGGCAATGTAAAGAAACCACATCACTTTGCGCATAAAGCGTTTCTTTTGAAACATATTCCGCCCCCAGTTCAAGGGCCTGTGGGTTTTGATAGGGATCGTGGCAGAGTAGACGCATCCCTAGGCCGTTGAGAATGCGCATGGTCGCAATACCAATTTTTCCTGTACCAATAATCCCCGCTGTTTTGCCATGAAAGTTGAAGCCGACTAAACCCTCGAGCTCAAAGTTGGCGTCGCGGGTACGTTGATACGCTTTATGGAAACGACGATTAAGACACATCATCATGCCAACCGTGTGCTCGGCGACCGATTCAGGCGAGTACGCGGGCACGCGCACAACCGTGATCCCCAGTGATTTAGCTGCGTCGAGATCGACACGGTCGTAGCCAGCGCAACGCAAGGCTACGAGAGAAGTCCCTGCCTTTGCGAGAATTTCAAGTACGGGGCGAGACAAATCATCGTTTACAAACGCACAAACCACCTCGGCACCTTGCGCCATTTTGGCTGTTTTGTCAGTGAGTTGGAAATCATGAAACTCAAACGTGTACGCAAATGCGTCGTTGACATGAGTAAAGGCGGCCTTGTCATAAGATTTCGCGCTAAATACGGCAATGGTCGTCATTAAATAGCCTCCGGTTTAATCGGGGGAGGTGAATGGTCTCTATCAATAACGTGATTTTGATCAGAAATAAACCATTAAATTTATCAGGATAATCGTGTCGGTTATGGTACGAAATTGCAAAGCCGAACTTGTGTTCGGCTTTGATAATGTTGTGTCTCCCTCGCTTGCCTAGAACCTAATAGTGGCATTAATGCGTATATCTCGGCCAGCTGCTGGCACGCCGGCAGAAAGGTAGGGTGAGTAATATTGATCGGTAAGATTGATGATAGTGGCACGTAGTACAAAATCATCACTGGGCTTCCATTCACCATACAAGTTTTGGAAAAAGTAGGCGTCACTTGCCACGTTTGCAGTGTGCAAAGAAGGCTCGTTAGGAACACGATCTTGCTCGTCCCAATACTGCCCTTGCCATGCGATTTGAATGGTATCTGTCAGTTGGTGTCCGATACCGAACATTGCACTTAGTGGTGGGGTTTCGTACCAGTATTCGTCTGCGCCTGTGCTATCGCGCAATGATCCTTTATGTTTCCCCCTAACAATAGAAACAGACGCATCGGTGAACCAATCGTAGAGACGATATTGTAACTGTGCGTCGAGGCCGTAGGTATATAGCCCTTCTAGGTTGGTATAGTAGCCTTCTTTTTGTTTTGTCGCATTTATGCCACGACGCTGAGCAACGTCATGAATGATGTCATTCCAGAACAGCGTGACCTCAGTAGCAAGGTGATCGCTTTCAGTCAACACACGTTGATGCTCATTAGTCATACCTAATAGATACGCATTGACTCGAGTCACGGAAAGATCCCGACTTGTCGAGGCCCGTTTAGAGGCTCTTGCATACTGCACCGTATACAATTCGTCAATTGTTGGTGCTTTCAAGCCATAAGCATAGGCGGCTTTGATTTGCGTAGATGGACTGACATCGTAGACCAATGCAATACGCGGCTCCCAACCCTGGTGAGTAACAGCACTATAGTCATGACCTACAGATGGGTCGTTATAATCAGGTGCTAAGTTTGGCACGCCCTCTGATCGAATATGGTTATAGCGCAGCGAGGCGGTTAGTTCGAGATCTGGAGTAATGAAGTATCTATCTTGGACAAACGCACTTTGAGTTCGCTGTTCACCAGATGGTTCAAAGTTTGGTGTATAGTACCCGTAGTTTTTCGCTGGTTTTTTTCGATAAGTATGATTGTAAACGCGAGAGTCTCGGTTTTGGTCTTGGTATTGAGCGCCGATCATAATTTCGTGATCACCGAAGTGGCTAGTATTCGTCAATTCTGCAAACCAACGCTCATATGATAACCATACCTGATGACCGTATTGACCCGAAGAAATATAAGATTGATAGGTGCTGTCGGGTCTTTCCCAATAACGATGGTTTTGTGAATGTGCGATCACGACACTAGTGTCTATAAAGTTATTAAACGGTTGATAGTGGTAATTCAGGGTACTGGTATACTCGCGATAATGATTATCCACCGATGTGGCAAATAATGCCGCTTCGTAGCTACCATACTTATCTATTTTGTAATTACTAATCGAAGGCATGGCGCCGCGTCGATTTGCCCACGGTTTTCTTCCCTGGTCGTCATACCGTGTGTGGCTTAACATAAAATCATGCGCACCAGATTGATAATGAATTTTACCGAGCAAGCTATGTTGGGCGTAGCCCGAGAAATCAAATGTCTCTCCGTTTCCTAGCTCAATATCATCTGCATCACGTTTTGACCCATGGAGCAATACCGACCAGCCAGAGTCGGATTTGCCAAAGGCAGTAATACTGCGTTTCCATTGTTGGTTCACGCTATTAAAGCCAGCCTGAGCCGTCGCACCGATTGACTCATCCGCATCAAGAAAGTCTGCAGCTTCTTTTGTTTCCATAATAAAACTGCCGCCAAAGGCGCCCACACTGGCACGAACGTTATGATCGCCTTTTACCACGCGGACAGATCTTAGCAACTGAGGATCGAGGAAAAAACTGCCATATCGATACTGTTGAAATCCGACTGGAGCACCATCTATACGGACAGATAGTGCTGAGGGGTGAGAAAACCCCCACACATTGATACGTTCACTGCCTGGGCGCGCACCGGCATCAAGTGAGACGCCGGGCATTTTCATGACCAACTCTCCGATGTTATGAGCCTGTTCGCGTTGAATATCGTCCAGCTCTAAAGTCGATTTTCCCGGTGAAATAAGGGTAATAGGATGGTTTAGTTGCTCACCTTGCACCTTAATGGTTTCAATGCTGTCGGGAGAGCGATTCGTGTTAGCACTGGCGGTATGAATGCCAATAGCGAAGGCTGCCAAAATGGCAAAGCATAAAGAAGGATACGGCATACTCATAATACTTTACTGACGTATAAAAATGCGCACTATACGCCGGCTAATCACAACTATCAATGCTAATGAGATTGATTATCACTTGTGCGAGTTGGTTATTTTTGTTGCCAAGCAGTATGATGATGGGAAATTCTTAATAGGATATCCCCCATGTTTACCGGAATTATTCAAGCGGTGGCAAATATTGACGTTTGTCGCGATCACCAAGGTATTCGAACGTTCGATATTCGCTTCCCAGATGGCTTTTGTGATGGATTAGAAATTGGTGCCAGTGTCGCCATTGATGGCGTATGTTTGACGGTCACTGAGCGATTAGAAGCGAATCTTGTGCGTTTTGATGTGATGCTACAAAGCTTAGCGATAACGACGTTACGTTCGTTTAATACTGGCGATAGCGTGAATGCGGAGCGAGCAGCGAAAGATGGCGCAGAAATCGGCGGACATCCGTTATCGGGGCATGTGGATTGCTGTGCTTTAGTGCATGACGTGCTGTTTCAAGAGGAAAATTGTCGATTGCGATTTTCCTTAGCAACGTCATGGATGCGCTACATCTTTGCCAAAGGCTATATCGCTATTAATGGTGCAAGCTTGACCATTGCCGACGTAAACAAGGATGAAGGGTGGTTTGACGTTTGGTTGATCCCAGAGACGCGGCGAATGACAACGTTCGAGCGAAAGACTGTCGGTGATTCCGTTAATATAGAAATCGAGCGACAAACCCAAGTGATGGTGGATACCGTGCGTGATACGTTGAGCGAAAAGCTTGGCCCCTTACTTCCTGTGCTCGAATCGTTAGCAAAGGAGAAAGGGATCGATCTTGATACACTTGGGGTCTCAATGCCAACCTCTCGATAACAAAAAGATAACAACAAAGCGCGCTCCTCAACGATCACTGCATGGATATGAGGGGCGCCAAGCCTTGCCATCCCTAGCTTTCTAGCCATCCCACTGTGTGTGCGCATTTTGTGCGCGAACATGCTCAAATAATGATGTAGTTAACAAAAATGTCAGTATTAAGTCATAAAATTATGCTCGAACGCTCATTTTTGTTGTGAGTTTGTTTTCGAGATGCTGTGATTATGCAAAATGGTAGTGTGGTTTTGAACGTGTACCCCTACTAATAGTGACAAGGATAATCATCATGAAAAAAGCATCGTCGACTCTATTAGGCGAGTGCGTGTCCGAGTTTATCGGCACGGGCTTGCTCATTTTCTTTGGCGTGGGTTGTGTGGCAGCGCTGGTACTGACTGGCGCCGATTTTGGTCAGTGGGAAATCAGTATCGTCTGGGGCTTTGGTGTGGCGATTGCCATTTACTGCACAGCAGGTGTCTCAGGCGCGCATATTAATCCTGCCGTTACCATCGCTCTCGCGGCCTTCCATGGCTTTGATAAAAGTAAAGTTGTTCCCTACATTATTTCGCAAATGCTTGGTGCGTTTGCGTCCGCCGCACTTGTTTACAGTCTATATAGCAATCTTTTCGTCGAGTGGGAGTTAGCCAATAATGTTGTTCGGAGTAGCCCCGAGGCCTTAGCAACCGCAGGTATCTTCTCAACGTATCCGCATCAAGCTCTGTCTTTCATGGGCGCCATGGCGGTTGAATTTGTGATCACAGCGGTGTTGATGTTTGGCATCTTAGCGCTAGGCGATGAAAATAATGGCGCTGCACGTGGCCCAATGAATCCATTACTCATCGGTATTTTGATTGCGGTTATCGGTGGCTCGTTAGGTCCATTGACCGGTTTTGCAATGAACCCTGCGCGTGATTTCGGTCCTAAACTATTTGCCTTCTTTGCCGGATGGGATTATGCCCTGACAGGCGCACGCGATATTCCGTACTTTATTGTGCCCATTGTCGCACCAATTTTAGGGGCCTGTTTCGGTGGTTGGCTGTATCCAAAAGTGATTGCCCCATACCTGCCTCAAGAGGGCCATGGTTGCACCATTCCTAACCAGTGTGATGATGAGGAGCTGGAGCTGGCTGAAACCGAGACGCAAAAAGTAAACGCATAAGTAGCATGGGCGCGTTAGTGCGCCATAACGACTAAAATATAAGAGATAGAAGGAAACCCGATTATGTCTGCGCACAAATATATCGTTGCTCTAGACCAAGGTACTACCAGCTCACGCGCCGTCGTCATGGATCATGACGCGAATATTGTGGGTGTGTCTCAGCGCGAATTTACCCAGATTTATCCTCAAGCCGGTTGGGTCGAGCATGATCCAATGGAAATTTACGCGACACAAAGCTCCACCTTAGTTGAGGTGTTGGGCAAAACGGGTATCCGTAGTGATGAGATTGCGGGTATCGGTATTACAAACCAGCGTGAAACCACGGTAGTCTGGAATAAAGAAACCGGAAAACCTGTGTACAACGCGATTGTGTGGCAATGCCGTCGTACCGCCGACATTTGTGATGACTTGCGCGAGCGTGGTTTAACTTCATATGTTCGCGATAACACTGGGCTTGTACTTGATCCGTATTTCTCAGGTACAAAAGTGAAGTGGATTTTGGACAACGTCGAAGGCGCGCGAGAGGACGCAGAAGCGGGTAAGCTATTGTTTGGTACCGTGGATACCTGGCTGGTCTGGAAAATGACCCAAGGGCGTGTGCATGTGACGGATTATACCAATGCGTCACGAACTATGTTGTTTAATATCAATGATATGTGCTGGGATCAAAAAATGCTCGATGAGCTCGGTATCCCCGCTTCAATGTTACCTGAAGTGCGTCGCTCTTCTGAGGTATATGGGCAAACGAATATCGGCGGTAAAGGCGGGACACGTATTCCAATTGCTGGGATCGCGGGTGACCAACAGGCTGCGCTATTTGGTCAAATGTGTGTAGAAGCCGGACAAGCGAAAAATACCTACGGCACAGGGTGCTTCTTGCTGATGAATACCGGGCAAGAGAAAGTTACGTCTTCTCATGGCCTGCTGACGACGATTGGTTGTGGTCCACAGGGTGAACCTTCTTATGCGCTTGAGGGCGCGGTCTTTATGGGCGGAGCCTCTATCCAGTGGTTACGTGATGAGCTTAAAGTGCTCGAAGACGCGCACGATTCTGAGTATTTTGCCACTAAAGTCGATACGTCAAATGGTGTTTATGTGGTCCCGGCTTTCACGGGATTAGGCGCCCCCTACTGGGATGCATATGCCCGCGGTACTATTGTAGGCTTAACGCGCGGTGTGAATTCAAACCATATTATTCGAGCAACATTGGAAGGGATTGCTTACCAAACTCGTGACGTATTGGATGCAATGCAAGCCGATTCAGGTATCAAGCTCGCGGCGTTACGCGTGGATGGTGGTGCCGTTGCCAATGACTTCTTGATGCAATTCCAAGCCGATGTGCTTAATACGGAAGTTCACCGTCCCGAAGTGACGGAAGTCACGGCGCTGGGCGCAGGTTATCTTGCGGGGATGGCTGTTGGTTTCTGGGGTAGCCTGGATGAGTTAAAAGACAAAGCGAAACTCAATCGTAGCTTTGAGCCTCATCAGGATGAAGAAAAGCGGAACCGTCGTTACCGTGGTTGGAAGCGTGCGGTAAAATGTGCTCAGGCATGGGCACAGCTTCATGATGAGGAAGAAGACATTTAATTACGTCTAAACCGAGTTATCTTCAAAAGGCGCGTTTTCGCGCCTTTTTTTATGCCTGAACGCAGACGGGTGAATTCTGCTTTATTGAATAACAGAGTGACAACGACCTGCTTCTGCTACGTTAATCTTGGCTTTACGGTTCACAATTCACGCATTTTTATAACACTTATTCTACACTTGTCACACTCGATAATAATTTTTCGAACATTAATAGTGACCGAAAACGAAAGTTGATATACAGTTATACCCATCAATTAATGTTCGTTCGCTCATATCTGGACAAGGTCGGCTAATAATGACTACGCATAATACTCATCAAGAAGCATTACTCGATATTATCGTCGTGGGAGGCGGTATCAATGGTGCGGGCATCGCTGCAGATGCAGCAGGTCGCGGGCTTAATGTTGGATTGTACGATGCAAAAGATTTCGCATCGGCCACATCGTCAGCAAGCTCAAAGTTGATTCATGGCGGGCTTCGCTATTTAGAGCATTATGAATTTCGTTTGGTTTCCGAAGCGCTAGCAGAGCGTGAAGTGCTAATCAATAAAGCGCCGCATATTGCCTTTCCTATGCGCTTTCGTTTGCCGCATCGCTCTTATCTGCGCCCCGCGTGGATGATTCGTTGTGGCCTCTTTTTATATGACAATTTAGGTAAACGTTCGACGTTACCAAGTAGCCACAAAGTGGATCTCAGTAAAACCGGCTATATGAAAAAAGAGATGAAGATCGGTTTTGAGTACTCTGATGCGTGGGTAGATGATGCGCGTCTCACACTGCTTAACGCTCAGTTTACCAAAGAGAAAGGCGGTGAAGTGCGTAACTATTGTAAAGTGGTGACGGCAGAGCGTGAAAACAATATCTGGCGTGTTACCTTAGAAGATGCACATACCGGCGAGCGTTTTGAGCGCAAGTCGAAAGCCTTGGTGAATGCAACAGGGCCTTGGGTCAAACAATTCTACGACGATAGTCTTCATGAAAAATCGCCACGTGGGATCAAAATGATCAAAGGCTCTCATATGGTGGTGCCACGTATCCATCAAGATCCACAAGCCTATATTCTGCAAAATAATGATGGTCGTATTGTATTTGTGATCCCTTACCTGGATAAGTTTTCACTGATTGGCACCACGGATGTTGAACACAAAGCGGATCCGCGTGAAGCTAAAATTGATGATGCTGAAGTTGATTATCTGGTTGATGTGGTCAATCAGCATTTTACGCACCAAATCAAACGCGAGGATGTTATTTGGACCTACAGTGGTGTGCGTCCTCTATGTGATGACGAATCGGATTCACCGCAGGCAATGACACGTGACTATACCATTGAGTTAGAGCAGCAGGGCAGTCAAGCGCCGCTCGTATCTATCTTCGGCGGTAAGCTCACGACGTATCGTAAACTGGCCGAATCAGCCATACATAAACTTGAGCCATTTTTCGATAAAATGGGTCAGCCTTGGACCGCAAACGGAACGTTACCTGGTGGTGACTTCAGCTGTGGTCGCGATGATCTGGCCATGTCAATCAAGCAACGTTACCCGTGGTTAAGTCACGAGACGGCGCAGCGATTTGTGGACACATACGGTACTTGCACCCATCAGTTGATGAAAGGCTGCACCAGCGAGGCAGATATGGGACGTCAGTTTGCAGATGGTGTTTATCAAGCTGAGCTAAATTATCTCATTCAACACGAGTTTGTGCAGCATGTTGAAGACGCGCTATGGCGCCGTACGAAGCTTGGTCTCTATTTGACTGAAGAGCAGGCTGATGCGATTAGCCAGTACATCGAGCAACAGCGCGTCAAGGTGCATGCACTGCCATTGAGTGAAGCGAGCTAACACTTGGTAAAGTGAGCGGTTCAGAGAACAAGATTCGATGACTAAAAAGAGCGCCGACCATCGGCGCTCTTTTCTATTGGTTGGTGTTAGTGCCTTTTCGTTAATGCCTTTTAGCCGATAACGTACTGCCTAACGAGGCAGTGATTACCATACCGATGGCGAGCCATTGGCGCAGTGCAAGTTGCTCGTCGAGAACCAATAGCCCTGCCATTGCGGCAACGGCGGGCTCTAAACTCATCATCACACTGAAGGTTTGCTTAGGCATATTTCGCAGCGCGATCATCTCTAACGAGTAGGGAATAGCGCTAGAAATGAGTGCCACCGCAATGCCCAATGGCAGCAGTTGCCACTGGAGCAGAGCGCCATCGGTGGCAATGTAGCCCGCGGGTACAAGATAGAGCGCAGCAACCGTCATCCCCAGTGCAACAGTGCCGCCGCCTGGCGCTAGATTACCCGCTTTTTGACCAAATAAAATATAGCCAGCCCAGCAGCCCCCGGCGGCTAGGGCGTATGCAACCCCTCGTGGGTCGAGGGCATTCACGCCTGATAGATCCGGGAGCAATGTGATCACACCGCCGACGGCGAGCACAATCCAAAGGCTGTCCCGCGCGCGCCGTATTGAAAGCAATGCAACCAGAAGAGGACCCGTAAATTCGAGTGCAACGGCAATCCCGAGAGGAATGGTTTCAATCGCTAAATAAAGCAGCAGCATCATGCCACCCAGGCAACTGCCATAAACGCTAATAGCGCGCCAGTGACGTCCACGAGGCCATTGGCGCCAAGGCCGAAAAACCAGCCATAGTATCAGGGCGGAAAACCCGACTCGCAGAGCACTTGTCCCGACAGGCCCCACCAGAGGAAACAGCTGCTTGGCAAACGATGCACCGAATTGAATCGCGCACATGGCGCCAAAAACACTCAATATAGCGATAAAAAGCGCGCGAGCCTGCATGTTTCCTCTCCTTGGTGATATTAAAGTCTTACCTTAACATAAAGACAAAAAAAAGCCGCTCCGATGAGAGCGGCAGTGTTTTTGACGCGCATTGCTTTTGACGCGTATTGCATGTAGCGCGCACGTCTCGATGCGTCTTTCGTCGACTAGAATTTCTGTTTGGCCGAGTCGTAAGCTTCTTTAAGTGATGTTAATGCTTGTTCGGCGCCTTGTTTAATATCATCCCACGCCTCGTCACTGGCATTTTGAAGCTCATCAATGCGCGTTTTTGCTTGCTCTTTTCGCGCTCTTAAGTGCTCGATAGACTCACGGTATTCGGCTTTTGCATTTGCTGATGCGACGTTCGCTTTGGCTTCAAGCTTATCAATTTCTTGATTCCAGTCATGTAAGCGGCCGTGTAATTTTTCAATCATTTCTTGGCGTTGCATAGCATCTCCTTATTAGGGGTTTGTCATTACCCTTAGGCATTTTCTTCTACTTTAAGTTCATCAATGACACGCTCGACATCTTGGGCGTTTTCCGCCATTAAGACGGCTAGATCACGAGCGCCATCACTTTTGACTTTTCCGGATAAGGTTGCCACGCCGTCTTCAACGGAGACATTAATATTGGTTCCGCTAATATCTGGATTAAGTAGCAAGCTCGTTTTTAATGCCGCACTTACTTTTGTGTCGACAACGGCTTGCCCTAAGTCTGCGGCTTTGCTGGCGGGTTGAGAAACGGTGAGATCATTTTCCACCTGACTGACCCCGTCAATTTGGCGCACAAGACCACCAGCTAAGCTCTTATCCAACTCAGTGTCTACGTTTCCCGTTAAGATAACCACACCTTGCTCTACATCTGTGTTGATATCAAAGTTGTTTAGGTCAGTATTAACCATCAGCATGGATTCGGCTTTGCCATCAATCCACGCATCTTTAGCTTGGTCTTGCCACTGGTTTTTGCTGCTGTCTGCATATGCCGACGAAGCACCCAGTGTCAGTGCTAACCCCAATGATACGAACAAAGGATGAAATCGACCTTGATGAGTCGTCTTCATTAACTCCTCCTTTTTCCTATGAATGTGAGCAACATGGTGGCGTTGCTACCTTGAAGCCTGCGAATACTGTGCCAGTTTTAAATTTAATTAATAATCAGTCAGTTATGATTTTTTCTTTTGCTTGTTTAACTACTAATTAAGTAATAATTACTTGTATGGGTGTAATTATTACTTAATTAGTTGTAAGCGATGTGGCAAGGTCATGCGTACATTCGCAATATGGAAGGAAGAGTAATGTGTAAATCTCGCCTGTTTACCTGTGTAAACCAACCCTCGGATATTGAGCTGCTTCAACCCGCACAAAGGCTAGAGCATGTTGATCTTTCTACATTTGATACGCCTACGGATCTTCTTCGCGCTTTTGAGTTACAGCCGCCGGACTGGGTAGTGCTTGATATTGATTTAGACACTATGTGTACCGAAGCGATTATTCGTGTGATGGGAGAATATCGACATACCCATTGGGCGTTAATAAGCAATGGTGCACCAAATCCCGCTTGGAATGCGCGAGTACAGGACTGTGCGGCAACTGTTTTTCGGCGACCGCTAGATGGTAAATCGGTTCAGACGTTGCTTATTGATCGCTTAGACACGCGCTTTGTTTCACATCAGACCGCAATCCCAGTGCTCAAAAGCCAAGCAAATCAATATGGTTATCTGTTGGGCTCGTCTGAGCCAATGCGATTGCTATATCACCGACTTCAACGGCTTGGACCAACGGATGCAAATGTATTGATTGTTGGTGCGAGCGGCGTGGGGAAAGAGCATGTAGCGAAAACACTGCATAGTTTGAGTCAACAAGCTGCCGCCCCTTTTATGGCCATCAATTGCGGTGCGCTGAGTCCGGAATTGATAGAGAGTGAATTGTTTGGTCATGTAAAAGGGGCGTTTACTGGGGCGCACCAAGATCACCAAGGTATTTTTTATCAAGCCGAGGGGGGAACAGTATTCCTTGATGAAATAACCGAGATGCCTCAAACACTTCAGGTAAAGTTGCTGAGGGTGCTGGAATCTGGTGAATATCGCCCTGTTGGTGCGACAAAGAATCAAACGGCCAATGTGCGTTTAGTAGCGGCCACGAACCGAGATACAGATCAGGCAATCATTCAGGAAAAACTTCGTGAAGATATCTATTATCGCCTTGCGCAATTTATTGTCACCGTCCCGCCTTTATGCGAACGAGGTGATGATATTCATGCACTTATCACGCATTTTCTCGCTGAACTTAATCATCACTATAATGCGCAAACTAGCCTAAGTGCAGAAGCTTTAAGCGTACTGACTCAGCATCGTTGGCCGGGTAATGTGCGAGAGCTGAAACATGCAGTTGAGCATGGTTTTCTATTAAGTAGTGGACACATTGAGGTGTCGGACTTACCTACAACGGTTGTTCGCAAGGATGATAAGATGACCGCTTCCTGCTTTATCCCTGAAGGAATGACACTCTCAGAACTAGAGCAGATGGCAATCAAACAATCTCTGGCTCGGTACAATGGTAATCGTCAACGCACAGCGGCTGCATTGGGGATAAGCCCGAAAACACTTTACAACAAATTACAGCATTGAATCGATATCGAGTGAAATAAAGCGGGTGATATCGCGCATACAGTAGACAAGTAACGGCGCGCAAGGGATCGCGCACCGTTTCGCAGAAGCAGTTTGGGCGTGTTCTAGTCTGATTAAGCTTTATTTTTTTTACTTTGTTGCCGTTGGCGCTGTTTCTTTAATTCGCGACGTTGCTCAATGACTTTTCTCGCTTCACCGCCGACGTGTTGTTCACCCCGTTCACGTGCGAGGCGAACTTGATATTCTCGTTCACGAAACGCAGCTTTTTGCGCGTCGGTGTGTTTATCGATACATTTTGGACAGGAGACGCCTTGTTCATAGTGCTCGCTTTCCATGTCTGCTTGGGTTATTGGCAGACGACAAGCGTTACACATTGCGTAAGAGCCTTTTTCTAATTCATGATTAACGGCAACTCTGCTATCAAAAACATAACATTCACCGTTCCATAAGCTCTCACTTTCAGGCACCTCTTCAAGATACTTTAGGATCCCGCCCTCGAGGTGATATACCTCATCGAAGCCTTTTTCTTTCAAAAATGCCGTCGACTTTTCACAGCGGATCCCGCCAGTACAGAACATCGCCACCTTTTTGTGGGTACTGGGGTCAAGTTGCTGCTCGACATAGTCCGGGAATTCGCGAAAGCTATCCGTATGCGGGTTAACGGCGCGTTCAAAGGTACCGATCTCAATTTCGTAATCGTTGCGCGTATCAATCACCAACACATCCGGATCGCTGATTAATGCGTTCCATTCGGTCGGTTTGACATAGGTGCCGACACTTTGGCGTGGGTCAATGCCTTCCACGCCCATGGTGACGATTTCTTTTTTCAGTTTTACCTTGGTACGACTAAACGGCTGGCTGTCTTCAAACGATTCTTTATAGTCAATATCGGCCAGGCGTGGGTCGTTTTTAAACCACGCAAATAGCGCATCCATATTTTCTCGTGTCGCAGCGACTGTACCATTGATGCCCTCGTGAGCGAGAAGGAGTGTACCGCCTATCTGATTGGCTTCCATTACCTCAAGCAATGGCGCTTGCAAAGACTGATAGTCTTCAAGGGTGACAAATTTGTACAAAGCACAAATGACATAAGTAGACATGTTTTTTCCTCTTGCTGGCTGGAGCGTAAATCCAGTGCATGGGTTATTAGGGGAATAAAGCAGGGCGCGGAGTATATCGAAATGACAACCCTCTAAACACCGACATAAAGTATGGTTACTAAACAAAAAACGTACCATGCACGGCTTGGTGCGCTCCAACTGTTTCGCTCTCAAATCAAATAAAGCCTGTAACGGCGACATCAAAGCCAATATTTATGTGATAAAAATCATGAATTCGCGGCAAAGATATCGCTCATGTAAGATTATAGTCGTAATTTGAATGCGTTTTTAGTCACGCCATGTTTGTTTTTATTTTGTACTCTAACTATTTGTAGCTGGGCGTGACTCGCTGGCTTGTGGTAGGCGCTGAGCGATGGCTGCACAATCAAAGGAAGGAATTCGCAGATGCTTGAAGAATGGATTAATGCCTTCGTCGGCTTTATTTGGGGAAAGCCCATGCTCATCTTACTTGTCGGGGGAGGGATCTTTTTTACTCTATACGGCAAGTTTACGCCATTTCGCTATATGGGGCACAGTTTAAAACTCCTTACAGGGCAGGTTGATGATGGCTCGGGGCATGGTGATTTATCGCACCGGAAGGCCTTAGCGGCTGCCTTGTCGGGGACGCTTGGGCTGGGCAACATTGCTGGCGTCGCTTTGGCGCTCAGTGCGGGTGGTCCTGGCGCGGTATTTTGGATGTGGTTAACTGCGTTACTGGGTGTGTCGACGAAATTCTATACCTGCACACTTGGCGTGATGTATCGCCACAAAGACAGCGAAGGTCGTGTACATGGCGGACCCATGTACACGGTGCGTAATGGCTTGGGTAACAAGTTTAAATGGCTCGCGGTGTTATTTGCTATCGCGGGATTAATGGGCTTTGTTCCCTCTTTTCAGATTAATCAGCTCGGCGCGGTAGTCCAAACACAACTGTTTCCAGGGATTGAGTGGCTAGAAAGTACGGCCTTTTCGTGGGGGCTGGGTATTGTCTTGGCTATTTTTGTCGGGTTGGTGATTTGGGGCGGCTTGAAGCGGGTTGCGGACGTTGCTGGCGCACTGGTTCCCCTGATGGCTGGAAGTTATATGGTGATGGCGATTGTAGCTTTGCTGCTCAACGCAGAGCGTGTGCCGGCTGTTTTTCAATCCATTTTTGCTAGCGCCTTTTCGCCTGATGCTATGTTTGGTGGCTTGATCAGTGTGATTATTGTTGGTGTCAGTCGAGGCGCTTTCTCGAATGAAGCAGGGATTGGCACTGAAGTGATGGCTCATAGCGCGGCTAAAACCAATGAACCGGTGCGCGAAGGCTTAGTCGCAAGTCTCGGGCCAATTATCGATACGTTAATTGTATGCAGTTGTACCGCTTTAGTTATCTTAGTTACGGGGGTATTGGACCAGGCTGACGGCATGCAAGGTGTCAGTTTGACGATGGCTGCTTTTAAAGCCGCATTTGGTGCGCCTGGTGCATGGCTATTAGCCGCACAAGTTTTGGTGCTGTCTTTTACCACTGTATTTACGTTCTGGTATTACGGGTATAAGTGTTTTGTTTATCTGTTTGGCGAAACGGCAGGACAGTACTACAAGTACTTATATCTCTCATTGGTGGTGTTAGGGGCGGTTGTATCATTGGATGTCGTCTTCTTATTCTTGATCGGCGCTTATGGCCTGATGGCGGTTCCTACGATGGTCTCTGGGCTGTTATTGGCACCAAAAGTCAATCAGGCGGCGAAAGCCTATTTTTCAAGTCAGGCATATAAAGGGGCAGCCCAGGTTCAGTCTCGCGCGCCTCATCATTAAACCGCTGTTTTTGTTATAGCCGAAAGAGCAAAATCAAAAGGCTGCCTATGTTCGGCAGCCTTTTTTATCAAAGTAGACTGTTTTCTATCGAAGAAGGCAATGCTTTCGTGCGTATATGTGTTAGTCATCCAGCGGCGCACCAAACACATACTTGTCAACCAAGCTAACCATACGCCCAATCTCAGGTTTTGTAATGGTGTCGTTTGCACCGAGCTGCAAGGCTTTCGCGCGGTTATCTTCACTCATAATGGATGAGAACATAATAATTGGCATGGTTTTGTAGGCGTCTGTTTCACGTAGGCGCTTGACCAAGTGCATACCGTCCATCCGAGGCATTTCAACATCTGAGACAATGGCATCGACAAATTCAGTGATGGCGACGCCTTCTTCTTTTGATATACGCTCAAACTCGATCAGTTTTTCGAACGCTTCACCACCGTCTTTGGCGGAAATAATATTAAAGCCGGCTGAGCGGAGGGTGTTTTCGATCAAACTACGAATAAAGGCGGAATCATCGACGACCAACGCGGTTTTAGCTTCGCGTTTTTTAGCGCTAGACTCGGATATATTGACGCTTCTATCCTGAGTGACATCGTATTTTTCCATGCTCAATTCAGGATTGATGTCAGCGATGATTTTTTCGAAGTCTAAGATCATGATCAGATTTTTGTCTTTACGTACCACAGCAACCACACAATCTTGCTCGCCAGCTTCTAAAAACTGGCTAGGAGACTCAACGGCTTCCCATGAAATCCGATGAATGCGGCTGATACTATCGATCAAAAAGCCATTGGTCATATTGTTGAAATCGGTAACGATGACAAATTTGTTATCTTTTTCTGGTCGTGTAGGCACCCCCAACCAGCCAGCGAGATCAATCAATGGGGTTAGCTTGTCGCGCGATGAGAACACACCAATCATGTGTGATTGTGCATTGGGATAATCCGTTGTTTCAGGGACTTGAATGACTTCACGAACCTTGGCCACATTGATACCGTAGTAGCAAGTTTTGGTGCTACCGTCAGGAAGTTGTTTTATCAAGTGGAACTCGATGATTTCGAGCTCATTCGTCCCACTTTCCGTTAGTATTTCGTTTTTTGATGGCTCGTGATTCATGCCTACCACATTTCCTTTCGATAACAGCGAACAACGCTGATGTGAGCTTACGTTTGGTCAGTATAAGCCCGAGATCGTTAAAGCGACAATATTTGCGCATCAATCAAACGATGATCTGTGGCCTATCGCGCTAATTGATGTATCAAATACGTCATCCAATCACAGGCTTTTAACATAAGAGACGCTAGCATAATGCAGATTTTACCTGCGGATAGATGAAAGGTTAAGGCAATGCTACGTCCAAATGATAGTGACCAATCATCTTTCCTTGGTCGTCTAAAAAGCGCGTGTAGGAGAACGGCTCAAGATCGATGGTGGTTGGCATACCACGCACGACTTCATTGATGACTTTCCCTGTGATGGCAGAGGTCAACATTCCGGTACGAAAATGCCCACATGCATTCAGGTAACCATCAATACCCGGTACTGTACCTAGGATCGGGAGTTCATCTGGTGAACCTGGACGTAAGCCTGCCCAGCAGCGCTTGATGTTCATCTTTTTCAGCTCAGGGATAGACTTCATGGCGCCTTGTGCCAGCTGTTTGATGTATTTCATGTCTGTGGTGGTATCAAAACCGCGCTCTTCGGTGGTTGAGCCAATCAGGACTTCGCCGTTATCTTTTTGGGCGATGTAACAATCACTGGTGGTCAAACAGCCATTTAAAAGCTTAGGTAGCTTCTCGGAAACGATCACTTGGCCTTTGACTGGGAAGACAGGCATTGGCATCCCCGTTGCCCACAAGCTGAGTTTTTCCGCCCATGCGCCACCGGCGTTGATCATGGTGCCACAACCTAGCTTACCGTTTTCTGTCTCAACCGCGACAACCCGGTTACCTTGTCTCACCACGCCCGTGACTTTGGTATTAAGATATAGCTCGACACCGTTCTGCCGTGCTGCTTCCAAATAGGCCTCGTTGAGGCGATAGGGGTTGATTTGGTGATCCCCCTCAAACTCCATCGCACCAATTGCAGCGCGCGACACGTTAGGCTCTTGTGCGTGAAGATCGTCTTGAGACACCCAGCGTACATGCTCTTGGCGATCAGGAATGGCGGCCGCAATATGTTCGGCATAGAGTTTGTCGTATTTATCAAACATGACAAACTTCAAACCGGTACGCTCAAACTTAAAGTCCACACCGTGATGCGTCATCAGGTCATCATACAATGCCGGATAGAGCTGGTTAGACAGCATCGCCATATCGAAGAACGGCTTGGGCATAATGTGCGGTTTGATCTCTGGTGATCCCCCTTCGCCGCTTTCTTGCATCTGCTTAGAAAGGGTTTTAAACAGGATAACGCCGCAGCCAAGGCCGGTTGACTCGCCCATCGCCCATAGGCCACCGGCTGACGCACGTGAGGCATTTCCGGGGTATTTATAGTCCACAACGGCGATGGATAAGTCGCGCTCGCGGCTTAAATGATAAGCCACCGATGCGCCGATCACACCGCCGCCACAAATTACGATGTCGTACTGTTTCATGCGTCATCCTCCAACGCAGCAAAAGGAATAGGGTCGAGTGGGAATCGAGGGCGAATCAAAGGCTGAGGCGACGTCGTGCTCTCATTGAGTCGGTCGTAGCAATAGTGCGCACAGGTTTTTCCTTGGCAGTCACCCATGGTAACGCGGGTACGCATTTTCAACGTAATCACATCCTTGACGCCTTGATTGATGGCGTTATCAATGTCCGCCTTTTTCACTTGCTCGCAGCGACAGATCACTGTGTCTTTTTCCGGCAAACTGAGCAGGCCTGGGCGACGGTAGCCTGCCGTATCAAAGCCTTTACGGAAACGGTAGCTCTTTTCGAGCTGATGACGTAGAGCCTTAAATTCATTGTCAAGATTAGGCATTGAAATATTGCGTGCCTTCAGTGCGGAGCACGCTGCAATCTTTCCTTCCAACATGGCGGCTTCTGCGCCGGCAAATTTCACGGTATCACCGGCGCAGTAAACATTGTCGAGACTGGCTCGTTGCCACTCGTCCACCACGGGGATCGCCCCGCTCATGTGATCGTACTGCATATCTAGTCCCATCAGTTGTGCGAGCTGAGAGCGTGCCGCAAAGCCGTAACCCACACCAAGTACATCAGCATTTATGATTTCGGCACGGCTAACATCTGGGTGCCAGTCTTTACTGTAGGGGGCTACCGTAACTTGCTCGACTTGAGGATCACCTGAGGCTTTGACTACGCCCCAACCGTAATGCATCGGGATATGGTTGCGTTTGAGATACATCATCATGGACAGACCATCTAGCGCGAGCTGTGGACGGTTGAGGAGGGCGAGCGTTTCACGTGCCAAGTCTTTGAATGGCGTCGCTTCATAGATACCCGCGATATCACAACCAGCTTTGTGAAGTTGACAAGCAACCAGTACAAGCAAAGGACCTGTGCCGGTGATCACGCAGCGGTGACCGGGACGGACTAAGCCACTTTTTATTTGAAGCTGGATACCCCCGAGAAGCATCACCCCAGGCATATCCCAGCCGGGAAAGGGAATGCTGCGCTCTTGGCAACCGGTGGCGAGGATCAACTGCTCGTAGTCAATCGTTGATAGCGTGTCTTCATGAGCAGTGAGGAGGTGTTGACCCGCCATTGGCCCCAGTACCCGCGTCAAACTACGTAGGTCAATCAAATCCTGATGCTGGCGATATTGTTCGCGCAGGGATTGTGACGTGGCCTTCCATTTATCATCCAAATGAGGCAGCGCGTCAGTATCTCGCCATGGACCACGGTAGACGACGCCACCGGGTTTGGGCGCTTCATCAACAATAATACTAGCGACCTTGTGCTTGGCCAGTGTGACCGCTGCAGACAGACCGGCAGGTCCAGCACCAACAATAACAACAGGTTTAGACATGGGTTTCTCCTTGCTCGACGGTACTGCTTTCAAGATCCTTGCTCTCAACCACAATGTTGGCTTCAGTGCGGACATCCATATCCGGTTGCACGGCGACTTGACATGCGCGTTGTTTATGGCGGCCGTTGATTTCCAGCGTACAGCAATGGCATACGCCCATGCCGCAATAGGCACTGGCTAATCGGCCATAATCATTTTTAGATAGCGCACGGATATTGCTCGCAAGCAAGGTGCTTAGCACGCTTTCTCCAGCGATGGCAGGAACAGTCTCGCCATTGACACGGATTGAGAAGGTTTGACCAACTGCATCGGTAATGTCTTGGGATCGTTTCATCGTTTTAATTTGCTCATTCGTATGTTGTCGGGACAGTGATGACTCCCACTCAGTCTGTTTAAGTGAGCGGACCTTATTGTCTTATTTGTTAGGCGATGCGTATAATAAACTTGCTTTGTGAATATGTAGTTACTTTTTGTTTCGCATTTGTTATCCCTCACAAAATATATGGAAATAATGATGATGTTGTGAGCTTTATCATGATAACGATCAGGTTTGCGCGGAGAGGGGCCTGTGAACAGTAACGCTATATCGGTCAATCGCTGTTGCGTAAACAAGGTGGCTATGTCATCAATGAAGAAGTGGTTTATCGCGATCTTGTATCGGTAGAGGAGGCAAGGATGACAGAGTCAGGCTCACAGTGGTTGGAAACGGTTAAAGAGATGCGAGAGACATTCGACGCGCAAAAAGAACAGGTATCTCAGCGACCTTTTTTAGAGTACAGCCATCGCCGTGACTCGCTGCTGCGCTTACGTCAGGCTATCAAGCAAAAATCGCCTGTACTACAACGAGCCCTTAGCGACGATTACGGCCACCGTGCTTTTGGTGATACCGAAATCGCTGATATTTTGCCACTGATACACCAAATTGATTATACCCGTCGCCGATTAAAACGATGGATGAAGCCGCAAAAACGGCGTCCTGGGATTACCTTACTCGGAACCAAATTGGCGGTACACCAACAGCCAAAAGGGGTAGTTGGGATTGTCGTGCCGTGGAATTTTCCAATCATGCTGGCAGTCAGTCCATTGATTTGCGCGTTAGCGGCCGGCAATCGGGTAATGCTCAAGCTTTCGGAGTTCACGCCGAACACCAATCGGGTATTACGCGAGCTCATCGCGGATGTGTTTAGCCCTAAGGAAGTGGCCGTGATTGAAGGGGAAGTGGAAGTGTCGCGTCGCTTTACTGAATTAGAGTTCGATCATCTATTTTTTACCGGCTCGACCCAAGTTGGACGCCAGGTCATGCTGGCTGCAGCTGATAATTTGACGCCGGTGACCCTTGAGTTGGGGGGGAAATCTCCTGTGATCATTGATGATAAGATTGATATGGATGTCGCCGTCTCGCGGCTTATTTACGGAAAGTGCTTAAACGCTGGGCAGATATGTGTTGCCCCCGACTATGTGCTTTGCCCTGAACATCGGCAAGAAGCGTTTATCCACGCCTACCAACAAGCGTTTCGTGCCATGTATCCTGATTTTGAGGCCAACCAAGACTACAGCCAGATCGTTAACCAAACTCAAGCAACGCGGCTAGCAGAAACACTGCAAGATGCGTTAGATAAAGGTGCGAGGCGCTGGTGTGCGCTCGATCAAAAAACCATACCGACGGCCGAAAAACGATGCTGGCCAACTCAGTTACTGACTCATGTCACTGACGATATGCGGGTGATGCAAGAAGAGATTTTTGGTCCGCTTTTGCCCATTGTCAGTTATCAAGATTTTACCGAGGCACTGCATTATATTCAGGCACGTCCACGACCGCTCGCTTTGTATTTGATGAGTAATGATGCGGAGATACGCGCGCAGGTCACCACACAGCTTCACGCCGGCGGCATGGGGATTAATGAAACCTTGTTTCATGTTGCGGCAGAAGATGCGCCTTTTGGGGGCATTGGTGATTCCGGCATGGGGCATTACCACGGCATTGAAGGCTTTTATACCTTTAGCCACAGTAAAACCGTGCTCACCCGTGATAGATGGGACACCAGCTTTTTAGTTAAACCGCCATACAACCGCTGGTATAAACGCTTAATGCGCTGGTGGTTGATGCGATAGTTACTCGTGATTTATTTGTGAATAAAACCACAAAAGCTGTCCAATAACATTGCGTGTTTTTTGATTCGATACTACTAATTAAGTATTATCTTAAGTATTGTTGGTGTTGATTATGCGATATCAAAATTCGAATCAAGAGCGACGTCGGTTTTTAAAACTCCTAGCAGGAGCGGGAGCGATAAGCTTGATGCCGACAAGCTTACCTTCACGCGCCCAGACTCGTGCCAAAGTCGTTATTGTCGGTAATGGTGCTGCTGGTATATCGTTGGCGAATCGCCTTATTCAACACCTTTCGGCTGATCAAATATCGTTAGTGGGCGCACGGCAGCGCCATCTATATCAACCTGGACAAACTTTGGTTGCATCTGGATTATGGAAAGCATCCCAAGTCCTATCAACAACAGAACAATGGTTACCTGCTGGGATAAAATGGCACCAACAAAATGCCAATGCGTTTTTACCTGAACAACAACAAGTTGTACTCGAGGATGGCACTAAGCTCAGCTATGACGTATTGGTCGTTGCCATGGGCGCCCAACTTAATTACACCCTCATTGAGGGAATGGATGAACGTCTGATTGGTCAGCATGGTATCGGTAGCGTTTATCCAGGGCCAGAGGGCGCACTAGCAACGGATACGGCATTTAAACACTTTATGAATAAAGGTGAGGGTAAAGCGATATTTACCCTTTCTAACACACCAATCAAGTGCGCAGGCGCGCCACTTAAAATGACCTTTACTTCTCTCGCACGTCTTGAGCAAACTGGGCGCCGGCAGGCATTTGATGTGAACTTTACCACGCCGTTTAAAGATCGATTGTTTTCAATCCCTGTCTATAACGATTTTGTGATGAAACGCTTTGGTGAACAAGGGGTTGACATCAGTGATGAGAAAACATTGATCGGTATTGATGTGGCCAGTAAAAAAGCACGCTTTGCAATAGGAGCAAAAGAGACAACCATTGAAGAAGAGTATGACTATATTCATGTCGTGCCGCCTATGAGTGCGCCTGATGTAGTTAAAAGGAGTGATCTTGTTTGGGGACAAGGTCCTCATAAGGATGAATGGATGGCGGCGGATCAATATACACTACAGCATCCAAAATTCCCTAATGTATTTGGTATCGGTGATGTAACAGGTATTCCGCTATCGAAAACGGCTGCGAGCGTGAAAAAGCAAGTGCCAGTCATCGAAGCCAATATTTTGAGCTTTCTTAATGATAAACCTCTAGAAGCCAATTTTAATGGCTATACGTCTTGCCCATTGATTACTGGGTTCGGTAAAGCCATGTTGGCTGAGTTTGGTTACGGCGGTAAATTGCTACCTTCTTTTCCCTTTATTAGTCCAACAGAAGAAACTTGGATGGCTTGGGTCATGAAAGAGCAAATGTTGCTACCAGCCTATCAAGCGATGCTGGATGGAAAAATTTAACGGAGGCAGATATGACCATTGACGCGATTTTTACCGTGTTACTGTATTCAGCCGCTCCCTATTGGGGTTGGTTATTGTTTTTAGTATGTGTGCCTGTCGTGTCGTTAACTATTTTGCGTCGCTTCTCTTTACGCAGTGCCAAGCGCGCTATTGTGTTCAGTATCGTAGTAGGGATTGTCTGTGCACTCTTAACGCCAACCCTCACTGGTTCGTCTCTTGCGATGCTCAATGGTGCAGCCGATTGGGTTATGCTGATGATGGTGGCGATAGGTGCGACACTGTACTGCTTGTTAGTGGCCGCAATAGTTTTGCAGCCGATATCTTCATCTGTGCTTAATAACCGGGCTTTATGATCACATAGGACGATTCATCAACACAGTATTCGATCACATCACTAAATTTTTTAGGGGAATTGATCTATACCTTTGGTTGTTACATAAGTGTTAAAATCGATGCGGGCAACCAAGGGAGCAACCCAATGGCTTTTTCAATACAACCCGATTCTATGCTGCCAGATATTAGCAATCATGAACGAGCAATGGTCGAGCAAGAGGTAAAGCTCGCCGTCACCGATGCTAATGGCAAATCACTGGGGTATTTGGCGATGGTGCCCGATGCGCAGCGCTTTATTACCTTAACCCAAGATAACGCAGAGGCGTTGAGTTTTATCAAAACCCCATGCAGCGTTAATGCGGGCTATTATCAGTGGTCGTTTTTTTATGACGATATTGAATATGGCCTGGATTGTTTAATTGAGCCGGACAGAAACAAGTGTCGACTTTATGCCAACGATCACGCTGCGGCTGCGCCCTCATGGAAGCTCGCTTATCAAGGAGAACTTGGCCCTTTAATGATTGCAGCGCCTATCTCTGCCATTGGGCCGGGTACGCGTATCGCTGTCACGTCTTCAGATACTGAAGTACCTAATGTGTTAGTGGGCGCGCTTGATGGCGGCGTGTTGATTCACGAAGAATCTGCCTAACAAAAAAGCATTAAGAAATATGTAATGGGCCAGCGAAATCGCTGGCTTTTTTCTGTTCACAGAGATCACTAATAGGCTGTGAGTCCCAATTTAGTTTTCATATAGAGTGTGGTGGGTGTCTAAAATAAAGGACTAACAATGCCTAGTTAAAAAGTGTTAGATGTGAGTGAGCTGAGTCAATTAACGTATTGTAAACAATTAGTTAAAAAATGTTTGGCTGACAAAAAGGTCAATAATACTAATGAATCTCCTTAATAAAGTGATTTTCACTACGGAAAAAACAGCCTTAGTTGTATAGCTTTAAAGCGTTATTGTTGATTTTTGTAGGCAATAATTGCTAATACATTTAACCATTGTAAGGAATACAATATGTTAAAGCATGCTCTTAGCTGTTGCGTCGCGTCGGCGCTGATGGCGGCATCACCCACAGCACTATCTGAACAAAATGAAGGTAAACAAGGCGTCTCTCTGCAGCAAACGCTAGCGCCATTGATGGTTGCGGCGGAAAACCGGGGGATTGAGGATCAGTACATCGTGGTACTCAAGCAGCCAATGACTCTGAGTGATGATCCGCAAGCGTTGAAAACCTTTACTCAACAAGCCGTGTCTAGCATGGTTAACCAACATGCGGTTAAGGTAGAAAAAGTGTTTGATCGCTCGTTAAGTGGGTTTGTAGCTAAGCTCACACCGGCACAATTACGTGCATTACGCATGGATTCGCAAGTTGATTTTATTGAACAAGATAAGACCATTTCATTGGACCCGGTGATTACCCCTGACGCGAACCAAAATAACCCTGTTTGGGGGTTAGATCGTATTGATCAGCGCAATCTTCCTCTAGACAACAACTACAGCACTAACTTTGATGGCACAGGTGTCACTGCTTATGTTATTGATACTGGTGTGACAACGTCACATGTTGAGTTTGGTGGTCGTGCACGCTCCGGATATGACTTTGTTGATAACGATCAAGATGCGACTGACTGTAACGGCCACGGTACGCATGTGGCTGGCACCATTGGCGGTAGTCAATACGGAGTCGCTAAAAATGTCGATATTGTCGGGGTGAGGGTGCTCAGCTGTAGCGGTTCGGGGTCGACGTCCGGTGTGATTGGTGGTGTCGATTGGGTAGCAGCCAATGCGAATGGCCCGTCAGTGGCAAACATGAGCCTAGGTGGAGGCGTATCAACAGCGCTCGATCGTGCCGTTGCCAGTGCGGTACAATCTGGCGTGAGTTTTATGCTAGCAGCGGGTAACTCCAATGCTGATGCCTGTAATAGTTCGCCTGCACGAGAGCCAAGCGGTGTCACTGTAGGATCTAGCACGATTCGCGATACCCGCTCTAGCTTCTCAAACTGGGGAAGCTGCTTGGATGTGTTCGCCCCAGGATCGGACATAAAGTCCGCTTGGTATGATGGGAGTTATCGCACCATCAGCGGCACCTCGATGGCGACCCCTCATGTTGCTGGGGTTGCTGCCTTGTACCTACAAGAAAACAGCAGCCTTTCGCCTGTACAATTAGCGAATTTAATTAGCAACCGCGCGAGTGTCGATAAAATTAACGACCCTCGTGGCTCCGTCAACAAACTGTTGTATAGTCAAGCCGATAGTAGTTGTGAGCCAAATTGCGGTACAGAGCCTGATCCTAAGGGTGAGCTTAAAAATGGTCAGGCGCTAACAGATATTTCGGGTGGGCAAGGCGCCCAGCGCTTCTTCTATGTTGATGTAGACGCTGGGCAACGCCTCACGGTGAATATTAGCGGCGGCTCAGGCGATGCTGATTTGTACCTGCGCTATGGCTCAAAGCCAACCTTTAATAACTGGGATTGTCGACCGTACAATTACGGTAATAGCGAAGTGTGTACCGTGCAGAACACCCAGAAAGGTCGCTATCATGTGATGTTGAACGGCTACGCAGCATTTAGTGGTGTCAGCGTGACCGCCCGTTACTAGGCGTTTGTTGGCAATAAATAGCATTCGCTGCACGACAAGTGATGAATAGTAAGATACCGAGTTAAACGCGCGGATATGATCCGCGCGTTATTTATCAGACTTGCCGAAAACCTCTTCGTTTAGGTAGGAGAGCAGTCAATTGTAGTGGCGTATACACTTACACAGTAAATCGATAAACCCTTCTCGGTTGATTGCCATTGCAACCTCGGCATTGGCTGGATTACCTGTAACTTGATAACGATCGACCACTGTCATACCTGTTGTCAGTGCTCCCTGAGTTTCTATACCCACCCAAACGGATTCACAGTCAAAAAGCTCAGGCTTGACTAACCACGCAATCGTGCATGGATCATGTAACGGTGAGCCATCAAGTCGCCATTTAGGATCGCGATGGTAGCGCATAAAGAAATCAAGCCACCCCGCGACAGTTTGCGCGACAGGATTATTAATGGCTCGGATAGACGCCACGTCTTCATCTTTGACTAGGGCTTGATGGGTCACATCTAACCCAAACATGGTTATGGGGATCCCTGCACGGAAAACACAGTCTGCCGCCTCAGGGTCAACATAAATATTAAATTCAGCGGCGGGTGTCCAATTGCCAAAAGTCACGCCTCCCCCCATCAATACAATCCGCTTAATTCGGTTGGTCAGATCAGGGTAGGCAGCGATAAGTAACGCCACATTCGTCAATGGACCTGTTGCAACCAAGGTGACCGGCTGATCGCTTTTTTTTAAGACACTGGCCATCAGATTAACAGCATTATTAGGATCAGGATCCATCATAGGCTCTGGCAGCTCAGGACCATCCAAGCCCGACTCGCCGTGAACATTATCGGCAATAATCAAATCACGGGTGAGCGGTTTATGTGCCCCACCCGCAATGGGAATATGCGATTGTTGCAGTAAGGTGAGAATGCGCCGTGCGTTGTAAAGCGTTTTATCAGGGGTTTGGTTGCCCGCACTGGTCGTCACGGCTTTGATATCGAGTTGCGGTAATGCACAAGCCATTACCAGTGCAATGGCATCGTCATGTCCCGGATCACAGTCAATAATAATGGGTTCATTCATAAACAACCTATCCCGTTGAGGTAAATATCCGTTGAATCATGCTTAGGATAAATGTGTTTCTGCACTGTGCTTGTGATCCCTTTCGCTAAACAGCCATGTCGCGCGAGATGTAGTCGCGCGAGATGTAACATGTGCGTGATTTATCATCAAAAAATGAGATGTAAACAGTTACAATTTGTCAACAACAAGCAAACGAAAATGTGGTTGTTGCATTGTTTTGCAAACAATTCAATCAATCTAATTAATATAAATAATTTGGAATGTTGTTCTGATTATTTGTCAATTTATTGGTTATTTATGCTGCTATTTGAAGAATAGCCCAGCTGGATTTGCGTGTTTTTGGTGATACAATTAGGACATATATCTATTACATATATGTGATAGTTTAGGTCGAACTCGGTACTATGCAACCGCACAAAATATTATAACTAAGAGAGTTTGACGTGAACCAGACTATAGATATCTCCTCAAAAAGTGTATCGCACCGTTGGACCCAGCATGACACCCATTGGGCGCTTAGCTTGTTTGGAACCGCGGTCGGTGCCGGAATTTTGTTTCTACCCATTAACCTAGGAATGGGGGGCTTTTGGCCGCTGATTATTATGGCGGTACTAGCGTTTCCGATGACGTATATGGCGCACCGGGGTCTAGCGCGCTTTGTATTATCGTCGCGTCACAACGATGCCGATTTCACCGATGTCGTCGCAGAACATTTCGGCGCCAATGTCGGACGTATGATTTCGATGCTGTATTTCCTCTCTATTTTCCCCATTTTATTGATATACGGCGTTGGGCTGACCAACACGGTTGATAGCTTTTTAGTCAACCAACTGGGATGGGTATCACCAAATCGCGTGTTGCTGTCGGGTGTACTAGTCGCTGGTATGATTGCGATCATGTTGGGTGGTGAACGCCTGATGCTGCGTGCGTTCGCGGCGATGGTTTATCCGTTGGTTGCCATTCTGGCGTTTCTGTCTTTTTATCTTGTTCCATCGTGGCAAACGCCTAATCTCAGTTTACCGCCGATGGGTGAGCTGGGTATGAGTCTTTGGTTGGCGGTGCCTGTGGTGATTTTCTCGTTTAGCCATGCAGCGGCGATTTCTAGCTTTGCCAACATTCAGCGCCGGCATTACGGCGACGAGGCTCAAGGTAAGTCAGAGCAAATTCTTAAACGTGCCGGTATTATGCTGGTGGCTTTTGTGTTGCTGTTTGTGTTCTCGTGTGTGTTGACACTCACCCCAGCACAAATGGCAGAAGCAAAAGCACAAAATGTGTCTGTATTGTCTTATCTTGCTAATGTCACCCATAACCCGTTTATTGGTACCTTGGGGCCTTTGGTTGCTTTCATTGCGATTACTTCATCGTTTTTGGGACACTTCCTTGGCGCGCGTGAAAGTTTGAACGGCTTGGTGACGAAGCACAGTAAACTCACTTACAAAAGCGCCGACAAACTGGGCGTCATCGTGATGTTTTTTGCTATTTGGGGCTGTGCCGTGATCAACCCCAGTATCCTTGACATGATGGGTGCATTGTCTGGGCCTGTGATTGCGATGATCTTGTTCATTATGCCAACGGTTGCCGCTTACAAGGTCAAAGCCCTGGCGCAGTATCGTGGGCAAGTAGGTACTTACTTTATCTTCATCACAGGGATGCTTGCGATATCAGCATTGCTTTATAACCTGATGGGCTAATTAAGTATTCGTAATCATCCATTAAAAAAGCGCCCACTGGGCGCTTTTTGGGTTATATTTTCTAATCTATTATAAGCGGTTTTCTTATCCGATGTTCTCTGCGCATATCTCTCAGTTGTGACATATAAATGCATTTAAATCAGCCTTTAAAGTCACATTCATTTCTGTTTTCTTTGACTTTGTTTGTCAGCTTATGAATGAGCTCATATTATGTAACTGCTAGCCTATTACTTGTGGGATAAATTGATAATTATCAATCTTTGTTTGTGTGTCAGCGCCGATGATGAGGTCAATGTTCATTGATCATGAGGGCTGTTTATGACACATCCAACCGATACAGATCGGCAAGTGACATGGGGATGTTACTTGGCACTGGTATTCGCTGTGGTGTTTTTCTCGGGATTGTTACAATCCAATCAATGGTACGGCGTGTTCGACTTTACCACCTTGAATGGTTCGTTCGGACAAGTTGCGTATCAGGCCACGACTGCGACAGACGGCACGGTAGAGGTGGCAACAACATCACTTCGCGGTAAGGGCGGGAGCGGTGCGCGTGATGGTTTCATTTTTGCGTTGACCTTAATTCCTACCGTGATGTTTGCGCTGGGTATGATTGGTGTACTTGAGCACTATGGAGCGCTTGATGCCGCGCGCAAACTCTTAACGCCTCTTCTTAAACCTGTATTAGGCATTCCTGGAAATTCAGGACTAGCACTGATTGCCTCCATGCAAAGCACAGATGCTGGCGCAGCGATGACTCGTCAATTGAAAGATGAGGGTTACCTGACCAAGCGTGAAACCGATGTATTCACCATGTTTCAGTTCACGGCAGGCGCAACCATCGTCAACTTTTTTTCCTCGGGCGCGGTACTTTTTACTTTAACCATGTCAGACGGTTCGTTAGCGGTGACATCGTCAATTGGTCTTGCTATTGGCGTGATCTTCTTATTTAAGTTCATTGGTGCGAATGTCTTTCGTTTGTACCTCAATATAACTGAGGGCAAAGGACCGCAGCGAGAAAAGACACAATCCTATCAAGAGGAGCACGCATCATGACCCAGTCTTCTACCAGTAAACCGATGATCACTGACATCTTTGTCGAAGGCGCTAAGAAAGGTTGGCATATTGCAACAACATCAACCGTGCCTAATGTTGTCATGGCGTTTGTGATTATCAAAGCACTTCAAATTACCGGCCTACTGGCCTTGATGGGCGATGTGTTTGCACCTGTGATGGCTGTATTCGGATTACCCGGTGAAGCCGCCGCAGTGCTAATGGGGGCATGGATGTCGATGGGAGGCGCTGTTGGTGTCGTGATCACTTTGTTTGACCAAGGCATTCTCACCGGTACCCATATCGCTATCTTGGTTCCTGCTATTTATTTAATGGGTTCGCAAGTGCAATACATTGGCCGAGTAATGGGCCCGATTGGCACTGAAGGCCGCTACATCCCTATTATGGTCGGCATTTCTATTCTGAATGCTTTTGGCGCCATGTGGGTGATGAATCTTTTACTTTAGGAGGCATGATGACGTTTTCTTTGCAACGCTACCTAGATGAGTTGGCGCCTCTAGTCAATATCGACTGTGGCACCTTTCAACGAGAAGGTATTGAGGTGATTGCGGCCCTAATGGCCGATAAATATGAGCAAATGGCAGGATGGCATATTAAGCGAGTGGAATGTGGAGAGGCAGGGATTGGATTGGAAATTCGCAACCAGCCAACCCATCCACATATCGATGTGATGCTGATTGGTCACATGGATACGGTCTTTCCTCAGGGGACGGCGGCAGAGCGTCCCATGCATGTGGAGGACGGCTTCGCATACGGTCCCGGTGTATCAGACATGAAATCAGGCTTGCTTAATATCGTGTATGCACTGCGCGCATTGCCGCAAGCAGAACGTGATGCATTGAGCATTTGTGTCTGCATGAACCCGGATGAAGAGGTGGGTTCGATACATTCCAGTACCTGGCTTGAGTCCGTTGCTCGTAATGCACGCTATGTGCTGGTGGCAGAGGCGGCCCGCGCAGATGGTGGCTTAGTAAAAGCGCGTAAAGGCATGGCGCGTTATAAAATTGCCGTTTCAGGTCGTGCCGCTCATGCTGGTAACGAGCCAGAAAAAGGACGTAGCGCGATTACAGAGTTAGCTCATTGGCTGGTGACCCTCGATAGTATGAAAGATCTAGAGGCCGGTACCAGTATTAATGCTGGTTTGATTGAAGGTGGAGCGGGGGCGAATATTGTCGCTGCTTATGCATCAGCACTGGTTGACGTCAGGTTCTGGGACAACAATGCTTATTGCGCGCTTGATCAAGCCATTCAAGCGCGCGCCTCTCACCCTTACACCCCCGATGTCACCATTGAATTGGTTCGCGAAGCCTATAAACCAGCGATGGTGCCGACCCCTGAAACGGAACACTTGATGGGTCTTGTTGAAGCGGCAGCCTTTGAGGAAACCGTGCCTATCCATTGGAAAGCGGTGGGCGGCGGCTCCGATGCCAATAATACCGCAGCATTGGGGATCCCTAGTTTAGATGGATTTGGCCCAGTAGGAGCCAACTTCCATAGTGATGGTGAGTATTTGCAACTCGACTCCATTGAACCAAGGATCCGCTTGCTCACTCGAGTGTTATCACGTTTAGCAGAGCAAAAAACAGTCTAAACATTGCGCGGCTACAATAAGCGGTAGCCGCGATGGCGTTTCCCATCAAGTGACCATGTCATATTACAAATTAGGGGGGAAGTTGATCTGCTATAGTTGATCGACGCAGTAACACCACTTGTTATTTCTGCTTGCTCATTTACTATAAGCATTAGTACTTGCTAAATTATTGGGTGTGTATGTTACCAAAACGATTTTTCCCTATTGTTGCGCCGTTTCTGATGTCAGTGTTAATGGTGACGTTGATGACAGCGGTAATCACCGCTGTGAATACCGGGCTGAGCAGTGGGTTTGTTTGGCGTTGGTTAGAGGCCTTTATCGTTGCTTGGCCCATTGCGTTTACTATTATTTTTGTTTCGTCAAGACATGTTCAACGATTAGCTCAGTGGTTGTGTAGCCGCGAGTAAAGGGTTACAGCACGTGTAGAACCGCGCAGTTTTTACCCTGTTTTTTGGCTTGGTACATGGCTTTGTCAGCATCGATAATTTCACTGTGAGGCATGCCGCTAGGATAATAAGCAACGCCTAAACTGATCGTGACAGGCTTAGACGCGTGATTAAATAACGCTAAACTCTGTCGCGCAATCTCTTCACATAAAACCCTTGCTTGTGCCAAGGCGCCCTCTGCACTTGAGAAATATTGGAGTATTGCAAATTCCTCGCCGCCAATACGGGCGATAATGGCATCTTTCGGCAATAGAATTGTCGCCGTTTTAGCCACAAAACAGAGCACCTCATCCCCATGAGCGTGACCAAAACCATCGTTAAATGCTTTAAAATCATCAATATCAAAAACCATTAGCGCGATGTCGCCTCTCGTTTTATCCAAGTCATAGAGGTGTTGATAAAAATACCGGCGATTGCGCAACAGCGTTAATGAGTCGGTAATGGCTTGATCTTGAAGCATATCGTTGGCTGTTTGTAGCGCGCGCGTTTTTTGTTTGACCGTTCGCTTAAGTAAGACAATGTAACTGGTAACGATAAAAATACTGATAGCGACTAAAGCAGGAAATAAATGGGTAGGGTAAACCGTTTCAACGTCATAATAGACCCAGCGATTGAGTAGCTGGCGTTTAGTATCGTCATCTAACCAAGCAAATTTATTGTCTATGCGATTAAGTAATGCCGCGTTGCCTTTCGCAAATCCAGCGTGCAGCATCTCTGTATAAAGGTGCCTGACAGGGATAAAAAGGTTGTGGTTCGTGGTGGTATAAAGGTGATAATTTGCCACTTGCAGGTCGGCCACAAATGCTTGAATTTTTTCAGATAATGCCGCATCAAGCATGGCTTGGTTATTCGGGAAAAGCTGCAATGCTACGTCTGGAAAGTTAGCGCTCATAAACTCTTCTTCGTACCCGCCTTG
This sequence comes from Salinivibrio sp. EAGSL, assembly GCF_013366455.1. Lineage (NCBI taxonomy): Bacteria > Pseudomonadati > Pseudomonadota > Gammaproteobacteria > Vibrionales > Vibrionaceae > Salinivibrio > Salinivibrio sp. EAGSL. Next base: position 57,743 of record NZ_JABWMG010000006.1, on the reverse strand, counting down.
TACCACGCCAATCTTATGTTCGGTCTCACCAGAAAGGACAAAGTCAGCAGACGTGCCCATCATGGATTGACTGAAAAATACTTGCGTATCAATGGCAAATAGAGGCGTGCCAAAATCCATGAATTGCAACCGCTCCGGTGACTGAAGGAGCCCAGCGTGCACATCAGCTTGACCGGTACGCACTAAATCGATTGACGTTTGCCAATCGGTCAATAGAAACTCGATATCATAGCCATTGCGGTCGCCAAATTCTTTCCAAAAGTCAATCAAGATCCCTCTGGGTTCTTGGTTGCTATTGAGATAAGAAAATGGACGCCATGCACGCGAATTAGCCACCTTTAAAACAGGTTTTTGTGACTCAGGTTGTTCGCTGTTATCAGAGTGAGCGCTGGGGCTTATCGATAACAACACGCCAACGCACAGTGTAAAAACAATTTGGCGGGCCAAAACATACAACGCCCCAGAATGCAGCATAAATAAACCCTGAATATGGCAATACATTAAGTGTGCGGTGGTCACCGCATCACGTCTTTATCATCAGTATATGAATAAATTCTTAACTTCTGGGATAAATTTGTCTCGTTTTCTTATAACTATAGGGTTATAAAGGTGATCGCGGCTGTTGCATAACACTGAGATTGTTCGGCTAGCCGCTTAAACGGGTGTTAACGCACGCAAAGGTCAATGAATCAAATCGCCACTTCTTAATGATAGGTATCGTGATCAGCGATCACCTGTTCTTTGATAGTTTGAAACGGATAAGATGCAAGGGCGCCAAACCCAGGTATGGCCTTCGCCTTAATTTTGGTATGAAGCGGTGACGATAGGCCGAGTAAAAAGCGCGTCATTGCCGCCGAAGTTGGCGTGCCGTCGCAAGCAGCCGCAAAGTGCTGACACCATGAGGATAACGCTTGCGCATCGATCGCCGGTAATTCTGGGCGCGGAGGTAAATGGGCGATCTCGCCTTGGCATACCGAGCAATGACCACAGGTGGTTGGTGCCGCATGATCACCAAAATAGTCGGCAAGGCGCTGACTAATACAGGTTGAAGAAGATAACAAGGTCAGTAATTGGTTGATGCGGGCAAGCTCGCTCTGTTCTTTTTTGGCAAAAAGGGCATACAGCGTCTCAGCTTGATCGTGAATATCAATCTCGTGGGTGTTCACGCCAAACACTTGTGTGGCTTGTTGTGTCGCGAGTGATAACCAACCTTGTTCGTGAAAGTACTCCAATGCAGTTAACGCGCGCTTTCTTTCTGCTCCAAAGCGTTGCCACAGTTGTTGGAAATCCATCTTGTACCAGGTTTTTGCTTTGATCGCGCATGCAAATAGCTGGGCAACAAATTCGCGTCGCTCACCATGGAATTTGGCCGTAATGGCGGCGGGTGACTCCACACACTGGAATTTCACATCGGCAAAGTAACTGTATTGGCTGGTGATCACGCCGGCCATTTCTAAATAAACGAGCAAGGTTTTAAGCGGTAAGAGCCGAATATTATATGTCCGTGAAAGACTATGGAGCATGACTTCCCATTGTTGACCTGCCTGTTGTACTTCTTCCAGTAACCCCTGAATCGCCATTTTGTCTGGCGTATCGCCGTAGATAAAATTCTCTAGTACATTCAGACTCGACTGGTGAGCGAGTACCGTGCAGGTCGCCTTGTGACCATCCCGTCCCGCGCGGCCAATTTCTTGGCTGTAGTTTTCAATCGACTTCGGCAAATCAAAATGGATGACACGGCGAATATCCGCCTTATCGACGCCCATCCCAAAGGCGATGGTCGCAACAATACATGGCGATTGGCCCGACATAAATGCCTCTTGTATCGACACGCGAACATCGTGACTCATACCGGCATGGTAAGCTGTCGCGGATATATGCTGGGATTGTAACCACTGGGCGATATTCTCCGCGGTCTGCTGCTGGGTGACATAAATGACGGTCGGCAAATCGGGGTCGGGCTTTAACTGCTCAACCAGCGCTTGCCGTTTTTGCGTCTCTTCCACGGCGACCACATTTAGATGCAGGTTAGGACGATAAAACCCCGTTAATGTGATGTTATTTGCCGGGATGGCAAACTTCGTCTGCATATCCTCAACCACAGCCGGCGTTGCGGTGGCGGTGAGAAGCAAGACTTGCGGAATATTTAATTGCTGTCGGTAAGCAGGGAGTTTGAGGTAATCAGGACGAAAATTGTGTCCCCATTCAGAGATACAATGCGCTTCATCCACCACCAATAACGAGATCGGGATAGGAGTGATAAACTGGCGAAAACGTTCGTTATTCAAACGCTCGACTGAAATCATCAGTACCTTGATGTCGCCGCGACGGACTTGATCCATCACTTGTTTGGTTTGTTCGGGTGTCTGCGTTGAATCGATGGTGGCCGCTGGGATGCCTTTGCGGGTCATAAATGCAAGTTGATCATGCATTAATGCCAGCAAAGGCGAAATCACCAATGTTAAGTGGGGCAGCTGTGTGGCCGGCAATTGATAGCATAATGATTTACCTGCACCGGTGGGAAAGATCGCACAGGCCGATTCACCTTGCATCACCTGCGAGATCACTGCTTCTTGTCCCGCACGAAATGACGAAAACCCAAAAATTTGCTCAAGTGCTTGTGCCAACATGCCGTCTTTCCCCTACTTTTAACCAAGTGTCTGTTTATGAACAGGCGGGAAAAGGTATCGGCTATGTGCCGAGGTTGCAAGCACAGGCGGTATGCGTGCGAGCGACCCCATTATCTTCAATAAGTGGGGTCGATCTTTTCTTAACGGATGCGAGAGCTATCACAGCGCCTTAATCAGTGCTGCGATCTCATCCCACCTTTGCTCATTAATCAACTTGGCGGGCACCATCCAAGTACCGCCACATGCCAGTACAGAGGGCAACGCGAGATAATCGCTCACGTTTTCTTCACTCACGCCGCCGGTTGGCATAAAGCTGACCGGGTACACCGCAGATAGCGCTTTTAACATCGCAATGCCTCCTGACGCTTCCGCGGGGAAAAACTTCAACGTATCAAGACCAAGTTCCATGGCTTGCTCGACCAAACTCGGGTTGTTGATCCCAGGGACGATGGCAATCCCACGTTGTTGGCAATGTTTTACTGTAGTGGGATTAAGCCCAGGGCTAACAATAAAATCCGCCCCAGCGTCAATCGCAGCATCGACTTGTGCAGGCGTCAGTACCGTTCCGGCACCAATCAGTAGCTCGGGATAGGCATCGCGCATTTGGCGGATAGCACTGGCAGCCGCGTCGGTACGAAAGGTGATTTCGGCGCACGGTAAGCCATTGTCGACCAAAGTTTTAGCGAGCGGCACGGCATCGTCCGCATTATTAATCGCAATCACCGGCACAATGCGAATTGCCTTGAGACGTTGGTTTAGTTCAGTCATGGGATTCCCTTATAGTAAAATGCTTAATAGCGCTACGATAACAAACGCGATAGTCCCGAGCAGGGTTTCCATCACAGTCCAAGTTTTTAGCGTGGTTTTTTCATCCATTTCGAGCAAACGTGATACGAGCCAAAAACCCGAGTCGTTGAAATGCGATAAAACGGTAGCTCCACCGGCAATCGCGATGACAATAAAGCATAAATCGAGTTGAGATAAGCCGACAGTGTGCGACACCGTGGGCGCAATCAGCGCGGCTGTGGTTGTGAGTGCAACGGTGGCTGAGCCTTGTGCGACACGCAAGCAGGTAGCAATCACAAACGCGGCCAATATTATCGGCATCCCTGTATCTGACAGCATGTTGGCGAGTGCTTCACCAATGCCGCTAGAACGAAGTACGCCTCCAAACATCCCGCCCGCACCGGTCACCAAAATCACCGCACAAATCGGTGCCAATGAGTCGGAGCACAGCTTCTCCATTTTACTTTTGCCAAGCTTTTGGCCGAAGACTAACAAGCAAGTTAACAGCGTGATGAGCAGTGCAACCGGTGTTTTACCCAGCATACGCAGAAAACCAACCCATGGGTTTTCGCCGTCAACGATACCTGCAACACTGAGTGCGTTTAAGCCTGTGTCGAGGAAAATTAGCATGACAGGTAGGAGTAAGATCATCAGCACCGTAGAAAAGGTGGGATGGTCCTTTTTGTTTTTAAACATCACTTCTGTATTTAAAAACGCCTTCGCAAGGGGAATATTGAATTTCTTGCCGGCATACAAACCAAATAAATAACCGCCTAGATACCAAGTGGGTAGCGAAACCAGTAGCCCAACGACCAAGAGCAGACCCATATCTGCGCCGAGTAAATCTGAGGCCGCAACGGGGCCGGGGTGCGGGGGAACGAAGGTATGCATAACCGCAAATGCACCCGCGACGGGTAGGGCATACTTTATCGGTGAGCCACCTAAACGTTTCGCGACACTAAACATAATGGGCATCATCACAATCAGCCCCGCATCAAAGAAGATCGGAAAGCCAAATAGTAGAGAAGCGATACCCAGTGCAAACGGAGCACGGGCTTCGCCAAAGCGGTCGATCAGCGTATCGGCCAATACATTTGCGCCACCGGTGACTTCGAGAATTTTACCAATCATGGCGCCGAGCCCAACGAGCAAGGCGACCGACGCCAGGGTGCCGCCAAACCCTGTCATCATGGCCGGCACTACCTTATCGGTAGGGATCCCCGTGGCCAAAGCAGTGATTAAGCTGACCAATGTGAGTGATGCAAACGCATGCACCTTAAGTTTCATTATCAGTAGTAATAACAACGCGATAGCGCCCAATGCTATCAAGAGTAAAGTAGTGGGTTCAGGGCTTTGTGCGAGTAGTTCCATGGCTCACCTCTTCCGACCAGGATGTTTGTGTTAAACTTCACAAATCTCAACGTTACCGGTAACATGTTACCGGTAACCACACTAAGATAAAGACAATTATTGAATGCGTTATCAAAAATGAGATCTGGTTAAAATCTCGCTAAGGAGTGGGTATGGCAATTGGCAGTGTGATTGTGATGGGCGTCAGTGGCTCGGGGAAAAGCACCCTTGGCGCAAAGTTGGCACAGCGCTTAGGGGCAAAGTTTATTGATGGAGACGACTTACACCCGCGTGCGAATATCGAAAAAATGGCGACGGGTAAGCCGCTTGATGATCATGACCGAACTCCCTGGCTGGGCCGGATTAGCGATGCCGCTTTTAGTTTGGAGCATAAACATGAATATGGCGTGATTGTGTGTTCAGCCTTAAAGCGCCGCTATCGAGACCAGATCCGAGATGGCAATCAGAACGTTACCTTTTTGTTTTTGGACGGAGATTATGCGTTGATCCTCGCAAGGCTTCGAGCGCGCAAAGGGCATTTTATGAAAACCCATATGCTGGATAGCCAGTTTGCCACGTTGGAGGTGCCGGGTGACGATGAGCCTGATGTGGTCCGAGTCGGCATTGATGCAGACATTGATACTGTGGTGACACGTGCAGTGAACGCTTTAAAAGACAAGGAGGATGCCGAATGACACATCCGACATTGATGGCAGTGACAGAGGCGTTATGCCAGCGCAGCCAACCGACGCGCATCGCGTTTTTGCATCGGACTCAACAGCAAGCCGATACCGGGAAAGCGCGTACCAGTCTGTCTTGCGGTAACATGGCGCATGCGGTGGCGGCGTCGTGCCAACAAGACAAACAGCACATGCTGGATATGACCACCGCCAATGTGGCGATTATCAGCGCCTATAACGATATGCTGAGCGCGCACGCGCCCTATGCTGACTACCCTGATCAGATCAAAGCCGCTTTGCTGCCGTTAGGTCATACCGCGCAAGTGGCAGGTTGTGTGCCTGCGATGTGTGATGGAGTGACCCAAGGCCAACCGGGAATGGAAATGTCATTGTTTTCACGTGATGTGATTGCACAGGCGACTGCGATATCGCTGAGTCACAATGTGTATGACGCAACATTATTGCTTGGTGTATGCGATAAAATTGCACCGGGACAATTGATGGGCGCGCTGGCCTACGCCCATTTACCTACCTTATTTATTCCCTCCGGCCCAATGACAACGGGCACCAGCAATGATCAAAAAGTGGCGGTGCGTCAAGCCTATGCGGCAGGCGAAGTAGGCAAAGACGCATTACTCGCCATGGAATGTCAGGCTTATCACAGCCCGGGAACCTGCACCTTCTATGGTACGGCCAATACCAATCAACTGGTGCTCGAGGCGATGGGATTAATCTTACCTGGCGCTGCCTTTGTCCCACCAGACTCAGCGTTGCGCCAAGCGTTGACTTGCTATGCAGCGACAGCGTTAGCCTCTCAGTGTGCCGAAAGTGCAACTTACCGACCATTAGCCGATGTGGTGACTGAAAAAAGCGTGGTGAATGGTGTGGTTGCGTTGTTGGCTTCAGGCGGCAGCACCAATCATACCATCCATTTGGTGGCCATGGCGCGAGCAGCAGGGATTATCCTAACGTGGGAAGATATTGATGCGCTCTCTCGTATAGTGCCCTTGCTGACTCGAGTCTACCCCAATGGGCCGGCCGATATTAATGCCTTTGAAGCGGCCGGAGGCGTACCGACGTTAATGGCTCACTTACATGCGCTAGGGTTATTGCATGCTGATACCTTGCCTGCCGTCGGCCAATTTAGCGACCAGCTGACCACACCACGATTAGATCAGGGGCAGCTTGTTTGGGAAACCGCCACCCCATCAACCGACACAGCGGTCATTGCCCAGCCCGGTTCACACTTCAGTGCAACCAGTGGCTTGCGCATGCTGTCTGGCAATATGGGTAACGCGGTGATCAAAGTATCTGCGGTTGACCCCGCGCATCGCGTAGTTTGTGCGCCCGCACGGGTGTTTGAGTGTCAGCACGAGGTCGAGCAGGCCTATCAACGCGGTGAGCTCAACCAAGATGTGATTGTGGTGGTGCGTTTTAATGGCCCTGCTGCTAATGGGATGCCAGAGCTCCATAAACTCATGCCTATTCTCGGCAATGTGCAAAAAATGGGTTATCAGGTCGCACTGGTAACAGATGGCCGGTTATCCGGCGCGTCAGGCAAAGTCCCTGCGGCCTTGCATGTCTGTCCGGAAGCCATGCATGGCGGTGCGTTGGCGTCCATTCAAGACGGCGATCTGATCACATTGGACGCGAATACTGGCGTATTGACCTGCCATGCTGACTTATCTCAACGATATGTAGCTAATACGCCTCAAGCTGCTACAACCTGGGGACGTGATTTGTTTGCTGCGGCGCGTCAGCAGGTGTCTCGCGCTGATGAAGGGGCGACATATCTATTTCCGTGATCGCTCGGTCAACCGTGATGGTTACAAGCTGCCACCGTCTGTGATGGTGTGTGGGATAGCATGCACTTTTTCGGTGATAGTTTCACCGCTTAATGCTTGAATCAAAAGTGTCGCGCTGCGCTCACCGATTAACTCTCGGGGCGTCGCGACACTGGTGAGTCTTGGGCTGACCACAGTGCCAATATCCAACGCATTGTAGCCGACAATGCTAAGCGTTTTAGGTACCTCAATGTCTTGCTGTTTACAGGCAAGTAACGCACCGACGGCGAGGTCATCATTGGTACAAAACAGCCCGTCACAATCTGGATACTGAGCCAAGGTTTGGTTAAGTAAGGTCTCGCCTAAGCTGAATGAAGAATGCTCCTCGGTGGCAACACAGCGAGGAGTGAGTCCTGCCTGTGTCATCGCGCGTTCGTACCCTTTTTGCCGCAGCTGAGTGCGGGTATCCAGACGAGCCGCCAAATACACAATCTGCGTTTTATCTTTGTTGATCATCGTTTGAACTGCATCATAAGCGGCTTGCTCATGATCAAGCCCAACTGCCATATCAATCGGCGTTTCTGGAAGCTCCATGGTTTCTACCACAGGAATGGCGGCGGTTTTTAACATTTGTAACGTACGTGGGGTGTGGTTAGTTTCAGTGAGGATTAAGCCATCCACTTGATAAGAGAGCAAAGAGGCAATTTTCTCTTCCTCTGCCTGCTCGCTATAGCCGGCGTGCGTAATCAAAATGTCGTAGCCATGTGCCTTAGTCACGCGTTCAATGCCCTGGACTAAATGAGCAAAGACTTGGTTAGATAATGAAGGAAGCACAATTCCAATGGCTTTGCTCGATGATTTAGATAACATCGCGGGCACACGATTTTGTATGTATCCCAATTCTTCAATCACCGCCGCAATCTTGTCGCGTGTCGCAGGGGCGACTGACTCCGGATTGCGCATATAGCGCGAGACTGTCATTTTGGTCATCCCGACGCGGTCAGCAATATCTTGTAAGGTGGCCCGGTTTCTTTTTTCTGTCATCTCATGCACTAGCCGAAAATGTTACAAGTAACATTAGAGCAATCTGTTCACTGATAAGCAAGTGAAAATTGGTGAGTCTCGATAAAGCCCTATACCGAATATGTATGTGCTACGTTTAACCATAACATGACTGTTAATTCGTTGTTTAGTGAGTGTTCTATGGCGTTAGATTATATTGCTCTTGGGATGTTGGTTTTTGTGGTTTTAGTTATTTTTTATGGCGTGATTGCGATTCATGACATTCCTTATGAAATTGCGAAAAGGCGTAATCATCCCCAACAAGATGCTATCCATGTGGCGGGCTGGATAAGCTTGTTTACACTTCATACGCTATGGCCTTTTTTGTGGATATGGGCAACGTTATGGCGTGAGGATCGCGGTTGGGGGTTCACGACATTAAAAGAAGAGCAGCATGATATTAATCATCATGTTACACAGTTGAGCGAGCGAATCGAACAGCTGAAAAGTGACGTTGAATCCCTCAAGCAACAGCAACAGCAACAACAAAACGACCAAACGATGACCCAAGAAAAGCAGGAGAATGACTAATGGACCTACTGCTTATCATGACTTATACGGCGATCTGCATCGCTATCTTTAAAATATTCAAAATTCCTTTGAACAAATGGAGTATACCTACGGCAATTTTGGGTGGCATTGTGATCGTGGGGGCCATGACGTTATTAATGAATTACAACCATCCGTTTACACAACTCGGCAAGCAAGCGTTCTCAACAACCCCGATTGTCCCTGGGGTGCGTGGTCGCGTGATTGATGTTCCCGTAAAAGCCAACCAACCTCTCGAAAAAGGTGACGTCTTATTTAAACTGGATCCGACTCCGTTCCAAGCGGAAGTAGATAAAATAGAGGCGCAAATTAAAGAAGCGAGTCAAGATGCACTCGGCTTAGAATCCACGGTATTGGAGGCCGAAGCGGAAAGACGAAGAGCCATTTCTGAGCGGGACAAAGCAAAGCGAGAATACGAGCGCTATCAAAAAGGCTTCAATAAAGGTGCATTTACTGAACAGGAGCTTGATACAAAAAGACAAGCCTATTTATCCGCTGAAGAAGCCATTAATGTGACTGAGGCACGGCTTAATCAAGCTAACCTTGCTTTAAATTCACAGATAGGAGGTCAAAACACCACTGTTGCGCGTTTACTGTCAGAGTACAGAAAAGCGCGGTTTAATTTAGAGCAAACGGTGGCTAGGGCGCCAACAGATGGATTTGTGACACAATTGTCATTACGTCCTGGAATGATGGCGGTGCCGTTTCCTTTATCGCCTGTCATGACGTTTATCCATGACGAAGAGAGAATATTTACTGCCGCATTTAGGCAAAATTCTCTTCAGCGCTTGGCTCCTGGATTTGAGGCTGAATTTATTTTTCCTTCCATGCCGGGGAGGGTATTCCAAGGTGAAGTGATTGAGGTTCTACCTGCGATCGCAGAGAGTCAGTTTCGTGCACAAGGGAGCTTAATCGGTACCGATGCGTTTAAAGAAAACGGACGCGCACTGGTGTCCCTCAAGCTTGACGATGACGCCATGGCTCATCAATTACCGCTTGGGGCGAGTTTTGAGGTTGCGGTTTATTCGGATCGTGTACATCATGTATCAATAATGAGAAAGATCCTGATTCGCATGAAAAGTTGGCAAAGCTATCTTTATATTGATCATTAAGCCAATGGGATTTGTCACGGCGCCACTTTTCCGCGCAAAGACTTAGTCTGGCTCTTACGCTTTTTGGATTCTACGCGGCGGCGTTGTGACGCTTTGGTTGGCCGAGTTGGCTTGCGTTTTTTCTGCTCCACCATCGCGCTTTTAATTAGCGCAGCGAGGCGTTCTAACGCGTCTTCTCGGTTTAGCTCTTGGGTGCGGTAGTTTTGCGCTTTTATCACCACGACGCCGTCTTTGGAGATGCGTGAATCGGACAGTGTCATTAAGCGTGCTTTGTAGGCATCAGGCAGTGACGAGGCGTGAATATCAAAGCGCAAATGAATGGCACTCGACACTTTATTGACGTTTTGTCCGCCTTTCCCAGCGGCGCGGATGGCCGTGAGCTCGATTTCACTGTCGGGAATCGCTACTTTGTTGGATAGAGTCAGCATACGGCCTCAAATATTAACAAGAGGCGCGCAGTGTACATAGCATTAGGCCTGTGGCGCAAATAAGCCTGCAGGCCGAGTCTTTTTGAGTCGTTAATCGGCACTTTAGGGTAAATCAAATACCAGTGTTTGGCTGATTTCGTTGCCGACATTACTAAAGGTGATGTGACGGATATCTTCGACTTTCGCGCCATCACCGGGAGAAAGAGATGTGTTTTCAACCTTAAGAGTGCCCACGACTTGATGCACATAGGCGTTGCGTCCTGCCTCCAAAGCGAAGGTAACAGACTCACTCGGCGCCAAGACAAGTTGCAGCAAACGTGCCTCTTGTTTTATTTTTAACGAGCCATTCTCACCCGTTGGCGTCGCAATGACGGTAAAGCCGGCTTGGTTGCCAAAATCTTTTTGCTGATAGCCTGGCTCTCCGCCTCTTTCGTTAGGTTCAATCCAAATCTGTAAAAAACGCAATGGCTGGGATGACGAGGCATTATATTCACTGTGATAAATACCACGCCCAGCCGACATCAGCTGGAACTCGCCAGCGGGTAGAGTTTGTCGGTTGCCTTGACTGTCTTTGTGTTCTATTGCTCCTTCCAGCACCAGACTGATGATTTCCATATCACGGTGTCCATGGGTATCAAAGCCCGCGCCAGGCGAAACGATATCATCATTGATCACACGTAGTGCAGAGAAGCCCATATGATGGGCATCGTAATAGCTACCAAATGAAAAGGTATGGCGGCTTTGTAGCCAACCAAAGTTAGCCTGACCGCGATCGCTGGCATGACGTACTGTAATCATAACGCTTCTCCTCACTGATTCGATGTTGAACAGCGGTGACGCTGAACAATAGATGCAGTGTAGAAACAAAAACGCCGTGCGAACACGGCGTAATCTTGTGCATCTTGTTCTAAAACATTGAACGAGTATCGTGCAGGAGAAATAGCACGCATCAGATAATGTACTAAAGCTTAAATGTTTCCATGCGTGTTTTTAAGTTATGCGCAAGATTGCTGATTTGGTCACAGGCAATCGCTGTTTGCGTTGCCCCCTCGGCCATTTCCGTTGAGGCACTATTAATGTTCTCAACGCTGCGGTTAAGCTCGTTAGAGACAGAGCTTTGCTCACTGCAGGCGGTAGCAATTTGGGTACTGCGTTGGGCGATATCATCAACAGAGACTTCAATTTCCCGCATTTGTTCGCCGGTATCGCTGACCGTTTCTACACATTGCGTAATGCCTGTTTGGCATTCATGGCTCGATTCGCGGACCTTAGTCGTGTTTATTTGCAGTGTCTCGATGGTATTAACGATTTGCTCGGTCGATTCTTGAGTACGCTGTGCCAGTGAGCGAACCTCATCGGCTACCACAGCAAACCCTCGGCCTTGCTCACCGGCACGGGCTGCTTCTATCGCCGCATTCAAAGCCAGTAAGTTAGTTTGCTCGGCAATACCACGAATCACATCAACCACGACATTAATGTCTTCGGAGCTTGTTTTAAGTTGCTCTGTTAACGTCTCTGAGTCTTGCATCAATCTAGATACGCGTTCAATAATGCTAATCGCATCGGCTAATGAACCATTCCCTTTTTTTGCTATATCTGCTGCCGAATGCGCTGATGTTGCGCCTTCTTCGGTATTTTGTGCCACTTCACTGACAGCGGCTTGCATCTGGGTCATCGCTGACGCCACCGATCCAAGCTCTTGCTGCTGGTTTTGCATACCTGACGCATTTTGAGATGAAATCGCACTCACCTCTTCAACGGCGGCAGTTAGCTGAATGGTAGAATCGTTAATTTCTGATACCAATCCGTGAAGATTGTTTTGCATCGTCACCAATTCTTTGAGTAAGGAGCCAAGCTCATCTTTGGACAAGTCCTTTTCATCAAATTTGTTGTTGAGCTGACCTTTGGCAATACTCGATGCAAACGCGAGCGCTTTACCGACTGGGCGAGAGATAGCGCGAGAAAGCAGAATAGATGCAGCCATAATCACTAAAATGATCACAAGTGTTCCAATGGCTGCATTTATCTGAGCGGTGGTTGCTGCACTCTGGGCTTCTGCCCCAATTTGCTTTACTAAGTCATCGTTTAGTTCGAGTGTGTTATCCAAGCTTTTTAGCGCATCGGAATAGGTCCCAAAACTGGCTAACACGACTTCATTCGCTTTGTCAGGATCGTCATTTCTTAAAAGCTGGTTATAAGACTGGGTTTCCTTAATGTACTGATTCCACGTTTTCTTAAACACATTAAATGATTGTTTCTCTTGTGATGTGAGGTCCAGAGCTTGATAAGCTTTGATCCCAGCTTGTACATCGGCACGCCATTGGTCGAGATCGTTTAACCATTGCGATATTTTTGGGTTACCGCTGTTTGGTAGCAGTGAAAATTCATCTTTCCGGACTTTGGTGATGTCGACCTGAATGCCTTTTAATATTGATACCGAGGGGAGACTTTTGTTTGAAAGTTGTGTGATATCTTTACTTATCGTCGATAGGCCGAGCATAAACATGATGGCAACGGAGGCAAAAACGATAAAAACGGCAATAAAACTGAGCCCTATTTTTTTGACAACACTAAGATCTTTCATCATCTGCTTTCCTGTTCATCGCGCTTATGAACTAGCGCAAAGGTGTTTTGTAACAACATTAAGCTAAGCGTAGACGATTTAGATGATAAAAAGGTTATTAATTGTGAGGGAAGGATATAAACACGCTGAGGGAAAACCGAGGAGTAACTTGTTATGAAAGCGGGCCGTTAATCTTGAATGCTATTAGACCCGCTGGTTTTAGGGGATGCGTGCTATTTCTTTGCTGTCAGTCCGATAGGACGGCATACGATTTGAGGTGTTTAAAAGTAAAAATAGCTAGTAATGTGACCACTCATCTCTTCGTTCTCCCAGTGCTGGTAGCGTGCTTTACTGCGAATAGACCAATCATCGGTGACGCGCCAGTTCCAAGTCATATCGACTTGTGATTGTGTCAGGGAGGAACGATTAAGCAGCGGCAGATACTGTGCTTGCACGCCGAGACGATGGTCATCAGCAAGTTGCCATAGCAATCCTGATTCTATGCCGGTTGCTAGATTAAATTGGTTATCGCTGGCGTCGCCATGAGTTAATGCTGTTGACCACAAAGCGTAGGCATGTAAACCGTCACTTTCTCCCCACGACTGACCTACGCCCCCTTGGGCAAACCAACGGCTATCTTGTCTCTCGGTGCCTGGTAAACGGTCAAAGCCTGCACGGATATTCCACGATAGACTAGAGAAAACCCGTTTTTTCGGCGCGATTGTCATTGCATCGATCAGATAAAGCTTATCCAGTTGCGTATTACCGTTTTCATCGTGACTGATAGCGACATCAACAAAGCTGATTTGTGCGCCGGGCACAAAGCCATCTTGGGGATCCATTAAGTCATGGTATGCCGCGCGCCATTCAAGCGAGAGGGCATCTGGACCGTTTTTTGCGGTTCTTGCTCCAAAACCAATACGTGTAGAGCCGTGCCCTTTATCCGGCGATACATTGATATTAGCTACGGACTCAAACGGAGAGGCTGCACTGACTTGGCTGCGCATGCTGAGTAATTTAGTGAGGCGCTGCGCATAGGGATCTCTAGGAAGTGCTTGATCATAAAAATCAAAATTGAGCCACTCGTAAGCAAATTCATAAATAGCGGCCAATTGCTCGTCAGTATATTGCTGATGGTCAGGGAAATGGCCACTTTTCGCTTTTTTCGCGGCTTCAAACACCGCAGGAGAGGCTTGTTGCGACATATTTAATAGGCGAGTGCCAAACGAGGCACGAAAACTCGGTGTCTCAATCAAGTCATTACTGGCTAGCGTTTTTACTGTATCTGACGGGATCGCTTGAAACGGGAAATCATCGACCAAACTTAAATCATCGCGAGCCAACTGAAGCAATGCGAGCAGTTGGTATGAGCAGTTTTCGTCAAGAAAGTAGTAATCGAAGGTCGCGCTTTGCATCTCCCACAAATGCAGCAATACACGATTTACCTCTTGCTCGGACAAGTTAAGGAGATATTCCCAAATATCTCGCGACTCAATGTCGTTATACTCGCGAACCTTACGATAATAAGGCATCACAGTAAATTGCCCCGGGTAAGCGCCAAACAGCCCCTTTGCGGCATACATGGCGGCATTGTCATCTTGGCTGGGTTCGGCAGCAAAATTGACTGCAAATGCCACCAATTCTTTATTTCGTGTTTGATCTTGTGCGTCAATTCGTAACAGCGTATGGCCAAACATTGATGAGGGATTGTTCATAAATGCCGTTGGAAAAACCAGCGTCATGCCATCTGGATCAAGCACCTTTTGCCAACGCTCAAGTTCAGGGCAATCGAGTTGTGCAGTGCGTCCTGCTTTAGACTCGAGCCATGTAAAACGCGCGGGATATTGACACCTTGCTGCTTTTGCAACGGAGGCATCGGCATGGTAAAGCGCATTAATTGTCGCTGCTAGCTCTTGTTGCGGGTGTGTCTTTCCGTTAGCGGCAAGGAAAAAATCTTCTGAATCAACCGTACTTTCATAGCCTGATAACGTGTTAGGTAGATAGTGAACCAGTTTTAGCCAGTATGCTTGGTTGGCCAAGGAGGGAATATCAAAGTCACTATTTTTCGTAACAGTAGCGGTCTTAGCAAACGTAGCCGTGTTGGTAAAATCAGGCGTACTCGCAAAAGCCGGCGCGCTAAAGAGAGAAAGAATGATGAGACTAAGACGAACAAATAGCGAGGTGCGAGAATGAATAAGTCTCATATCAGTACAACGATTCACGTCCAGAAACATGAAAGTGCCCAAGTAGGGCACTTTCGTACTTAATAACCGCCACTGTTTGGCGGATAACCGTCAAGCGTTATACCGCTTAAATTTTATACGTTGAAAGCTGCTCGTTTTGCGCTACAACAGTATTTAGGTTGGTCAGTACTTCTTGTGAAGTGACTTGATCAGAGGTTACGATCGATGCAAAGTTTTGCTTAGCAACGTCGTTAAATGCTGCTTTGTCTGCATCTTTGATGCCCCAAACTTCAGAAAGCGTTGCCAACGTTTCGCCTTCGCCACGTGCGATATCACGCGCTAGGTTGTCCATGTTTCCGTCAATGAACATGGCTAGCTTCTGCTGCGAATCAATGGTGCCTGTGCCATCACAGCCCAGCGTACCAAAGGTGATACCAAAGGTTTGGTTACCAGAGGTGCCGTTTGTGGTGGCGCCGAGTACTTTGTAAACCTTTCCTTGTTGACCATCAAATACCATTGTGCCGAGACCACAGCCGATATCTGAATCTGCCAATGCCGCGCCAGAGAGTGGAAGGGTAGCAAGTGCAGCAATAGCGATAAATTTTTTCATGGTAATCCTTTTGATTAAAAGTGTTGCAACTAGAGTTTACCTCATAATAGCTTCTCAAAGGTGAGATTATTAGGCAGGAAAACCCTAAAAATTTGGTGTGATGATTATATTGACTGTTTTGTATAATTTCAACGACACCTTTGAAACGTGGGATTAGCTGCTCAAAGAAAGAGAAATAGCGAGCTATAACAGCTTATAGTGGCCAAAGCATTCATAATAGGAATGTTCGTCAGGCAATAACACGCTAACATGCAAGGACAGCATTAAGTGAACTTATGGCAAATCAAACCGCAACGGATACCTCATCGAAACAATCTGCCGTGAATCGCAACAGTAAAAACCTGACTATATTGTGGGAGCTTATTGCGTTTATCCGCCCTTACCGTTGGCAAGTGAGCGCGGCATTGCTGGCTTTGGTTTTTACCGCATCATTAACACTCTCCGTCGGACACGGCGTTCGGCTTTTGATCGACCAAGGCTTTGCACAGCAATCACTGGTTGAGTTGGGTAATGCGGTACAGTTTATTTTGCTGATCACGGTATTAATCGCGATCGGCACCTTTTTCCGGTTCTATCTGGTGTCATCGGTAGGTGAGCGGGTCAGTGCCGATATTCGCCAAGCGGTGTTTGATCATGTGATTGATCTGCATCCGAGTTATTTTGAAACCCACGGCAGCGGCGAAATTATGTCGCGGATCACCACAGATACCAGCTTGCTGCAAAACATCATCGGCTCCTCTTTTTCCATGGCGATGCGCAGTGCGTTGCTGTGTGTGGGCGCTATCATCATGCTGTTTGCCACCAATATTAAACTGACCTTAATTGTGCTGGCCTCCGTGCCTTTTATTTTGGTGCCCATACTTATCTATGGCCGTCGCGTGCGGGCGTTGTCGCGGCAAAGCCAAGATTCGATGGCGGATGTGGGCAGCTATGCCGGTGAAGCCATCACCAATATTAAAACCGTGCAAAGCTTCGCGGTAGAAGATCACGCCAAAGCCGCATTTGGGCAAGAGGTGGAACGTGCCTATCAAATTGGTCGCGAGCGCGTGAAACAAAGAGCCATTCTCATTTCCGGGGTGATCGTGATTGTGTTCAGCGCGATTACAGGGATGTTATGGGTCGGCGGTCGCGATGTGATTCAAGGCACCATGTCGGCAGGCGATTTGGGCGCCTTTGTGTTTTTCGCCATCATGGTTGCCTCTTCCATGGCCACCTTGTCGGAAGTGCTGGGGGAGTTGCAGCGCGCGGCTGGCGCGACGGAGCGTTTGGTGGAGCTTTTACACGTGCAAAGTCATATTCGTACTCCCGCTACCTCACCGATTGTTGATGCCCAATCACTGAGCAATGATATTCGCTTTGAAGCGGTGCACTTTCATTATCTCACGCGGCCCCATCAGCCGGCGATTGATACGCTGAACCTTGCTATTCAGCCTGGTGAAGTCGTGGCGTTAGTGGGGCCATCGGGGGCCGGAAAAACGACGGTCTTTGAGTTACTGCAACGCTTCTACGATCCGCAGTCGGGTGCGATTACGCTGGGAGGACAAGATATTCGCCGCTTGTCCCCGCAAGCCTTGCGCCAACAAATGGCATTGGTGCCGCAGCAACCGGCATTGTTTAGCGATAATGTGATAGGAAACATCCGCTACGGCAGGCCAGACGCCAGTGAGCAAGCGGTGAAAGAGGCGGCAGTTCAAGCGCACGCTGACGGCTTTATTCAGCAATTACCGGACGGCTATCACAGCTTTTTGGGCGAGCGTGGTGTGCGGCTTTCGGGCGGCCAACGGCAGCGAATTGCGATTGCCCGCGCAATTCTCAAGGACCCACGGATTTTATTGCTCGATGAAGCCACCAGCGCGCTGGATAGTGAAAGTGAGCATGCGGTACAACAAGGATTGGCCACCTTGATGCGCAATAGAACGACCTTGATTATTGCTCATCGTTTGTCGACCATTCAACATGCTGATCGCATTGTGGTGATGGATCAAGGTAAGTTGGTGGATGTGGGCAGTCATACCGAGTTGTTGGCACGCTGCCCTTTATACCAGCGCTTGGTAAAACGGCAATTTAACCCTTCTTCAAGTTACTAAGCCTTGTTTTCCAAGGCTTTAATCTGTTGGTCAATCTTTTCCGCTTCTTCGGTGAGTAGTGAGTATCCTCTGATATCGCCATTGCGTTGAGCTTCAAAGGCTTGTTGTTGTTTGGCGTCGTACTGCTTTTTTAGCTTTTTAACCGGATTCGGCTTTAAAAATGAGAGCATAGTGGATCCTTTTAGATAGATGACTGCTTTCAGTACGACATTAACCTACGCTTAGATGACCGCTTGCTGTGACTAGAATGAATACGTCACGCCCAGCGCGCCGCCAAGTTGCAACTCTGGGCCGCCGTGGAAGTTAAGCTCTGGATGGACTTGGCCGTAGGCAGTGATCTGCTTGGTGATTTCCCAATCTAATCCTATCGGTAAACGAACGCCATAGTCGTCGTCCCACTCGGCCCAGCCACCAGCGCCTACATACCAATCAACCGGGATATCGGGATTATCAAAAGTGCCTTGTTGAAAAAGATAATCAAACGCGGTGCCATCATTGCCGAGGGTAAAACGGTATTGATCGTCGATTTCCAGTACAGCGCTTAGTTGTTGATCAACGGCGAGACCCGCCGAGATGCTGGTTTTTTCTTGCGCCACCGCTTGAGTGGTGAGACCAAGTGCGAGCAGGAGACCGAGAGCGATAGGTTTCATAGTGTGCCTTAATACTGCTTTTTCAGATGGCACAGAATGTAGCGGTGTTCGGAGAACAATCTGTCAAGCGTTTGTCAGCGACATTTAAAAGTTCATACCCTTATGTCAACGTTTGCCCAGAGAAAGCCATTCATAAAAAAGGCGAGCCGAGCGGCTCGCCTTTAACATCACTCTTTCCGCGAGCGGAACGGATTACTCATCCATATAGTTTTCAATGCTAGGGCAAGAACAAATCAAGTTACGGTCACCGTAGACGTTATCGACACGGTTGACCGATGGCCAGTATTTGCTTGCCTTGTTATGGGCGGATGGGAAGCAAGCCAGCTCACGTGAATAAGCGTGGGACCACTCGTCAGCCATCAGGTCTGCTTGGGTGTGGGGCGCATTGACTAATGGGTTGTCTTCCAGCGTCCATTCACCATCTTGTACCTTGGCAATTTCCTCGCGGATGGCAATCATGGCATCACAGAAGCGATCCAATTCCTCTTGGCTTTCACTTTCGGTCGGCTCAACCATCAGCGTACCCGCGACAGGGAACGACATGGTCGGCGCGTGGAAGCCATAATCCATCAAGCGTTTAGCAATGTCTTCTTCGCTGATGCCGGATGCCTCTTTGAGAGGACGAATATCGATAATACATTCGTGCGCAATGCGTCCATTTTTGCCGCGATAAAGCACAGGGTAGTAAGGACGCAAACGTTCCATCACATAGTTGGCACTGAGAATCGCCAACTCGGTCGCGCGCGTCAGGCCTTGTTCACCCATCATGGCGATGTACGCCCATGAAATAGGAAGAATCGAGGCGCTACCCATAGGTGCAGCCGAGACGGCAAATTCGTCGCCTTGCTCCACATGACCGGGAAGGAAAGGCGCAAGGTGCGATTTCACGCCAATCGGTCCCATACCTGGGCCGCCGCCACCGTGGGGAATACAGAAGGTTTTGTGCAGGTTGAGGTGCGAGACGTCTGAGCCAATGTAGCCCGGCGTTGTCAGCCCCACTTGCGCATTCATGTTGGCGCCATCCAAGTAAACTTGGCCGCCTGCCTCGTGCACCAGCTCGCACACTTGCTGCACGGTTTCTTCGTACACACCATGTGTCGATGGGTAGGTGATCATAATGCACGAGAGCGCATCTCGGTGTTTATCGATCTTGGCTTTCAGATCATCAATGTCGATGTTGCCATCGTCATCACAGCCAACTACAACCACTTTCATTGAGACCATGGCTGCGGAGGCAGGGTTGGTACCGTGGGCGGAGCTTGGGATCAAGCACACGTTGCGGTGACTGTCACCACGGCTTTCATGGTAGCGCTGAATCGCGATTAATCCCGCATACTCCCCTTGCGCGCCTGAGTTCGGCTGCATGGAGATCTCGTCGTACCCGGTGATTTCACACAGCATGTCACGCAGTGATTTACCCAGAGTTTGATAGCCTTTGGCTTGCTCCAATGGCACAAACGGGTGCAGGGCGCCAAACTCTGGCCAGGTGACGGGGATCATTTCGGCCGCGGCGTTCAGCTTCATGGTACAGCTGCCCAGCGGGATCATGCCGTGGGTGAGAGAGAAGTCTTTGTTTTCCAACGCCTTCATATACCGCATCAGCTTGGTTTCACTGTGATAGCGGTTAAAGACGGGATGTGTCAGGTACGCACTGCTGCGGCGGCATACGGTAGGGATCGCGGCCAATTCATCAGCTTCAATGTCGCTCGCCACGGCTTCTGCATTGCCTTGACCAGTGAGTGCGGTAAGCAATTGATTGACTTCTGCCAGTGTGCTCGCTTCATCAAAACTCACGCCGAGCTGGCCACCCAGTTTACGCAAGTTAAAACCAGCATCTTGCGCTTGTTGGTACAAGGCATCGGTTTGCTCGCCCGTGTTAAACGTCACGGTATCAAAGAAGCTATCGTGCGCGAGGCTCAATCCGGCTGCTTGTACCGATTTGGCGAACAGCGCGGCGAGGTGATGCACGCGGCGAGCAATTTTCTTTAAGCCTTCTGGACCGTGATACACCGCGTAAAAAGCAGCCATGTTGGCCAGCAAGGCCTGAGCGGTACAAATATTGGAAGTCGCTTTTTCACGGCGAATATGTTGCTCACGCGTTTGCATCGCCATGCGCAGGGCTTGGTTGCCTTTGCTATCGACCGATACGCCAATCACTCGGCCAGGCATGGTGCGCTTTAGCTTGTCGCGTGTCGCCATAAAGGCGGCGTGTGGGCCCCCGTAACCCATAGGCACACCAAAGCGTTGTGCCGACCCAATCACTACATCCGCGCCCATTTCACCCGGCGCTTTAAGCAAAGTGAGTGAAAGCAGATCGGTAGCAACCGCGACCAGCGTCTTCTTGCTTTGTGCTTCTGCGATAAGCGCACTGAGATCGCGCACTTCGCCGGTGGTGCCGGGGTATTGGAGTAGGGCGCCAAATACATCGTGCTGATCCAGCTTGTCCGTGTCATCAACAATGATGTCAAAACCTAAGAAGTTGGCACGCGTTTTAATCACATCCAAGGTTTGTGGGTGCACATCGCTGGCAACAAAAAAGGCGTTGCCTTTGTGCTTGCCGCCACGCTTACACAGGGTCATGGCTTCCGCCGCGGCAGTGGCTTCGTCGAGCAGCGACGCGTTGGCCAAATCCATCCCCGTTAAGTCCATTACCATTTGCTGGAAGTTCAGTAAGGATTCTAATCGGCCTTGCGAGATCTCGGGCTGATAGGGCGTATAAGCGGTATACCAGCCAGGGTTTTCCAGCACATTACGTAAAATAGGCGGTGGGGTATGAGTGTGGTAGTAACCTTGGCCAATCAAGCTACGCTTTATCGTATTTTGCGTAGCAATGTCGCTCAGTTCCGCCAGCATCTGGGTTTCGCTTTTCGGCGCACTCAGATTAAGCGGCTTCGGCAAACGGATATCCGCAGGAACGGTTTCTTCAATCACATGCTCAAGGCTGGTGGCATTGATCGCCGCCAGCATAGCGTCTTGTTGTTTGATATCCGGTCCATTGTGGCGAGCAATAAAATCGCTATCAGCCACTAAGCTATCGAGTAAACGCGTTTTAGTCATGATATTCGTCCTGAATTAGTCGTCGATGGCGGCGGCATAAGCATCCGCATCCATCAGATGATCCAAGTTGGTGTCGTCAGCGAGTTTAATCTTGGCAATCCAGCCGCCCTCAAAAGGTTCGTCATTAACTAACTCTGGGCTGTCTTCTAAATCGTCGTTAATGGCGACAACTTCACCATCAACCGGTGCATAGATATCAGAGGCGGCTTTTACCGATTCCACCAGAGAAAAGCTTTCACCTTTTTCAGTACTGTCACCCACCTCAGGTAGATCGACAAACACGACATCGCCAAGTAGGCCTTGGGCATGATCAGTGATCCCCATGGTGACTGTGCCATCGCCGTTGTCTTTGACCCACTCATGGCTTTCGGAATACTTCAGTGTCGCGTCCATTTACTACTCTCCTGCTAAATTACGAACTGCTCGATTTATGAGCAATTTACATTGTAAATTGAGGCAAATACTAGTCTACTGCCTCATAATCCTAAGTAATTGATATATGGTTATTTATTGCTGTGCCTTTATTGACGATAAAGCGGGAAGCGGGCACATAGCTGTTGTACTTGTTTACGAATCCGCGCTTCAACCTCAGCGTTGCCGTCTGGTTCCTCAACTAGGGCATCTAATACATCGCCAATCCATTCACCGATTTGACGGAATTCTTCGGTGCCGAAACCGCGGCTGGTGCCGGCTGGTGTACCGAGGCGAATACCCGATGTGATCATTGGCTTCTCGGTGTCGAATGGAATACCGTTCTTGTTACAAGTGATCCCCGCGCGCTCGAGTGCTTGTTCGGTTTGGTTGCCTTTTAGACCTTTCGGGCGCAAATCAACCAACATCAGATGAGTGTCGGTGCCGCCCGTGACAATGTCGCAGCCACGCGTTTGTAGAACCTCGGCCAGTACTTTGGCGTTAGCAACCACTTGATCAATATATAATTTAAACTCAGGCTCTAGCGCCTCACCAAATGCCACGGCTTTCGCGGCAATCACGTGCATCAATGGACCGCCTTGTAGACCGGGGAACACGGCCGAGTTTATCTTTTTATTGATGTCTTCGTGATTGGTGAGGATCATGCCACCGCGTGGACCACGCAGGGTTTTATGCGTGGTGGTGGTGACCACATGCGCATGCGGCAGTGGCGATGGATGGGCGCCGGTGGCCACTAAACCGGCAATGTGTGCCATATCGATCATCAGATATGCGCCTACTTCATCGGCAATCGCGCGGAAGCGAGCAAAATCAATTGGGCGTGGGACAGCGCTGCCGCCGGCGATGATCATCTTAGGTTGGTGTTCACGCGCAAGAGCCGCGACATCGTCATAATCAATTTCTAGAGTTTCTTGATTAACACCGTATTGCACGGCATTAAACCACTTGCCTGATAACGCAGGGCGTGCCCCGTGAGTAAGGTGGCCTCCGGCATCCAGTGACATACCCAAAATAGTGTCACCAGGTTGCAGCAGTGCCAGCATCACGGCACCGTTGGCTTGTGCGCCAGAGTGCGGCTGCACGTTTACAAACTCGCAGCTAAACAGCTGTTTGGCACGGGCTTGAGCAATGGCTTCGACTTCATCGACATGCTCACAGCCGCCATAATAGCGACGGCCTGGATAGCCTTCTGCGTATTTATTGGTCAAGCAAGTACCTTGTGCTTGCATCACCGCTTGCGAAACGATGTTTTCTGATGCGATAAGCTCGATTTGCTGTTGTTGGCGTTTGTGTTCGGCTTGCACGGCTGACATCACGGCACCATCGGATTCCGATAAATTGGTGGAGAAAAACTGCTCCAATTCTACATTCGGGTAGCTCGGTTTCATTTCGCTTTCCTTGTTGGCGATGGTGGCTAACAGGCCACAACATTAATCGGGATCACATTGGTAGCGAGGCCACCTTGTGAGGTTTCTTTATATTTGCTCATCATGTCGAGGCCGGTCTCGTGCATGGTTTTAATCACGCTATCGAGTGAGACATGGTGTTGGCCGTCACCACCCATTGCCAACCGAGTCGCGTTAATCGCTTTCACGGCACCCATGGTATTGCGCTCAATGCAAGGGACTTGTACGAG
Source organism: Salinivibrio sp. EAGSL (assembly GCF_013366455.1). NCBI lineage: Bacteria > Pseudomonadati > Pseudomonadota > Gammaproteobacteria > Vibrionales > Vibrionaceae > Salinivibrio > Salinivibrio sp. EAGSL. The sequence continues at coordinate 34,144 of NZ_JABWMG010000006.1, read as the reverse complement.
ACCGTCTATTGGATCACAAGTGAGGCCGAGGTTATGCTCCATGCCGATTTCTGCCGCGTTTTCAATTTGTTGATTACTTGCGCCCATGGCTGCGGCTAATCCGGCTGCTGCCATCGAGCACGCCACGCCAATCTCTCCCTGACAACCGACTTCTGCTGCCGAAATAGAGGCATTGGTCTTGTACAAAGAGCCGATAGCCGCGGAAGTCGCCATAAAGGTGCGGATGCCTTCAGGGTTATTGGGCGATACAAATTTATCGTAATACGCCAGTACTGCAGGGATCACGCCGGCAGCACCATTAGTCGGTGCGGTGACGACTCGGCCACCGGCGGCGTTTTCTTCGTTCACTGCCATGGCAAACAGGTTGACCCAATCATTGGTATCTGTCGGTAATCCATGGTCTTGCTTGTCATGAATGGCCTCGTACATGCCTTTGGCGCGTCGCTTGATGTTCAAACCGCCTGGCAGCACGCCGCCTTGTTGAACCCCGCGATCAATACACTCACGCATCACTTGCCATATATGGTCGAGCCCTTGATTGACGGTTTCAGGCGTTGCTGCCGAGTCATGATACTGGGCGCGCGCAATTTCGTTGGTGAACATCAATTCGCTAATACTCATCCCGGTTCGATCACATTGCGCCAGCAGCGTTGCCGCACTATCAAATGGATAAGGTGGCGTGAAATTGGTTGCCAAGGCATCCGTTTCGCCCTCTTCGACCACAAAGCCGCCACCGACAGAGAAATAGGTCTTGCTGGTCAAGCAGTCACCGGCTTTATCATATGCGCTGACAGTCATGCCATTAGGATGCGCGGGGAGAACCTGATCATAATGAAAGGCAATATCTGCCTCCCAGTTAAATCGAATATAATGCCGGCCGGCAAAGGGCAGTTCGCCACCATTTTTAACCATATTAGTCATGGTATCGATTTCATCTGATTCGATAGTCGCGGGCATTTCGCCCATCAATCCCATCACGCAAGCGACATCCGTGGCATGTCCTTTTCCGGTCAGCGCCAAAGAGCCGTATAAATCGACATTCACACGATGGATCATATCGAGCGCGAGCGTTTGCGACGCAAATTGCGAAAAGCGTGCGCAGGCAACCATGGGCCCGACAGTGTGTGAGCTTGAAGGCCCCACGCCTATTTTGAACAGGTCAAACATGCTGTGACTCATGGCCTGCCTCCTCGATCAGTAAGGTACGTTTTTATCATTATTTATACTGTCCTACATGCCAACGGGTGTTGCCGACATTGCTTCACGTTACAGCAAACAGTTGAGCGGTGAGATCTCGCGCTTTACCATTGATTTAAACATTTTGTTAACGTACCTAAGCGTTCACTTTTCCGCAAAATAAATTTCCAATAAGAAACCTATGTTGTGATCCTGAAGACAAAACCTCACCTTTTCTCTCTCAATCAATACAGCGCAAACGTTTGCCTTTTTATCTTAAGCTAGGGTAAATTGCAAATCCATGTCGATGAAAACATCGCTTTTCGTCAGTGATTACGTGGAACAGTATTCGTGATTGGATATATAATATATTGATTTTATGATATTTAATTTTAACAGAGGTAGGGTGGTGATGAAGAGAGCGCGTAGCGTGCCTGTGCCAATTCGCTTGCTATGTCACGTTTATGGCATCACTATTTTCCGATAGGAAACTTTTTTGTTAAAAATGTTAAGGCGTTAAAGCGTCATACTGTGAGATAACCGATAGGGGCGACAATTAGGTGACAACCAATCAATCAACACAGGATGTGTACCCCTCAATGCAGGTAGAACGATCGCAACATGAGGGGGAGGCACGCGAACCCATTGCGCCATTGCGGCTGGGCCCGCGTTTAAAAGCCGTACGGGTTGGGTTAGGGTTAACGCTTGAAGAAGCAAGCCAGCGCACTGGCTTGGCGCGTTCCACGTTGTCCAAAATTGAAAATGAGCAGATATCTCCCACCTTTCAAGCCATGCAAAAACTCGCGCACGGGTTGAACATTGATATCCCGCAGTTATTTGCTCCGCCAAAAAAGCGGCAGGCAACGGGAAGGCGAGATGTGACGTTTGCGGGCCAGGGCAAAGCGCACCCTACCGGCACCTATGAGCATGAATTACTGGCCACACAGTTAAGCAACAAAAAAATGATGCCGTTTAAATCGCGAGTAAGAGCGCGTGCTTTTGAGGATTACAGTGATTGGATCCGACATGACGGCGAAGAGTTTTTGCTGGTACTTGAAGGTAGCATTCAATTTTTTTCTGAGTTTTATGAAGCGATTACCCTCAATGAGGGCGATAGCGTGTATTACGACGCCACCATGGGACACATGTTGGCGTCAGTGAGTGACGCCGATGCATTGATCTTATGGGTGACCGCTTCTTAATGACCACACAAACGCCTTGCTTCACGTGGGCATGATGCCCGCAGGCACAATATGGAGAGAATGATGGCAGAGTTACTAACCACCCCGTTACACGGCTTGCACCTTGATATGGGGGCAAAAATGGTTCCCTTTGCGGGCTATGAAATGCCAGTCCAGTATCCGCTAGGGGTGCGCAAAGAGCACTTGCATTGCCGCGAACAGGCGGGATTATTTGATGTTTCTCATATGGGGCAAATTCGCCTCCATGGTGATGACGCCGCGAAAGCGCTCGAAACATTGGTGCCTGTCGACGTCGTCGATTTACCGAAAGGAAAACAACGTTATGCGGTGTTTACCAATGAGCAAGGTGGGATTCTTGATGATCTCATGATTGCGAACTTAGGCGATCACTTGTTTTTGGTGGTTAATGCCGCCTGCAAAGCCCAGGATATTCAGCATTTGCGCGATAATCTTAAAGGGGATGTGACCGTCGATGTTGTTGACGATCGCGCTTTGCTGGCCTTGCAAGGACCAAAAGCGGCCGAGGTGCTGGCGACCTTTAACCCGCAGGTCAGTGAGATGGTCTTTATGGATATTCAGCCTATTACGGTCAACGGCATTGAGTGTGTGGTGAGTCGCTCAGGTTACACTGGCGAAGATGGGTTTGAGATTTCGGTGCCGGCCGAGCATGCGGCGTCGTTGGCAAAAGCGTTGCTCGATGATGAGGCAGTAGAATGGATTGGCTTAGGTGCGCGGGATTCATTGCGTTTGGAGTGTGGCTTATGCCTGTATGGTCATGATTTGGACACCACCACTACGCCGGTTGAAGCAACCTTAATCTGGGCAATCAGTAAAGTTCGTCGCGCTGATGGTGAGCGCGCAGGTGGCTTTCCTGGTGAGCAAATCATTTTGGATCAAATAGCGACTAAAGCGGTGAGTCGGAAGCGGATTGGTTTAGTCGGTCAAAGCAAAGCGCCGGTCCGTGAAGGAAGTAAACTGTTTGATGCGGACGACAACCAAATTGGCATCGTGACCAGTGGCACCTTTGGCCCGACTAAAGGGATGCCCGTGGCGATGGGTTACCTCCCACCTGAGTTTATTGCCCCCGGCACCGAGGTATACGCTGAAGTGCGTGGCAAGAAATTGCCTATGACGGTCGAAAAAATGCCGTTTGTGCCGCAGCGGTATTACCGCGGGTAAATCGGTGGCTTATATATAGATGAAGAAGCGCAGTTGGCAGCGGCTGCGCTTTTTTAATGTCGTTTATTTTAAGTGTTAAGCCTCACTCAACTGCTCGACGGCTTCCAGAGCTTGAGAGCCGTAAATCAACGACGGACCACCGCCCATCACAATGGCAACATTAATTGCTTCTACGCATTCTTGCTTAGTCGCGCCGTGCTTTAAAGCGGCGGCGACGTGTGCACCGATACAGCCATCACAGCGCGCGGCAATCCCGATGCCTAAGGCAATCAATTCTTTGGTTTTTACATCTAGATCGCCTTCTGCCATTGCGGCGCGATGAAGCTGGCCAAATGCAGTCAGTGTCTCGCTGCTGTGTGCCTTAAATTGCTTGTTGAGAGCTAACTGTTGTTGGTTAATCTCTTGGTAGTCTTTTTTACTCATTCCCAATCGCTCCTTATTGTTTAGATTATGCTAATTTATAATTTTTGCATGTAAGATGCAACTAATGTCTGGAATAGCGTTTTAATTGCCTATAAAACTAGCAATTCAGCTTTGTTTCTAGCGAGTTTTAGGGCAAAACTAGATATTAACTAGATTGTCATTAATAGCTGTTCTAATTTAAAACAAAGCCGTTATTTTTTGAAAATGCTTCAATGTGTCGTCGCTGACGGAGAACAGTATGAGTATTAAAAAACGTTTACTCGTTGTTGTCTTGACAGGCGTTATCCTGCCCACGCTTATCATCGCTATTGTGTCACTCTATCAGTTTCGAACGAGTACATTGCAAAGTTATGAGCAGAGCTCATATAAAGAAATGCAGCACATAGGTAATGCGTTTACATTTTACCTTCAAGGTTTGTCTGCTAACGCTAAAGTACTAGCGAATAGTGAGGCGCTACAGGGGCTAGATAGCTCAGTCGCCGACTATATGGGCGATACGCAATCCATGACATCCAAACAAAATAGTCCAGCAGAGCGCCGGGCTTATGCGTTATTAGAAGCCATGGGAAATTCACGGGATGATTTCGCTTATGTCTTTCTTGGGTTGAGTAACGGTGATTATATCCAATGGCCACAGGGAGAGCTCGGTGATTATGACCCCCGTCAACGACCGTGGTATCAAACAGGTCAAGGTCATCGCAACAACGCGGTACGAGTGCCAGCTTATCAAGATGTCAGTACGGGGGCACCGTTGCTTGACTATGTAATGGAGTTTCCTGCGCAAGATGGGCTAAGTGGTGTGATTGGTGTTGACGTAACCCTAGAAGCGCTCACCAATATGCTAGGAGATGTAACCCTTGGCAAGTCGGGTTATATTGTACTGGTAGAAGATACGGGCACTGTGCTCGCTGATCCCAATAATCCAGATAACAATTTTGAACCGGCTCGTAATGTTGCAAGTGTATATAGCGATGGGAATTTTAGTGAGTCGTTAACAGCCGTTTCTTTTGATGGGGAAGACTACTTTGTCAACCAATACAAAGCACCAGAGAGTGGCTGGCGTTTGATTGGGATTGTGCCGCAGCAAGAAGTTCTGGGTCAGGTCACCCAGCTGCAAACGGTTATCTTATCCATCAGCCTCATCCTTGTTATCGCCTTTGGTGTGCTTGGCTACTTTATGATTCAACGTATATCGGCATCTATCATTGCCGTTAGTGATGGGCTGAGTGATGCGGCAAGCGGTGATGGTGATTTGACCAAGCGTTTACCGATTCGCAGCCAGGACGAGTTGGGTAAAACGGCGGGTGCGTTTAATCAGTTCGTGGATGTGATTCAAGAGCTGATCATTGGTATCAAGGACAGGTCCACCAAGCTGTCATCTCACGCCGATCACGCCACCCAATTTGCCGAGCAGCTAGACGGTGCGAGTCACCAACAACGTTCAGGGTTAGAGCAAATTGCGACTGCGTTCCATCAAATGGTGGCCACGGCAAACGAGGTCTCGCAAAACTGTAATCAAACGGCGGATTCGGCTCAGCAGTGCCAATCGGAAGTCGAGCGAGGGATGGCTCTGATGAATAACACCCGTGCCGCGGTGCAAGAAATGGCGACCACACTCAATGAAGCGGATAGCGCCATGTCAGAGCTCACTAAAGAGAACGACAACATCACCGCCATGCTCGATACCATTCGAGGTATTGCTGAACAAACTAACTTGTTGGCGCTGAATGCGGCAATTGAATCCGCTCGTGCAAGTGAGCATGGGCGCGGGTTTGCCGTGGTGGCGGATGAGGTTCGGGTGCTATCGCAAAAAACCACCAAATCAACCGAAGAGATTGATGAACTCTTGCAAGCATTAACGCAGCGCACCAATCAGCTTTCAGAAAAGCTACAAGGCAGTGTGGAACACTCGCAAACTACCACGGAGGCGACGGAAGAGGCCTTGGGCGTCTTTGATACTATCCAAAGCTTGGTCGGACAAATTCATGACATGGCGGCACAAATTGCCACGGCGACAGAAGAGCAGCACTCGGTGTCTGAAGATATTAATCAGAATGTGACCAACGTATTGGATGGTGCCAACAGTGCGGCTGAAACCGCCGAACAAACCAACGCGACAGCGGCGGAGTTACGTATGGTGGCGACTGAGTTATCTGAGCTGGTAAATCGGTTCAAAACAGATAAACCGACTTCCTGATTGTGATTGCGGTTAAGACAGCAACGGCGAGCGTATCGGCTCGCCGTTTTATTGTTAGTGTGTTTTGCGTATTGCTACACCACGTCCACAAAACCCATCAGGCCAGTTTTCATATGCTCAATCACATGGCAGTGATACATCCAACGACCTGGGTTATCCGCCACAAAGGCAGCCTTGGCGTGGCCATTTTTACCTAATAGTACGGTATCAGTATGGAACGGCGTCACAGGCTTGCCATCTATTTCCAGCACCGTGAAGGTGTGGCCGTGCAAATGAATCGGATGATGATACTGGGTCACATTCTTTAAATCGAAAATATAGGTCTTCCCTCGTTCCAGTTTTGCGATTGGCTCAGGAATATTTCCTTTGCTCATCCCCTCCCAGGCACGTTTATTCATCAGCCAAAAGTCGTGATTTCCTTTTCCTTGTTTATCCGCAGGGGTAATGGCGCCGGCCCACTCAAACACAAAATGACGGGTTTCGGCATTCACTAAATCTGGTTTTGCAACGGGGTTGAGTGGCAGAGCGGGCAGGGGCTTGTCTGTTAAGGTTGACGGTGTTGTGGTAAAGCTTGTCAACAAGAATGGAAAACGTCCTTTCATGTACATGACTTCGATCTTTCTACCCGCTTTCGGTGCAATCAGGCCGATATCTAGTCGCATCCCCGGGGCGATTTTATGCTCCTCTAACCGTTGAGGCGTTGCGATGGGGTTGCCATCAATGGCGATGATCCAAGCCTCTGCGCCGCGCACTTGAATCGGATAGGTGAGCGTATTATCCACGTTTGCCAAACGTAACCGTGTGGTGGCATTTTCTTGCAGTGTGTATTCAGGGTGGTGAACGCCGTTGACGGTGCCCCACTCGCCGGGAGTGCCCATGCGTGCGCTGTAGCGAGGGATAGCGAGATCTTTCCAGTTGCCTTGACGATCAAGGTGCCAGTGTTTGAGTGTCAGTGTGTGCTCTTCATCAAACACAACCGGCGTGGCTTCCTCGACCACGATGGCTCCGACCAGTCCCTTCCCCAGCTGTACCACAGAGTTCATGTGCGGATGGTACCAAAAGGTGCCGGCATCAGGGGGGGTAAAGCGATAGGTAAAGGTTTCGCCCGGTTGGATTGGTGCTTGAGATAAGAAGGGGACACCATCCATTTCTATGGGTATACGCAGTCCGTGCCAATGAATTGTCGTCGGCTCGTGTAAATGATTCGTGAAGTGAATGGTCACTGGCTCGCCTTGCCGACAACGAATAGTAGGCGCTGGAATCTTACCGTTAAACGCCAATACATCGGTTTGATGACCGGGCACGAGTGACGCGAGGCCTGGTTCAGCGCTTAGGTGATATTCCCACTGCCCGGTTTGTCGGGAGGCAGATCTCAGCGAGCAGGCGGGGAGAGTTGAGATAGCAGCCATCGCTACTGTCGATTGTAAAAAACGACGACGAGACCAACCCTGCGTCATCAATCCTTTTTGTCCCTTATGCATACAACGCCCTTTATACTCACAAAAATCATGCGGTATTGTATCGCAAGGCTAATAAATGAGAAAGGTTATCAGTTGTATTTGTGAGGCAGTTAAAATATGCCTATCCAGTCGCTACCTATCTAAGCGGCCTTCCATCGTCGAGTTATTGACGATGGAAGGCCTCTAAACCAGGTGATTGATTAATTGCAGGTAATGATTCAAAACCTGGCTTAGCAATGTAGTAGCCTTGGAATAAATCGATACCCAGTTCGGCTAAACAAGCAAGCTCGGCTTCCGTTTCTACGCCCTCGGCAATAATTTGACGGCCAAGTTCGCGGCACATGGCAATACTATGGCGAACAATGGCCTGTTTCGTGGTGTCCGTATCAATATCGCGCACCAAGGCCATATCTAATTTGATGATATGCGTGTCGATATTGGCGAGAGCTGTTAGCCCTGAATAGCCCGAGCCAAAATCATCAATCGCGGTCAGAAAGCCTTGAGAGCGATAATGGTGAATGATGCGTTGAATGTGTTCGTAATCAAGCACTTCTTCGCCCTCAGTAAACTCGAAGAGGATTTTATCGAGCGGAAACTGGTTATCGCGTGCCGCTTTCAGCGTTGTTTGAATACAACGCTCAGGTTCGTAAACGGCATTAGGCATAAAGTTAATGCTGAGATAACAAGGGATTGCAAGCTCTGCCGCTAATTTGACAGCCTTGATTCGGCAGGTTTGATCAAATTTATACTGATTATCTGCGTTGACATGCTTAAACACACTGCCTGCTCCACTGCCATCAATACCACGCGCCAATGCCTCATAAGCAAACACGGTTGCCGTTGAAAGTTGGATGATCGGTTGAAAAGCCATGGTAAAGGCAAAGGAAAGTGGCTGCGCACTTTTACATACCTCACATTGTGAACTCGTTGATGCCATAAGCTTATGCCATTAATCAAATAATTAAATTTTTATGTTTATATCAAGATTAATGGAGTTCTCAACAGAATGCGAATTAAATGGCGCAAAGTATGCGAGTAAGCACGGTTTACTGTTGCTTAATGCAGGCTTAATTCATCGTGGTGCCTTAAAACATGGTGCTTTCAAGTAAATATATTCACTGACGTAACCTTAAAGATTATTTATAAGATTAATCAGTAATATACGTAATATTATGATTTTTTAAAAATAAGTTGGCACCAGATATGCTTAGATTTTAACCGGCAATCGGAAAGTGTCATTGTAATGGCGGCATACTGACCAACAACAATGAATTTTCCGATTATGACCACAAAACACTCAGAATTGGTTTATACCTTAAGTAAGGTGGTTTACGACCAAACCTAAGACGTGCCGGTTTAAAATAGCTGGCCAGTGACAGAGGACGAACGTCATGCTTGCTGAAAAACGGGATGAAATAGACAACCCCCTGATTTGGCCGATACTCAGTATTTTAGAGTCGACACGACAAAGTTGGAAAGTGCATCACCTGCTGGGTGAGTTGCGAAAAGATACCATGATGGCCCAACTCGATGATGACCCCCATCTTGATCTGTTTAAACGCAATTTCCTGATCATGAACGCCCTATATCAACTGCAAGAAATGTTGCTGCCCCAGCAATGGTTGCAGGTTGAATCCATGGATATTCAATTACAATGGCGTGTGGGAGGTCATGGTTTTGTGGCCAAAGAAATCGATTACCAGGATCCATTACGCGATTACTACATGGACTGGAACAACTATGATGCTAGCCAAGATGATGTCAAAGAATTGCTGTCTTCTTTTTGGAAGCATTACCAGCGCCACATCGGTAATGATACGCCAGGGACTGCGATGCTGGAGCGAAACAAAGCACTTAACGTGTTAGGTTTGGACGAAAATGCGAGCGAACATGAAATTCGTCGCCAGTGGCGGAAGATGGCCCTAAAATGGCATCCGGATCGCCCTGAGGGGGATGCGACAACATTCCGTGAAATGTGTGAAGCGTGGCAGAGCTTAAGGCTTTAACCGGCGGCGAGCGCGCTCACTGAGCCAGGGTGCTCGAATCATAGCTAAATAATGAGCAGGGTGAGTGAATATTCACCCTGCTTCGTGTTTTTGAAGCAAGCCTGCGTAATCGCCTGCATGCCATTAAAGCTCTCTTAACGCCTAGGCGTTGTTCAAACTGCGGCTACGCAGTTCAAAAATCAGCTTTTCAGCACTGCATTCAAATTGCATCTTAATCGTCAGTGCGTCGTTTTTAATGTGCTGACTATCAAAGTCATGCTTCACAGCAGGATTAATACTCTTTGCCAGGTCAAGATACTGCTCGAAGCGCGCCGCTATCGCCTCAGGGCTGTTGGCTTGAATGGTGACTTCTGCTACATCATCGCCCTCTGAGATGATGTAGCCAATCTCAGCACTTACACCGCAAGCATCGCAAGCGTCAGTTTGGTTCTCTTTCATGGTGTTCCCCTACGTAAACGCAGCCAATGACGTCACGTTTAAGACGTGGCTGCAAACCAGTGGTACGATCTTTAGCAAACACATGCCTGTGGCACATTGAGATAGGTCAGGTTTTGATATCTTTTCTGTATTAATGATGGAAAAACTACCGGTGAACCAATCAAAAATAGCATCGAAAAAAAGAAAGGGGTGGTGCTAATCGTATTGTCTTGCGGCGCCCCAGCATAGATTGACGGGGCGCCGGTGAAGCTATAGCAAGTCTTCTTCCCACTGCACGAGCGTGCCTTTTGGCCAGTGAGTGCCAAGATCGTGGTATTCCTGCTCCAGCTTATGGCGACGAATTTTTAAGGTCGGTGTCAGTTTACCGTTCTCAATACTCCATGGTTCTTTAATCATCAACACACCTTTAATTTGCTGGTGTGACTCAAGTTCACCATTGATAGTATCCACCACTTTTTTTACTCGACGCTCGTAACGAGCGCGATCAAAATGAGGGAAATGGTGTGGGAGCGCAAGTAGAATCGGTGCTGGCATGCCTGAGCCAATTACGCACAACATTTCAGCGTTTGATAATTCAAATAAGCGCTTTTCAATCGGTACAGGGGCGACAAATTTACCTTTGGCGGTTTTGAACGTATCATTTTTGCGCCCTGAGATACTGAGGTAGCCATCGCTGTCGAGCTCCCCTAAATCACCAGTATGCAACCAACCGTCGACCAAGGTTTCTTTGGTTGCTTCTTCATTTTTGTAATAACCGCTAAACAGTCCTTGGCTTTTTACTAAGATTTCTTGGTCGTTTGCGATCTTGATTTCAACCCCTGGGCCGGCATTGCCAACGGTACCAATTTTATCGGCCCGGAAAGGATAATTAATGGTGCTGTAGGCATAACTTTCGGTCATGCCCCACGCTTCGGTGACATTCAAACCAATCTTGCGGTACCACTCCAACAATGCCGGCGCGACAGGGGCGGACCCACAGCCCAATACACGTGCTTGATCCAAGCCTAAGTTTTTAGCGACTTTATTTTTGACGATCGTACTCACTAACGGAATACGGAGCAGTAGGTTCAACTTACCGTCCGGCAGTTTCTCCTGGATTCGTTGTTGAAATAGGGTCCAAAGCCTTGGGACCGAAATAAACAGGGTTGGGCGATGCATTTTGACATCTTCAATGAAAGTATCGAGTGATTCAGGAAATGCCGTCGGGATCCCGCCCATAATGGCTGACCCCATGATGTATACACGCTCGGTAATATGGGCCAGTGGTAGGTAAGAGAACAAACGATCGTCAGGTTCGATACCAATATGATCGATCAACCGTTGCGCAGACCAGCAGTAACCGCCGTAGCTTAACATGGCTCCTTTAGGCGGCCCTGAGGTGCCCGATGTATAAACCAGCGACATGAGATCGCCATCAAGATGAACAGGACGTTCGTCTGACGGTGCGTGGTTGGCGATCAGATCGTGCCATTCGTAATGACAGTTTACGGTAGGATAAGGGAGGGCAATTGTTTTTAGGTTCGGCAGACTTTCTAACGAGGCCGTTAGCGCTTTACTGTCATCTAATTTACCCACAAACATTGCTTTCGATTCGCTATGGTTAATGACATGATCGATAGTGTCGGTGCCCGCGGTAGGAAATATGGGCACACTGATGTAGCTTCCCATCATCATTGCTAAATCTGCGATAAACCACTCAGCACAGTTTTTTGATATCAGTGCGATTTTGTCACCCGGCTTAAGCCCCATATCGCGGAGCGCTGTTACCATTTTCTGGGCCTGCTCGGCGACCTCGGCAAAGGTATAATCATGAAAGCGGCGTCCGTGGATTTGGCGCAGAAAAACATGGTTTGGGCGCTCATCGGCCCAACGTAAGATCTGATCATGTGGTTTGATATGTGACATTGGACTTCCTCATTGTCGCAACGTGGAGATACGTTAAAACGTTATAATAATGTTAACTTACGGATCCTCGGCCACCATACGCAAGATAATCATTTAAACGACTGTCTAAATTATGACTGATGACACTATTTGCGGTGTTTTTTGCCTGATTTTTCAGTTTTTTCACCCCATTTTCAGGAGCCAATGCAAAAGCTTGATCAGCCTCCGTATTCACATAAGACGTTTACTGTCAGGCTTTATTGGTGAGTCTGTACTATTTTTACTAAGGGCTAGGCTTTATCGCGAGCCAGACGCAAGTGCGAGCCAAACGGGCGCGCGTTACAGCACTGTGCCAACAGTGGCGATTGACGGGAGAACAGGTTACGTATGCCTAAACGGAGTAAAGCGCAAACGCAACAGACCATTGAGCTCATCCTAGCAGAGGCGAAACACCAATTATTAATGCTTGGCTATGAGGGAATGTCGTATACCACGTTAAGCGAGGCGACCGGCGTATCGCGTACCGGGATTAGTCATCATTTTCCTCGAAAACAAGATTTTATGGTCGCGCTGGAGCCGTTTATCGTCGACAGCTTGCGCATGCCGCTTGATACAACCAGCACCATTAATGCGTTTATGACCAGTTGGATGCAGGCGATGCATGCAAACGGTGACTTCAAAGCCACGCTCAAACTCTGTTTCTATCTACTGATTAGTGGCAAAGCGGACAATGGTGCCGCGTTTAGAATTCTAAAAGCATTACAAAAAGAGTGTGAGCAGCGTATGCAAACGGATCTCACCGTCGCTTTTTCGCAATTATTAGGTGCGAGCCTGTTACTGTGCCGTCAAAAAAGTGAGGGGCATGCGAAGTAACTGTATAGAGGGTCCGGTCAGGTTAGCGAGCAGACGCGGCGATAAAATTAACGCCCAACTGACAGACAGAGCTTAACTTTTTTGTTATATTGATCACGCTTTCAAAGCAATACATTTTTTGGAGATAACTATGAACAATACCGACCATCCTCCGAGTCGAAACGGAGAAAAATAGCGACTGTTGGTATTGTCTCTGCCAGTTTACCAGCCGTTGTTGATAGCTGGCCCCACCTGCTTTATTTTTCTCCTCTCGCTCTAACGCATAATGCTGCCTTTTAGGCGCTATACGTTGTTGATGGTCGTTACCTGTTGCCAATCGGGAGATTCGCCATGACGGTAATGAACAACACCTTTGATAACACTGCAACTTTCTCAACCTCCGAGATCGTCGCGGCTCGTAATGCCTTTTTACAATACGAATTAACTCGGCAAGCCGAGCTACTCACCGTAATGCCAATCGAGGAATCGATGGGTGTTCTGCGGCACTGCTCGGTGGCTCATGTTCAACATTTGCTCGATATATTGGGCGAGCAAGGCCATCAGCGGCTAGCGGATGAATATGCGCACCGCCTTGGAGTGATACCACCAAGGACCAACCTGCTTTTGCGTATGATGGAGACACTTCGCGCGCACCGCAAAGTCGTCACGATTATGTCGCTAGTAATGAGCACCATGGGGGTCGTCGGTTACTTGTCATTCTTGTTTTTGCCTAGTTGATGCGCACTTAGCTTGATCTTACGCAGTAAATTGTTGGGCAATTATGCTATCACTATAACGATAGTTGAATTATTCAAAAATATTTTAATAATAGGGTGGCGGCCGCAAGTCGCGATCCCAATTCTGCCAATAAGGTAAACCTATGAGTGATGCACTGGTACTCGTTATAAATTCAGGCAGTTCGTCTTTAAAGTTTGCACTGATGGACGCGCAAACAGGCGATGCTGTGATTTCAGGCGCCGGAGAGTGTTTTGGTCGTGATGACGCATGCATGAGCTGGAAAGTCGACGGTAACAAAACTGAAAAGACATTGAGTGCAGGAAGCGACCACCATCAAGAGGCCATGGACATTATTGTGGGCCTTATCGAAAACAACCAACTCAGTGATAAATTACAAGCTGTTGGGCACCGAGTGGTCCATGGTGGCGAAACCTTCAGTCAGGCGACGCTTATCGATGATGCCGTACTTGCACAGATCGATGCCTTGAAATCCCTGGCGCCACTGCACAACCCCGCTCATGTCGTTGGTATTAATGCCGCGCGTAAAGCTTTCCCTAACCTTCCTCAAGTCGCGGTTTTCGACACAGCATTCCATCAAACCATGCCGGAAAAAGCGTATCACTACGCGATCTCGCGTCAGCTCTATAATGATTATGGCATTCGTCGCTATGGTTTTCATGGCACCAGCCATTATTACGTAAGTCGTGAAGCGGCAAAATGGCTTAATCAAGCGCCTGAACAAACCAACGTCATCACCGTACACCTTGGTAACGGTGCCTCTTTGTGTGCGGTCAAAGACGGTCAAAGTGTCGATACCAGCATGGGCTTTACGCCTTTAGCCGGTTTGATGATGGGCACTCGCTGTGGTGATATCGACCCATCTATTCTAGAGTTTTTATCGAAAAAAGGGCTCAGCATGGATCAAATCCATCATGAGCTGATCGATAAAGCAGGGCTTCTTGGTGTGTCTGAGCTCACTAATGATTGTCGTGGGCTGGTTGAAGCCGCGGAAGAAGGCCACAGAGGTGCGCAACTCGCGCTGGAAATGTTTGCTTATCGCGTTGCGAAATTCATCGCAAGTTACATGGTGCCGTTATCCCGCCTGGATGCGATTGTTTTCACAGGTGGAATTGGCGAAAACTCACTGCCAGTCCGTGAGATGATCCTAAAAGAACTCGCGATTTTCGGTTATCAGTCAGATGCCGACGCCAACGCCGCAGCTCGGTTCGGTGCCGCAGGACAAATCACAACACAAGATTCACCGCTCGCATTGGTGATCCCAACCAACGAAGAGCTGGTGATTGCCCAGCAAGCCATGGCAATGGCCTGATTGTCACGTCTTTTTTGAATACGAAGCGAGCCAAGAGGCTCGCTTTTTAATTCATACGCATGAATCAACCCTTCTCAAGCCTAGTGTGATCTTACACTGGGCTTTTTGTCTATAATGATAGACAGTCTGCTCTCGGTTTTGGTTTAATACCCGAACAATAAAAGGATTGGTTAGGTATGAAATTGTATAACACGGTTAAGGCTTACTTATTTGAAACGTTGGTTTTAGGGGGAGCGCTAGCGCTTGGTATATGGTTAGTGCTGGCCGCGTAGTCAATTAGCCTATACGCCGGTTTAGTACTAGAACGGGCTTTCTTTGCTCAATTCGTTGCAAATCTCGACAATAACAAGAGAAAGCCCCGAGCGGAGGACCTGCTGCTGGCGTTGCAGTTGTAGCTGATAAAACTCAATATCCACATCATCCTCTGGCGCTCCTATATCGCGCTGAATCATACTCATATTGTCAATTTTACGAAGCTTTTTTACCGCATCCAGTACGTTAGGGTCGGTGAAGTGGTAGTCGTCAGCATCATTACTTAGCTGGTTTTTAAGTTTAATAATCTGTTCAATATCGTGATAAGCGTCATCTGATAACACGCCTAGACCAAACAAGAGTTTTAATCGCACTGAAAGATCACCCAGTGGCCCCGTGTCATGCAGCAAAGGCCCCACCACTGATTCCACTGCAAAGTTATCTTTGCGAAAAACCCGCTTGATTAAGCCATCAATAGACGCTTCAAACGTATCGACCGCGGCAACAAAAAAGCCACGCACGGTTGTCGCTTGGTTTAATCGTTCAATGATGTCTGTTTCGTCGAAATTTTCTGCCATAGACTCAATACTGCTTATTGTTATAACGGGGGAGTTAAACTCCCCCTGTGAAGTGCGCGGTTTACAATTGCTGGTACAGGATGTTGATTGCCTCAATTTCAGGGCTTTCTTCTGCCAAGCCGGTGTATATCGCTAGTGTCTTTCTTACGCCTACCTCAGCCAGTGAAGCTTGAAGTTCTTCAGCTTGTGGGTCGGTGTGATTGGTATATTTCAATGCTGCGGCAATACCTTTTAACAACGCTCGGTTATCCGTGCCATATTCTATTGTACCCAGTAATGGCTTGATAAGCCTATCGTTCTGACTTAGCTTTCGAATAGGCTGGCGGCCAACTCGATCGACCTCATCAACCAAATAGGGGTTTGAGAAACGCCCCAAAATTTTCTCGATGTACGCTTGGTGAGCGGCGCGGTTAAACCCGTAGCGTTGAATAAGCACTTCGCCGCTTTCCTGCATGGCCTGTTTCACCACGGCATGAATCTGTGGATCGGTAATGGCTTCACGAATGGTACGGTGGCCGCTTAAGCACCCCAAATAAGCAGTGATACAGTGACCTGTATTCAAGGTGAAAAGCTTGCGTTCGACAAACGCCATTAAGTTTTGCGTTTTCTCCATACCGGCGATATCAGGGATCTCGCCTTTGAACTGTTGCTCATCAACAATCCATTCGCTGAAGCTTTCTACCGTAACCTCTAAGGGATCATCGTTCGCCGCTTCCGCGGGCGGTACAATACGATCGACCGCTGAATCGACAAAACCAATCAGTGCCTCTGCTTTTTGATGCAACGCGGGGTCAAGGTGCTTATAGACTTCGCCCTTAAGGTGTGATGTGCCACGGATCATGTTTTCACAGGCAATAATGTTCAGCGGCGCCAAATTGCCCGATTCAAAACGCTTTTCAATCCCGGTGGCTATGGTCTTAGCGATAATATCAAGCACATTGGGACCCACTGCCGTGGTCACTAAATCCGTTTTTACGATTTTATCGATCACATCATCACTTGCCGAATTAACCGCCGTGATATGAGAAACCGTGTCGATATGGCAGTCATTGCCGACCACTTTGACGTTGTAGCTTTGTTTGTGACTGAGTTGATCAATGAGGGGCGCATCAACATCTGCAAAGGTGACCTCGACATTGGCATCCGCGAGTAATTTTCCGATAAAGCCGCGGCCAATATTGCCGGCACCAAAATGAACAGCATTTTTCATAATATTTACCTCAAACTAAAAAAGATGGATATAAGGGACCACCTCAGTGGTCTCCTTATCAGACTGATTAATGGGACGACGTCATATGAGTGACGTTTTCATCACTTAATAGATTGAGGATCTCGTCAATACTGTCGGTACTGGTGAGGGTATCTATTGCATCAGGTTCATCTATCGCATTAGTGATAGCGGTAATAACTTGGATATGCTCATCGTTTTTGGCGGCAATCCCGATCACCAATTTGGCGATATCGTCTTTATCGTCGGTGAACTGCACACCCGTTGGATACTGGCATACCACGATGCCGGTTTTCTTGACTCCATCTTTCGCTTTGACGGTGCCATGAGGGACGGCGATAGATTCACCGAGGTAAGTTGGAGTTAATGCCTCGCGCTCAAACATGGCGTCGACATAGCTAGGTTCAACGTAACCGAGTTTGACAAGTTGATTGCCGGCAAATTGGATCGCCTGCTCTTTGTTTGTTGCCGTTAAGCCAACATGGATATTTTCACGTTGGAGTTGAAAAGTGGGCGCTGGCGTTGGCTCGAAGCTATCGTCATTCGCGGCAGTATCAGGAACCCTAAGCACTTGCGGATCGTTCGCTGCAGGGTATTTTGCCGCGAGAATTTGGGTGACCAACTGGCCGTAAACCTCACCATCAAGGAAGTTATTAAGTGAAATATGGTGAGCTGATGGGGCGTGAGCACGTGCGCGCTCGGTTAGGTCTTTGTGCGTGATCACAATCTGCGCATCCTCAGGCAAACTATTAACCGCAATATTCGTGACACCAATATCTAGACCGGCGCTTTGCACTTTTTTGCGCAGCAAGCTGGCACCCATGGCACTGGATCCCATACCCGCATCACACGCAACCAAAATATGCTTAACGGATGCAAAATTAACCGTGCCTTTGGGCGCGGATGAGGGAGCGGAGGTATCTGCTTTCGCGCCTGTCTTCATGTCTTTCATTTTCGCAGTCGCTTCATCGAGTGAAGCTTCGTCACCATCGCCCTCTGTGCTTTTTTGCGTTTTCATCAGCAAAGCGGCAACCACAAATGACACACTGGCAGCGGCAATAATTGACGCTAAGACACCAACAACCGATCCTTTTTGCGTCATTAATAGCACGGCAAAGATAGAGCCAGGAGATGCCGGTGACACAATGCCTGCATCAAACACAGTGAGAACGAATACACCTGTCATACCTCCAGCAATGGCTGCAAGGATAAGACGTGGATTCATTAAAATGTAAGGGAAGTAGATCTCGTGAATACCACCGAAGAAGTGAATAATCGATGCACCCCCTGCGGTTTGACGTGCTGTGCCTTTACCAAACACCATGTACGCTAACAAGATGCCCAAACCTGGACCTGGATTCGCTTCAATGAGGAAGAAAATCGACTGGCCTGCTTCTGATGCTTGTTGAATGCCCAGAGGAGAGAAAATGCCGTGGTTGATCGCATTATTCAAGAACAATATCTTAGCGGGTTCAACAAATACCGACGTCAGCGGTAACAAGTGCGCTGAGACCAAAAATTCAACGCCCGCAGCCAGACCATTGGACAACAGTTTTACGAACGGGCCGATGAGGAAGAAAGCGATAATCGCGCAAAGCATACCGATAATACCGGCAGAGAAGTTATTCACTAACATCTCAAACCCGCTTCTCACTTTGCCATCGATATAAGCATCGAATTTTTTAATGGCCCAGCCGCCGAATGGACCAACTATCATCGCGCCCATAAACATGGGAATGTCAGTCCCGACAATCACCCCCATGGTGGTAATCGCGCCGACAACAGCGCCGCGTTCGCCGCCAACAAGTTTACCGCCGGTGTAGCCGATCAGCAGTGGTAGTAGGTAGGTAATCATGGGGCCGACCATGGCCGCCAATGTCTCATTGGGTACCCAACCGGTCGGAATAAATAGTGCGGTAATAATCCCCCACGCGATGAATGCGCCGATATTGGGCATCACCATATTTGAAAGGAAGCGACCAAAATTCTGTATCTTGATCTTGGTGTCAGATGATATCATAACAATACCCCGTTTGATGTTCTCATTGAACGTGTGTGGTAGAACGGTTCGCCAAAACCGTCTGGCTAGTTAGTACCCAGTCAATTTACCACACATTTTTTCGAGAGAACTGATAACGGGGATTTGTTGACCCACCTCTCACTATTCACGTCGCAACTATATTTTACCCCAACACCTGTCACAAAAATAACATGAAAGTTTAGTACAAAATGAAAAAACAACATTGTCAATAAAAATCATAATGACCATTATCACATTTTTTGTTTTTGCGTTATAAAATTTATAGTGATATAGATCACTCTTTATTTTTTAGAACAGTGAAATAAAAAATCAGAGTGACTAATATCACACTGTTTGCCTGGTCGATATTAATTCATTGAGTGATCTTTATCACGTTTGTTTTTTTGTTACGAATAGTGACGGTTTGGTCGGTGTCGTATTGAAGCAGTAAACAGGCTCAATCACGTTGAGCCTGTTTATTGAAAGTACCAAAGCTGTTATCGCAGGTGGAAGAGTTAATATGCTCCTGCGCTGTAGATCAGCTCGTAGCTGTGGCTGTAGATCTCCAAGATATTGCCGAATGGGTCTTCCATATAGATCATGCGATAGGGCTTCTCTCCAGGATAGTAATAGCGTGGTTTCTCCATCCGTTTCTTACCGCCAGCTTCAACAATACGCTCGGCTAATGCTTCAACATTTGGATCTTGCACGCAGAAGTGAAATACGCCCGTTTTCCAATACTCGAAATTGTTGTCAGGGTTTTGCTGATCCTTAAACTCAAATAGCTCTACACCAACGCGGTCACCTGTCGATAAATGGGCAATGCGAAAACGTTCCCAACCTTGGCCAAACACATCGGTGCACATTTCGCCGATTGCACTGTCGTCTTCAACAATCTCAGTAGGCACCATGATGAGATACCAACCAAGCACCTGCGTGTAAAACTCAACGGCTTTTTCTAAGTCAGGGACGGAAATACCAATGTGTGAAAATGTACGTGGGTAAGGGGTCTGCATAGTTTGTTCCTCTTTGCTTACGTCTTCATTGTTTGCAAGCATGAGGCACCTAAACCATAATGTTAAATTATGGTTTGCAATGATTGTGATGACATTTTGTTATGGTTAACCCTGTTTGGCTGAAAACCTTTTGCACCCTGGTAGATGTTGGCACTTTTACTAAGGCCGCTGATAAATGCTATATGACGCAGTCTGGCGTAAGCCAGCACGTGCGAAAGCTTGAGGAGTCATTATCTTCAACGTTGGTCATTCGAGGAAAGAAAGGCGTGGTGCTGACCGAGGCAGGACAACAACTCTATCGTCAAGGGAAGGACGTGCTACAAACGTTGGATAATCTTGCTGTAACCATCAGTCGCGATCCCGGCTATGAAGGCGAGGTACGCATTATGTCGCCGGGAAGTGTCGGGCTCCGCTTGTATACGCGTTTGCTCGATCTTCAGGTGACATATCCTGCCCTTACGATTAACTATCGCTTTGCGCCAAATGGCGATGTTAACAAGGCTATCTTAAATAACACCATTGATATTGGCCTAACAACGGCTTGTCCAGTTGACCCGAATATTCAGTCTGAACCCATTGGCGAAGAGCCGTTATTGCTGGTGACACCGCGCCATATTAAAGACCCTACATGGGAAACACTCTGCCAACTTGGATTCATTGATCACCCAGATGCTAGGCATCACGCAGAGTTATTACTTGGGGCGAACTTCGAGCAATATCAAACGGCGCAGTTACGCCCCGTTAAGCAATCTGGTTTTTCTAACCAAATAAGTCTTATCTTACTACCCGTTGCACGCGGACTTGGCTTTACCGTCTTGCCCGCCAATGCTGTCGCGGCTTTTGCTCAACAAGCGGCCATTAAAGCTCATTACTTACCGACACCGGTCAGTGAAACCTTATATCTCTCCTCTCTTGCCGGACGCGAGCTGCCTCAGCGCGCGATCAATATTGCAAACGTCATTCAAGAGCAGGTAAGGGCGTAGTCCAATAGCGGCGAGCGCGCCGCCATTTTCAATTAGCTGCGATCATGACTCTGCTGATTTCTCAACCCGCAGCTTTTGCTCGCGCACTTTGCGACGTAATAGCTCGGTATAAATCGGTTGGCCGCCAAGTAATTGTGCAACAAGGGTGGCGCCGAGGGTGGTAATAATCAGCGGCAAAATCAGATAGTAGTTATTGGTCATCTCAATCACCAACAAAATCCCCGTGATAGGCGCGCGTACGGTCGCGGCGAACAAAGCGCCCATGCCCGCAATGGCAAACATCCCCGGTTCTATGCCCATATCCGGATACATATTGGCAACCACTAACCCATAAACAGTGCCTAGCAAGGTGCCTAGCGCCAGCATGGGGGCGAAAATGCCGCCCGGTGCGCCGGAGCTAAAACAAATCACCGTCAGCAGCGTACGCGCCATAAAGATAAATAGCAGCGCACTGATGGAATAGTTTAAGCTAACAAAATCTGGCACTAAGTTAATGCCGCCATGGGTCAGCTCTGGGGCATAGATCAGCAATAAGCCAAAGAAACCGCCTAGCGTGGCCCCTACTAGCCAGATTCGTTTTTGACTTTTTTGATAAAAACGTTGGAAAAAGTCCTGACACCGCATAATCAAAAAATTAAACAGCACGCCAAACACGCCAAAACAACAACCTAGTGCGAGAAAGAACCATAAAGAGGCAAGTGGTGGTGTCTCGTACTGGGGCAGAACAATCACTGCCTCTTGGCCATTGATATAGCGAAAAACGATATCGGCCATGATGGCGGCAATGATCACTGCTTTTATCGAGATCAAGGTATAGCGAAACTGAGGTCGCATTTCCTCAACCACGAACATGATCGCCGCAAGGGGGGCATTAAACGCCGCGGCGAGACCGGCGGCAGCCCCGGATGCAAGCAGTGTTTGGTTACTGTTTCTGTCTTTGATGCGAAAAGTATCGGTGACCATGCGACCAATATTGGCACCGATTTGCACACTAGGACCTTCTCGTCCGAGGATCATCCCTGAGCCTAGCGCACCTAAACCGCCAAAAAATTTCACTGGGATTACCCGCCACCACCGCGTAGGTCGAATGCCTTCCATCGCGCCTTCCACCTCAGGGATCCCTGAACCAGCGGCCTCGGGCGCAAATCGATGAACAAGCCAATAGCCCATTAAGGCCAGGCCGGCACTGATAATAAAAGCGAGTAATCCCAATGGAATCATTGAGCTAATGTTGCTGTCTAGCCAGTCAGTTCTTGACTGAGAGAGGGTATGAATCGCGAGTTCGAAAAGGGTGACAACAACGCCGCCTAAAAAGCCGATGACAACGGCGAGCAAAAGAATAGAAACGGGCGTTTTGTCGCGTGACCATAATTTATCAAAGAAAACGCTAGATTTATAAAAGATGGCTCTTTTCTTGCCTGTTTTACTTACAATTTTCATCTATGTGAACGCAAAGTTTGAAAAGAAAAATGACGATGTATGGGGGCACTCATTCTTGCGCCGACACCGTGCTGGGAACGTCCTGTTCCCCGAGAGAACGCATTTATACTACGCCAATTCACCTAACATGCAAGCGCTTGACCGGTGTCTAATTATTCGGCTAGCCAAGATAAAAATCCCTGGAGTAAGCGATACGGGGCGGCGATAACGATAAGGGCATATTTTCAGACGTTTCACTGGGGGAGTCCGTATTGAGTGATAGCGTACCACCTCCCTGTCCCTGAATAATTGATTTGAATTAGATCACAGTTTGTTAGGGACAAAATGTCCGCTGCGACACCATTGGCCGCAGCGGTGCGAATCAACCGCGACCAGACGCTTGGGTTGCGGCAATATGATCGCCGATCTCAATCAAACGGCTCA
The DNA here is from genome assembly GCF_013366455.1 of Salinivibrio sp. EAGSL. Classification (NCBI taxonomy): domain Bacteria; kingdom Pseudomonadati; phylum Pseudomonadota; class Gammaproteobacteria; order Vibrionales; family Vibrionaceae; genus Salinivibrio; species Salinivibrio sp. EAGSL. The sequence goes on along the minus strand of NZ_JABWMG010000006.1, from coordinate 11,319 downwards.
AAATCCGCTCACCATCAACACCAATGCCATTGTGCTCGTATTCGTTAGTCATCCACGCTTGACTGTTGGCAATCTGCGCCAAGGTTTGACGGGAATAATCGAACTCGACAAACATGTCATCCACATAGGTGGCACAGGCGAGCGGCACCGTATTGCATTTCAGCGCATCCAGATCATACAGCGCCGGCCAATCGCTCTTTTCTGCCAGTAACATGGCAGCGTCTTTGAGCGGCTTAAGGGTAGCCAGTTGATCAAACATCCACGGATACACCATTTCGCCGGTAAAACGGAACGGCTGATCGGGCTGATAGTGGAACTGCGGGAATTGATCGCGCACCCGATGGGCTGACCACTGCGACGCCTGCTGCTGGCAGTAAATCGATTCATGCAAAATCGCGTAAAACGGGTTGGTTAAATACCCTTGGTCAGCCTGCATCGCATTTAAGAACGGATAGCTTAAAGTACGCTCGCCATTTACCTCTATAAAGGCTCGTTCTAGTAAGTAATACAGCGGTAGCCCGGCATGGCCGCGACCGAGATTCAGTCCCAGCGTTTGAAATTGCTCAACGGTAAACGGCTGACCGTTTGGCAGCGTCACCGTATTGTTTTGCAAATACTGGGCAATCTCGTGACAGCGGGCTTGTGCATCGGGAAATTGGGCGAAAAACTGCTGGTTCTTGTCTTCCACACGCTGATAGGTTTTTTGATAAACCGCATCGGCGTGTCCCTCGAGCGGCGGGATCCCACCGGTGACAAATGCGCGAGACAAGGACTGCGGAAAGAACGACAAATAGGTGAGGGCACAGAACCCACCAAAGCTTTGCCCGAGGATCGCCCATTGCTTGATGCCTAACGCCTCACGTAAACACTCGGCGTCTTTCACGATGCTGTCGGCGCGAAAATGGCTCAGATACGCTGCTTGCTCGGCAGGCGTGAGATAGGCAAGCGTTTGGTGGTTTACCGGCGCGCTTAAGCCCGTGCCGCGTTGGTCGAGCAACAACACGCGATAATCGTCTAATGCGCGTTTTAGCCAACCTGTGGCGCCGTTGGGGCGGGGAGACTCCATGCCTGGCCCACCTTGAAAATACACCAGCCACGGCAGATCTGCTTCGTGATGGCGTGTATCAACCACTTCACGAGCAAAAATAGTGATCGGCGTACTATTGGCGTCACTGTGATCCAGTGGGACCTCAACACGGTGACTGCGATAACGGATATAACGATCATAAAGATCTTGCATGGTAATGCCTTTATAAACAGAAAGATGACGATGATTAGGTTATCAGAGTTGTTCGGTCTCAGCGAGCAAGCACGAATCCGAACTTCTTCGATTTTTATGTGATCTATATCACTTTTATATTTACTTAGCCTGCTAACTATTTTATATTGCTTGTGCTCTATTACTTAGCAGGCTAAGTAATGCGCACGATTGAGGGAGAGATCGCATGACCGCTTCACATCCAGAACATATGTCGATAGCTGAACATCTAGGACGGACCGCACGACTATGGCGACGCGTAGCCGATTCCGAGCTTGAACCACTTGGGCTCAGTTATCCGCGCTGGAGTGCGCTGTGGATGTTACGTCGATTGGGCGATGGCATCAGCCAAAGTGAGTTGGCGCAAGCGTTAGAGATTGAGCTGGGCTCGTTAATGCGCACGTTAAAGCACCTTGAGGAACAAGGGCTGATCACACGGCGCTGCTTACCCGAAGATAAACGAACCCGAACCGTCCATGTCACCGACAGTGGTTGTGAATTAATGTCGCGTATCGAAGCGCGGGTATTGCGGGTACGCAAACATTTGTTGTCTGGTATCGCCGCTGAAGATTTTGAGGCTTTAGAGCGTGTATTGGTCACCATCAATCAAAACGCACTCGACTACGTAACGTCTTCTCAAGATGAATAAAAAGCAAGGCGATACCTCGTTCTTGTTAGGGCGACGCTGTTCAGCGCGATACTTTCCAGTGCAACACTAATCAATCATAATGTAGATAAGTAAAGGTAATAAGCACGAATGACACCGGATGAAAAATTTTCTCGCTGGGTAAAAATAGCGGCGCTCAGTTTTCTGATCCTTTTCGGTTATTTTTTAATCGCAGATAATACGATGCCACTCACGCCTCATGCGATGGTGACACGCACCGTCACCAAAGTGGCTCCACAAGTGAGTGGCCCAGTCAGCGCGCTTGCGGTCGACAACAACCAAGACGTTCACCAAGGTGATGTGCTGTTTCGGATTGAAAGCGCGCCTTACCGTATTGCCGTCGACCAAGCAAAGCTCGCACTTGCCCAGGCCAGACAAAGCAATGCTCAGCTCGATGCCTCCTTGATGGCCGCGCGCCAAGATGTCTCGGCGCTCGCGTCGGTATTGGCACAAAAAGCACGCGAAGCAACACGATTAAAAGCTCTATTTGCTAAAAATGGTGTGTCGCAGCAGCAGCGTGACGATGCGATCAGCGCGGCCGATACTGCACGCGCCAAATGGGAAGCTGCCAAAGCGCGTGTCAGTGCGCTTCAAATTCAACGGGGCGGTGATGGTGCCAGCAATATTGCCGAACAAGTGGCATTGAGCAAGTTAAAGAAAGCGCAATTGAATCAATCGTATACCACCGTAAAAGCCAGCCATGACGGCGTAGTGACCAACCTGCAATTAGACGTGGGCGCCTATGCCAGTGCCGGCCAGCCAATCATGGCATTGGTGTCAGAACGTGCACAAGTGATTGCCGATTTTCGTGAGAAAAGTGTGCGCGATATTGAGGCAGGTTATACCGCGCTAGTGGCGTTTGACAGTGAGCCCGGCGCTTTATATACCGGCCATGTTACCAGTGTTGATGCGGGGGTCAGTGCAGGTCAAATCGATGCTAATGGCCAGTTAGCCTCACCCACCAATTCCAATCGGTGGGTACGCGATGCACAGCGTATGCGTCTGCACATTCAACTTGATGAATGGCCATCTCATGCCCTCCCAACGGGTGCTCGCGCCACGGTACAACTGGTGCCTGATCATGCGATAAGCGGTCTGCTCGCAAAAGCACAAGTGGGTTTTCTGAGTATGCTGCATTACATCTACTAAGGGCGAGTGCAATGAATTTATGGCATCACCCGTTAAGCGATAATGATGTACGCCAATGTGCGCGCATAGCCACCGGCGCGACCTTAGGATTCGCGATTTGTAAGTTTTTCGACTGCAGCTTTGGGGTGTTTTTTACCGTCACTCCAATGTTGCTGCTCGGCCTTGTCCCGGTGATCAATGGCCGTGCCGCGCGTCAGCTTTTGGCCTCAGCAGTGATCAGTGGGTTAGAAGTTGGACTGCTGGGCGGATTATTTGGCGCGCATCCAGGATTAATGACGCCTTTGGTATTCTTGTTGTTCACCTACAAATTTGCCTGCATGTCAAAAGGGCGCTTTTTTCTTTTTGGTGCCAACAGCGTGTTAAGCCTTAGCATCATGCTTCATTTTGCGAGTTATCCCGATTTACCGATCAATACCTTAATCTTCGGTAACCTGGGCGCGAATGTGTTATCGGTCGCAGTGGCGTATCTCGTCACCTGGTTAATTCCTGATGTCACGCCGCGCCAGCCGCCTGCTGCACCCGCAGGGGGAAAACAATCCCATCGGATGCGGCATGAAGCACTCATGGGCGCGACGTTGGCGACGGTCTCGTTTTTTATCTTTCAGCTGTTTGATTTGCGCGATTCGATTTCAGCACAAGCCACCACCGTGTTGTTGCTGTTCCCGATGCATTGGAACGGCTCGCTCAGTTATGCGCGTAAACGGGCGATTGGCACTGTGTTGGGCGTGGTGTATGGGGTGGGCTGCCAAGTTATTTTATACGATTGGTTTAACGTGCTGATCTTGGTGATCCCGCTGCTTTGGATAGGCACCATGTTGTTTGCTAAAGCGCATTTAAAAGAGGCCGGTGGCTCAGGCGTGGGGTTTGGGGCCATGGCAACGCTCGGGATCTTATTCGGGCAATACTTAAGCCCCAACCAAGACTTTATGTACGATGCCTTATATCGAGTCAGCAGCAACTTAGTCGCCATTGTACTCACCTTGATGCTTTGCTTTATCGTGCATAAATTACTTAATTACTTCCCGGCAACGCGGTTTGGCGTCACTTAACTGCCGATTATGCTGGGCACGAACATGCTTCGCTTCAGTCAACTAATAATCATGATTTTTGCGGCTAACCTCTCAGCCCAATTTCACTTTTGCGAAGCATCACTTGTTTAACTCATGACCTACCGCTATGATTCTGTTCAACAATTATGTACAGAGAGGAAGTCAGCCGTCTCTCATACTGTTCGACACTGAATTTTTCGGCACATTACGCGCCGGTTGTGACGGCTTTAGTCCTTCCCCATCATTTAAAAAGGCAGCGTAGTGAAAAAACTCATTTTGATCGTGGTCTGTGCCATGTTTGCGGTTGCGGCCATTGCAAGCATCACGGCCACTACCTTTATCTCGCATGACGAGATAGACAGCATTATTCTTAAACGTTCGCAAGCACAGGCTGAGCTACTTGCCGACCGTGCGGAATACATCTTAGAAAACTCCTCCACGCCTACCGCTGATCTGCAAGACATGGTGTCCGATCTTAAAGGTCGAGACGACATCAGCTACGCAGTGATGATTGATAAAAACATCAAAGCGATTGCCCATAGCGATAGACAGAAAATTGATAAGGTGTACAGCGATAATTATACCGTCGCCGGTGCCGGCCAGGGTCAGCCCCAGCATTCGCGCTGGTACGCCGATGTGCAAGATGTATGGGTGTACGACATCATGATGCCGGTGTACGTCGATGGCCGTCTTTGGGGCGCGTTTGATGTCGGCATTCCCATCACCGAAGTCGATGCTGCCGCCAATGGTATCGCCATCGCCCAGCTTACCGCGATTGGCTTGATTTTTATCGGCTGTACCTTGGTACTGGTGTGGCTACTCGGCCGTTTATTCGCGCCGCTAAAAGGCTTAGAACATGCGCTGGCAGATATCTCGAAAGGCGATGGTGACCTTACCGTGCGCTTGCCCGTGACCGGCAATAACGAGATCACTCGCATCTCAGAGGCGTTTAACACCTTTGTGGATAAAATCGACCAAATCATCGCTAACGTGGTCGAAACTGGTGAAGAGCTTGGCCGCTCGGCGGGATCATTGCGCGATAAAGCAGCGCAGTCATTAAAGCGCGGTGAGTCACAAAGCGAGCAAGCCTTGTTGGTGGTCACCTCAATGAACGAAATGATCGCCACCATTAATGAGATCTCGCAAAGTGCGTCTAGCGCGGCGGACTCGGCCTCATCGGCGAACAGCGAAACCGAAGCCGGCAAGCAAACCTTGACCGAGGCAACCGCGACGATTAACCAACTCGACACTGAGATGGATAACATGTCAACGGTGATCACCTCGTTGGCCGAGCGAACTCAGTCGATTGTCTCGATTCTGGATGTGATTCGCGGGATCTCTGAGCAAACTAACTTGCTTGCCTTGAACGCAGCGATTGAAGCGGCACGTGCTGGTGAGGCTGGACGTGGCTTTGCGGTGGTCGCCGATGAAGTGCGCAGCCTGGCGACTAAAACCTCACAATCGACCGAAGAAATTCAATCGACCATTGATCAGCTTCAGCAAGAAGCGAAAAATGCCGTTGATGCTATGGATACCAGCAAGGCATTGACCACCGAGGGTAACCGTGCCACTGAGCAAGCACTGACAGCACTAGAAAGCATTGCCACGCAGGTAAGCACCATCTTAGATATGAACACCCATGTTGCGACCGCGACCGAAGAGCAATCGAGCGTGGCGAATGAAATCAACGTCAACATGGATAATGTTAACCAAGCGGCACAAGCCGGTTTGGAAGATAGCCATAGTCTAGAGGCCAGCAGTCAAGACTTAGCCGGTCTGGCACAAACGCTCGACCAACATGTCGGCGCCTTTAAAATCTCGGCAATCAAACCGACAACAGGTACCTTGCGCGCGTCGCGTCATTAATTCATCTTTGAATGAGCGCGTACAACAATCGCCGGCCCCGTGCTGGCGATTTTTCTATCGTGCGGCCATTGATGCAGACGTGCTTGTACGCAGCTGGTGGTCGGGCAGGTGGTCGGCAAGAAACTCTAACCACGCGGCTACCTTGGGCTGTAACTGGCGTCCGCTGGGGTAGAGCGCCCAAATACCTTCATCGTCTACCCGATAATCCGTTAATACCTCAACCAGTTCGTCGTTTGCCAATGCTGCCTGCACATAATAATGGGGCAGCTGCGCCAAGCCTAGACCATGCTTAGCCGCATCGAGTAAGGCTACACCAGAGTTACAGCGTAACTTTCCCGATACGGTCAGTGTGCGAATTTTACCGCTGCTTTGATAATGCCAATGTTCATTTGAGCCCACCAAACAGGTATGGCGACTGAGTGCACTGGGTGAATCAGGAGAGCCATGAGCGGCTAAATAGCCAGGGCTGGCACAAATGGTTAATTGGCGCGATCCCAACCGTTTTGCCTTAAGGCTCGAGTCGGGTAAGTGACCAATACGAATTGCCACATCGGTGCCGGTATCGGTTAGATCTACGCGTCGGTTAGTCAGGTGTAAATCGATCGACACTTGCGGGTAAGCGGTTAAAAATGGCGCAAGCAACGGGGCAATATATTGCTCACCAAAGTTCACCGGCGCAGTGACGCGGACCAGCCCAGAAGGAAGCGCTTGCGATTGAGTAATGGTTTGCTCAGCATCGACCAAGGCCGCGAGCAGTGGGCGGCAGCGTTGATAATAGAGCTCACCTTCGTCGGTGAGTGACACTTTGCGGGTGGTGCGATGAAACAGCTTCACCCCCAAATACGCCTCAAGCGCAGCCACCCGACGACTTACCGACACCACAGTGATGTCCAATTTATTAGCCGCTTGGGTAAAGCTGCCATGCTCGGCCACCGATAAAAATTCGTTTAATCCTTCCCAATGGGGTGCCATTACCGTCTACCCTGTCTATATTCACTGACACATATTATTACGAAAGTGAAATAATGATTTTCAATTTTGCCAGATTATAACTAAAACTAACTTAGTTAGCATAGTCAGGTCGTAATCGTGAACAAAAAGGATTCTCCAATGGCACTAACAATCAAGCCGGGACAAACGCATATCAAATCAAAAGCCGCGGTCGCATGGGGGCCAGGTGAACCCCTGAAAATGGAAGAGGTCGACGTTCAGTTACCTAAGCCAGGTGAAGTCCTTGTCAGAATCGTCGCTACCGGTGTATGTCATACCGATGCCTTTACCCTATCGGGTGACGATCCTGAAGGGGTATTTCCTTCTATTCTTGGCCACGAAGGCGGCGGCATTGTTGAAATGGTCGGCGAGGGCGTGACCAGCGTAGAAGTGGGCGACCATGTGATCCCGCTTTATACTGCCGAATGTGGCGAGTGTAAATTCTGTCTATCTGGCAAAACCAACCTATGTGGCGCGGTGCGTGAAACCCAAGGCAAAGGCCTGATGCCCGATGGCACCTCGCGCTTTTCGATTAATGGCGAGACCATTTTCCACTACATGGGCTGCTCGACTTTCTCGGAGTACACGGTATTGCCAGAGATCTCATTGGCGAAAGTGAGCAAAGCCGCGCCGCTGGAAGAAGTTTGCTTGCTTGGCTGTGGTGTCACCACCGGCATGGGCGCAGTGATGAACACCGCCAAAGTAGAAAAAGGCGACACCGTGGCGATTTTCGGCTTGGGTGGCATTGGCCTGTCAGCCATCATCGGTGCCCGTATGGCCGGCGCAAGCCGCATCATTGGCATTGATATCAATGAAAGCAAATTCACCCTTGCCAAGCAGCTGGGTGCCACCGATGTGATTAATCCTAACGATCACGATCAACCTATCCAGCAAGTGATTGTCGAGATGACCGACGGCGGCGTTGATTACTCGTTTGAATGTATCGGTAATGTCGATGTGATGCGCCAAGCCCTAGAATGTTGCCACAAAGGCTGGGGCGAGTCAGTGATCATTGGGGTTGCTGGCGCCGGCCAAGAGATTTCAACCCGTCCATTCCAGCTGGTAACAGGGCGCGTTTGGAAAGGCTCGGCGTTTGGTGGCGTAAAAGGCCGCTCCGAGCTGCCCGGCATTGTTGAGCGTTACCTCGATGGTGAGTTTGGCCTGCAAGAATTTATCAGCTATACCATGGGCCTTGATGAAGTGAACCGCGCCTTTGAACTGATGCACGAAGGCAAAAGCATTCGCAGCGTGATCCACATGGACCAATAACAGGACGGCCGCCGTGGCAACGCGGCGGCAGAATAACCATGCAACTAGAAAAAATAAGCGAAAACAAAGTCGCAGGCGGTTGGCACCAACGTTGGCAGCATGACTCTAGTGCCACCAACGGCAAAATGACGTTTGCGATCTTTCTGCCTGAGAAAGCCAACACCCAACCGGTGCCCGTGCTCTACTGGCTCTCGGGCCTGACCTGCACCGACGAAAACTTTATGCAAAAGGCCGGAGCGTTTAAACAAGCCGCCACCTTGGGCATGGCGATTGTGGCGCCGGACACCAGCCCGCGTGGCGAGGGTGTGGCGGACGCCGATCAATACGATCTCGGCCAAGGGGCGGGGTTTTATGTTAATGCCACCCAAGCGCCGTGGCAGTCGCACTACCAGATGTACGACTACGTCGCCAATGAGCTGCCCGAGCTGATTGAATCGCACTTTGCGGTCAACAACCAGCGCGCGATTGCCGGACACAGCATGGGCGGCCACGGAGCGCTAGTGATTGGTTTGCGTAATCCCTCACGCTACAGCAGCATTTCGGCGTTCAGCCCCATTTGTCATCCCACCGAGTGCCCGTGGGGCAAACAGGCCTTTAGCGCTTATTTAGGCGATGACGAACAAACATGGCAAGCCTACGATGCCACCGTGTTACTCGCCCAAGGCCCCACCGCCATGCCGATGCTGGTGGACCAAGGCGATAAAGACGGCTTTTTGGCCGAGCAGCTTAACCCGCAAGCCCTGAAACAAGCGGCAGAGAAACACAACTCCCCGCTCACCTTGCGCATGCAATCGGGCTACGACCACAGCTACTTTTTCATCAATACCTTTATTGATGAACACCTCGCCTTCCACGCCACCCGCTTTGCGCGGTAAGGCAAACCACGTCGAGACCCCAAGCGGCCACCCAGGCCGCTTTTTTTGCACCCATTTCACAAAACATGGCTTGGCTAACACTTTGGATAATAGCGCACGAAAAGCAACACAGCGCTTGATACACTAACCCGCAAATTAGCCAATCAAATGGCGTGTTAGGTGCCGAAAACTGATCGGCGGTAGCGTGTTGAATGTTTGGATGGTTAATCAGCTTATTGGCTAGATACAGGAAAAAGCATGCGCGTTTATCCGTGACAGGTTCACACTATCTCGGAATGGGCGATAAAAATAATTTATTATTCATGTGGTTACAGTTCAACGCTTGGGGATAGTGTGAACGCCCGAGTAGGGATAGACGGCATGCACACTTTCGCGGAAAAGAGATATGCATGATACGCAATAAATTCCATTTATAACAGTCAGTTAGTAAGGTAAGAGTGCGTATAACGATTTTGGGTAATCGAGCGTGCATACTAATACAATGTTAGGCCACACGAAGGAAATTTATGCTAGTACCGGAGTTCGGTGGGTATTTTCCATCTGAGGAGGATATGGATGTTCAACAAAAAGCGTTCTACAGAAAGATCGAAAAATCTCTCGACCTTGGTGACTTCATTGATATAGATGGCAATATTGGATATGTCTTTGTCTATTTGTACAAGCTATTAGCTAAATGGAACAAAAAAGGTTTTGAATCACTCTCAGAGTTTCTAATATATATTTCTGAGCTGTATAAGCATGAAGATAAACTATCCAGCTACTGTCTTTTTTGGGCATACGACTGCCTTCTTGGTCTTGAAAAATATGACGATTACTTAGAGAAAACCGAGCCAAAAGTTCTAACGGGAACAAGTACTCATTCTTCTAACCTAAGAATAAATATCCAGAGGAAAATAGGCCTCCAGGCAAACCTCATTGATATATTGCTAATGTGCGGAGGAAGGAAAACGAAGTTTATTACCAATAATCAAGCGTTATACAAAGAAAAGATTATTGAATGTTTTACTGAATATGGTGAAGAAAATGAAGACTGGTTTGCTATATTCGATTCATGGCTGCCAAATGGAAACTTATATGATCATAGCTTATTCAATGGAGCACCTTTATGGGATAAACCTGCGTTAAATTGGAAAATAAAAGCTTATTACTCTGCCTACGATCATTTGGGGGAAATTAAAGAAATCTCTAAAGACGCAGAAAATAAAGCAAGGGAGTTATTAGGAGTCCCCAAGATCGGAGAGGGGTGGGTTTCTGAAACTGAGCTTTATAGGAAGTTAGAGGGTGAGTTTTTCAAAACAAAGGTAATACAGCATGGTCAACCATCTTGGTTAGGACGCCAGCATTTCGATATATGGTTTCCGAACTGGAAAATTGCAGTAGAATATCATGGGAAGCAACACTTTGAGCCTGTCGACTTCTTTGGTGGCGAGGATGCATTTAATAAAACTATTGAAAGGGATAAACGAAAGATTAATCTGTCTAGAAAGCATGGAGTTAAGCTATTTGTTATCACTGAGCACGATGACCAAGATGAGCTCATACAAGCTATATACGAACTTTCTTCTAGACGAAAGATATTACCACCCAAGGCCTAACAAGTTGCTGCACACGGATAAATTACTCGCTATGCTCCTAACTTACCGGTGAGCAAGGCGTTATGTGCAAGGAGGCATATTTGAACAAAATATACTTATTTGATTGGGGTGACACATTAATGGTTGATTTTCCTAATCAAAAAGGAAAAATGTGTGATTGGACTGAGGTTCAAGCCGTTAATGGTGCTCATGAGATTCTAGAAAATCTATCAAGAGATCATCTTATTTACGTTGCTACTAATGCGGCCGACTCATCTGAAAGCGATATCAAATTAGCATTTGAACGTGTTGGTTTAGCTCAGTTTCTAACTGGTTATTTTTGTAAAGCTAATTTAGGTTTAGGTAAAGGTTCACCTGAGTTTTTTCATAAAATAGCCCAAGAACTTGGTGTAAGTCATGATTCCCTCATTATGGTTGGTGATTCCCTCGATAATGACATTCTGCCCGCGATTAATGCTGGAGTAAGTGCCATTTGGTTTAATCCGAAGTTTGAGCCTAATAGTTCAGTTGTAAGGGTTAATGAAATCAATAGGTTGTGTGAAATTTGCACATAACAAACGAGTATGTCGTCAATCCTAAATTTTAGCGAGATTTTTATCCC